>DATIOJ010000036.1:0-48004 GCA_035473355.1 Candidatus Limnocylindrales bacterium
CCTGGCGAGGCGGAGCCGTTCGGGCGGAGCGGTGGCGGCGTTGTCGATCAAGGCGCTCGCGGGGGCTGCGGTCGCTGCAGCCGCGGTGATCGTGGCCGGGGTGGCCACCACAGGCAGCGTGAGCCCCTCCGCATGGGAGCACCACGCCGCCGATACCGTGAGCACCCTGACCAACCAGCACAGCGCCGCAGCCACGCCTTCGAGCGTCGAACATGCACGCGCCACGGCCGGCGGGGGCAACGCGAGCGCGGCCGGCGGTGGTTCGACGAGCTCCGGAGGGCAGCCTCCCGCCGCGAAGTCGGACGCTGGATTGGACCAGGTGGGCACCGAGCCGTCGGATCCCGTGGGCACTCATCCACCGGTGAAGATCTCGCCCTTTCCCTGATCTTCCCCAAGACCCTTCCGTCTCGCGGGCGCCCTTACTTTTTTTCGACGGACCTGTCCGCCACGTTGACGCCCAGCGCACGCAGCTCGTCCCGCAGCTGATCGGACCGCGTGAAATCCTTGGCGGCGCGCGCCTTCTCGCGCTCGGCCATCAGCTCGGCAGCTCCAGCGGGCAGGGCGATATCCGCGGCCCGGCGATTCAGGTCGAGGCCGAGCACCTCGTCCCAGGCGACGAGCAGCGCAGCTTTTTCCGACGGCGGCACATCGGAACGGACGAGCTCTGCGATCAGTGCCATGACCCGCGGAAAGTCGAGGTCGTCCGCGATGGCTGACCGAAAGCGCGAGTCCCAGTCCCCCCGAAGCGCCGCGGTGCGGCCAACCGCCTGATCGGCCGACCATTCGCTGACGCGCTCGCGAAGCTGGCGCAGCGCGCGGTCGGCGCCGGCCAGGACCTCGGTGCTGAAGTTCAGCGGCGCGCGGTACTTTGCCTGCAAGGCCAGGTAGCGAAAGGCGAGCGGGTCGATCCCGCGCTCTTCCAGCTCGGTGACGCGGAAGAAGTTGCCCGCCGACTTGGCCATGCGCGTTCCCGACAGCATCAGCAGGCCGCCGTGCATCCAGATGCCCACGACTCGGTGCCCGGTTGCCGCTTCCGACTGCGCGATCTCGGCCTCGTGGTGTGGAAACACGTTGTCGGCGCCACCCGTGTGGATCTCGAACCGATCGCCGAGGATCGACATCGACATCGCGGAGCACTCGATGTGCCAACCGGGATAGCCGGGGCCCCACGGGCTGGGCCACACCTGCAATCGGTGATCGCCGGCCGCCTTCCAGAGCGTGAAGTCGCCGGGGTGCCGCTTCCTGGGATCGGGCTCGCCGCGCACACCGGACAGGAGGCTGTCAGTGGTGTTGCGCGACAGCCGTCCATACGCGGGAAAGCTCGCGATGTCGTAGTACACGGTCCCGTCCACCTCGTACGCGTGGCCGTTGGCGAGCAGGGTCTGGATGAGCTCGATCATCTTCGGGACGTACTGCGTCGCCCGCGGGTAGGCGTCCGCCGGCCGGATGTTCACCCTGGCGAGGTCGGCGAAGAACGCGTCGGCGTAGTAAGCGGCGATGTCCTCGGGCGACTTGTTCTCCAGGCGAGCCGACACGTGCATCTTGTCTTCACCCCGCTCGAACGTGTCGTCGGTGAGGTGTCCCACGTCGGTGATGTTCATGACGTGCTCGGTGCGGTAGCCGAGGTAGTCGAGGGTGCGGCGCAGTAGATCCGGCAGCAGGAAGGTGCGCAGGTTGCCGACATGTGCGTAGCGGTAGACCGTCGGGCCGCAGGAGTAGATGTGGACCAGGCCCGGCTCGTTTGGGCGCAGCTCCTCCTTTTTGCGCGTGAACGTGTTGTAGAGCCGAACCGAGGGCAGGTCCATTGCGTATCTATCCTCTCAATTGATGCGAGCTCTTCGCCTCCACGGCAAATCGGTGACGGCCGAGCATATAAAAGGACGCGTACTCGTCCACGACCTCGGCCCCGACCTGCGCAAGGGCGCGATCCTCGGCGAGCAACACCTCGAGCGGGTCCGTGCCGGAGGCGAGGTGCACGTCATCGAGATGGAACCGGGCGACGTCCACGAGGACGAGGCGGCCCGCAGGCTGGCCGCCGCGCTGGCGAGTCCCGGCCTCCATGCGACAAAACCCGTCCAGAGCCAGGCGCGGCTGCTGGCGGGGCATCGGGGCCTGGTTCGGGTGCGCGGCGATCTCGTCGACGCCATCAACTCGCTCGGCTACATCTCCGTGTTCACCTTGATGGACGGTCAGGCCGTCGGTGAGGGCGAAGAGGTCGCCGGGTGCAAGGTCACGCCGGTCGCTGTTCCGGGAGCGTTGATCGAGGAGGCGGAGCGGCTCTGCCGCGAGCGCGGTCCGGCAGTCGAGCTGCTGCCGTTCCGGCCGCTCAAGACTTTCGTCGTCGCCACCGAGAGGCTCAAGCCCAAGGCTCGCGACCTGTTTCGCGCCGCGGTGACCTCCAAGCTGGGGTGGTACGGCGCCCAGGTGATGGCCGTGCGTGAGGTGGCTCGGACCGACGCGGCGGTGGCGGCGGCCTACCGCGAGGCGATCGACGAGGGCGCGGAGCTGGTGCTGTTCGCCGGGGCTTCGGCGATCGATCCGCTCGACCCCGCGTACGCCGAGCTCGTTGACGCCGGCGGCAAGGTGCTCCAGCTCGGCGCGCCGATGCACCCCGGCAGCATGCTGTGGCTCGGCCGCCTCGGCGAGGCCGCCGTGGTTGGCGTTGCGTCGTGCGCGGGCTTCGGACGTAACAGCTCGCTGGACCTGCTGCTGCCGTTCGTCTTCGCCTACGGGCGGGCCGACGCGGCCGACCTCCTGCGGCTCGGTCATGGCGGCTTGATCGAGTCGGGTGCCGGGAGGCGCTTTCCCCCTTACTCCTGATCGGCGGCGATGCGAGGCATCGTCAGGGTGGGCCAGTCCCCCGCACCCATCGCGGCGAGAAAACCATCCACCGAGCTGACCAGCGGCGCGAGACGCACGCCCCGGTGCGCGGGCAGGTACGGCCGGAGATAGTCCGCGCCGCTGCGCCACTTGTTGACCGCGCCCCGTCGGTTGCGCCTTGTGTAGTGCAGGCATCCCGCGGCAACCTGGATCAAGCCCTTGTAGAAACCAGAGTCCGGACCCTTGCGATCCAGCGTCCACTCGCTCTCCCATACCTCATGCGCGTGCCAGTACTCGCCCGTGTTGAAGAGCTCGATCCCCTCCGTCAGGAGTGGGGTCATGCCGATAATCGATTCGTGGACGAAGCCCTGTCCGAATACTCCCGCGTGAACCTGTCCAGCGATCCCATCTACCGATACCTTCGCATCACGAAGGGCGGGCCCGGCGGGGTGGCCGGTGATGCGGCCGAGCAAGATCTCGTCGACGCCGCGTGGCTGCAGCGCCTTCGCCGGATCCATCAGCTCCAGAGCGCGTGGTGGGTCTTCGCGACCGCCGAGCACTCGCGCTTCCAGCACGCCCTCGGGGCGATGCACCTGGCGGGCGAGTGGGCGCGCCACCTCTACCCGTCGTTGAAGGCGGCCGTCCGTGACGTGCCGTCGGCCCAGCTCGTCGAGGAGACGATGCGCATGGCCGGGCTTCTGCATGACGTCGGCCACGGGCCGTTCGGCCACTTCTTCGACGAGAACTACCTCGACACGTGGGGCATCGATCACGAGGTCATCGGCCGGGAGCTGGTCACCGGCGCGCTGGCCGACCTCATCGGCGGCCTCGGCGCGTCTCCCGTCGCCGACTTCGAGCCAGGCGAGCGCATCGACCCGCGCTGGGTCGCCTACCTCATCTCATCCCACGAGCTGCCCGGCTTCGAGCCGCCCCGCTGGCTCGCCGTTCTCCAGCCCGCGCTGGTCGGCGCCTACTCGGCCGACAACATGGACTACGTGCCTCGCGATTCCTATATATGTGGCGTCTCCGCGGGGCCGGTGGACGTCCAGCGGATCGTCCACTACTCGTTCATCTCCGAGCGGGGCCTCACGCTTCATTCCCACGCCGCCGAGGCGCTTTACATGTTCCTGAACTCGCGCCTCTACCTGTATCACCAGGTCTACTTCCACCGCACGGTGCGGAGGATCGATCTCCAGCTGCGCGAAGTGTTCCGGCCGACGCTCGACGTGCTGCTCGGCGGCAACCCGCTCGACCGCCTCGACCGCTTCCGGACCCTGACCGAGTGGTCGCTGCTCTCGGACGTCGAGCGCTGGGCGCGCGGGGAGGCGGACGGGCAGCTGCGCGAGCTCGGGAAGGCGTGGGCTGCGGTCGTGGCGCGCAAGCTCAAGTGGAAGCTGATCTACCAGGGCCACACCGACGCGCGCGAGATTCCGACAGGCGCCCTGAGCGTGACCCGCGAGCAGTTTGCGCGGCAGCTGCGCGAGCATCTGCCTTCGAACGTGCGCGACATCGTGTTCGAGGTGGACGTCGCGGCGCAGGAGTCCCGCGCCTTCAACCCGATAAACGAGACCGCCGAGATCCTCTTCTATGACCCGCTCGAGGATCGCTACCGGCAGAGCCAGGTGCTCGACCTGTTCAAGCGACTGCCGGTGCGCATGGCGCTTTTCCGGATCTTCGCACACGACGAAACGCACCGGCGGGAGCTGATCAAAGCGGCCAACGAGGTGCTTGGCCAGAGCGCCTGAGACCTAGAAGTCGTCGTCGCCCCCGAAGTCGTCACCTCCGCCGCCGAAGCCTTCCTCCCCTCCGCCGAAGTCTTCGTCCCCGCCGCCGAAGTCGCCGCCGTCACCGCCTTCGAGGTCGCTCGAAGCGGGGGTCGCAAACGTGGAAACAAGGCGGCGCAGGGCGGGCTTGCCGCAGTGAGGGCACGGCGGGTCGGGCGACGCGTAGCTGGACAGGAGCGTCGATGAACGCTTGCCGCACTCCTCGCATCGGTATTCGTATATGGGCACGAATACGATTATCAATGTGATCCCGATCGAGCGCATCCGCGCGGCCGCCCAGCGGACGCGCCCCCACATCCTGCGCACGCCGCTCATCCCGGTCGAGGGCGCGCTCCTCAAAGCCGAGTGCCTCCAGCCGACCGGCAGCTTCAAGGTGCGCGGTTTCTTTGCCGCCGCCCTGGCGCTGCCGGCCGACCGTCTGCAGCGCGGGCTGATCACGGTGAGCGCCGGCAACGCCGCCCAGGCCTGCGCCTACGTCGCGCACAAGCTTGGCGTGCCGTGCCGGGTGTTCATGTACGACACCGCGCCGCTGCCGAAGCTCGAAGGCGTGAAGCGATGGGGCGCCACGCCGATCCTGATGCCGCGCGACGACCTGCTGGTATGGATGGCCGCCGAAGCCTGGAACAAGGAACCCGAGTCGTTCATCCACCCCTTCGCCGACGACGAGGTGATGGCAGGGCACGGAAGTCTGGGCCTCGAGCTGGTGGAGGATACGCCTGACGTTCGCCGGGTGCTGGTGCCGGTCGGCGGAGGCGGTCTTGTCAGCGGAGTCGCGTCGGCGCTCAAGAGCTTACGCGGCGACGTCGAAGTGATCGGCGTCCAATCGGACGGCTATCCGCTGTGGGTGCGCAGCCTGGCGGAAGGCGGCGCGGTGAACATCAAACCGGACACGATCGCCGACGGCACGACCGCTCCGTTCGTGCCCAAGATGTTCGATCTTGTCAAGGATTGCGTCGATCGCTGGCTCGTCGTCTCCGAACCGCGCCTCAAGACGGCGATCCCAGAGCTGGCGGCGTCGGCCAAGCTGATCGCGGAGGGAGCGGGCGCCCTTGCCTATGCCGCGCTCGAGCAGCTGCCGCCCGGGCCGCCCACCGTGGCCATTGTCAGCGGCGGCAACATCGACCCGAAGCTCCTGGCGTCCCTGCTCAGCTGATCAGGAGGTGAGGACCTCCTCGCAGATCCTCAACGCCGACTGGATGTCTTCCGATTCGATGCCGTAGTGCGTGACGAACCGCACCCGGCGGTCGGTGATCGAGTCGCTAAGCAGGCCACGCGACCCGCACTCCTCGACGAAGCGAGGAGCGGGCATCTCCGCCAGCTCGAAAAAGACCAGGTTGGTCTGCACGCGGCTGAGGTCGCAGCTCACGCCCGGCAGCTCCGACAGCCCTTCGGCCAGGGTGCGGGCGTTGGCGTGGTCCTCGGCCAGGCGGTCCACCATGTGGTCGAGCGCGATCAAGCCCGGCGCCGCCAGCACCCCGACCTGGCGCATGCCTCCGCCGAGGCGCTTGCGCCAGCGCTTCGCCTCCTCGATGTCTTCCTTCGAGCCGCAGAAGACGCTGCCGATCGGGCAGGCCAGGCCCTTGGAGAGGCAGAAGGTGACGGTGTCCGCGCATGAGGCGATCTCCGCGGCCGGCACGCCGAGGGCCACAGAGGCGTTAAAGATGCGCGCCCCGTCGAGGTGGACGCGCAAGCCTCGCGCGTGGGCGGCGTCGGCGGCTGCTCGGAGGTCCGCGAGGGGCCAGACGATCCCGCCATGGCGGTTGTGCGTGTTCTCGAAGGTCACGGCGGCGCTGATCGGCTGATGCGGATCGTCTCTCGGCCGCACCGCCTCGACGATCTGCCGGGGAGACATCACCCCAGCCTCGGTGACGACTGGCCGGATCTGAACGCCGCAGACTGCAGCCGCCCCCGCGGTCTCGTAGTGGAAGATGTGCGATTCGGAGTCGGCGATCAGCTCCTCACCGCGATTCGCGTTGACCGCGATGCCGATCAGGTTGCCCATCGTGCCGCTAGGCACGAAGGTCGCTGCCTCCTTGCCCATGCGCTCGGCGGCGACTTCGAGCAGCCTGTTCGCAGTCGGGTCGTCGCCGAACACGTCATCGCCCAGCGGCGCGTCGACCATGGCCTGGCGCATCTCAGGGCTCGGCATCGCCACGGTGTCGGAGCGGAAATCGATTCTCACCACGCATTTAATCTAACGATCCAGTGCGCGCTGATCTGATCCTGGCGCGCGGGCGAATCCGCACGCTCGGACGCACGGGGCTGACCCCCCACAGCCATCTCGCGATCGCGGGCGGCAAGGTCATCGCGTGCGGCGGCGCCGAGGTCCTGCGCCTGCGGGGACCGCGGACCCGGGTCGTGGATCTGCGCGGCTCAGCGGTCCTCCCGGGCTTCAACGACGCCCACGCCCACGTCGTCTACTTCGGCCTGACCCGCTTCGCCGCCGACCTCAGCGGGGCGCGCGGAGTCGACGACATCCTGGGGAAGCTCGAGGAGCACGCCCGCCGCCTCAAGCCCGGCGAATGGCTGCAGGGGATGGGCTACCGGACCGACGAGCTGACGGAGCGGCGCCAGCCCCATCGTTCCGAGCTGGACCGCGTGACGGGCGATCGGCCGGCATTCATCGATGAGCGCGGCGGGCACGCGCGGGTGGCCAACTCCGCGGCGCTCGAGGCGGCGTCGATCACGTCGGACACCCCAAACCCGCCGGGCGGCCGGATCGGCCGTGACCTCAACCGCACGCCGAACGGCCTTCTGCTCGAGAGCGCCATGCGCATGGTGGCGGATGTGCAGCCAAAGCCCGCGCTCGAGCGGCGGATGGCGGGTGTGGTCCAGGCCCAGGACCTGCTGATCTCGCGTGGAATCACCTCGGTTGGGGCGGCGGTCAACCGCGGCTTCGCCGACGACCTTCAGGCCTACGAGCGGCTGGCGTCTGAGGGCCGGCTGAAGATGCGAGTCAACGAGTTCCTCTCCTGGGAGCTGCTCGAAGCCGCATCGCAGCTCGGCTTGCGCACGGGTTTCGGCGGCTCGATGCTGCGCGCCGGTCCCATCAAGGTGTTCGTCGACGGCGGAGCAGAGCGCGTAGCGATGCGATCGGGCGGCGGCGTGTGGCGCACGACACCCGACGAGCTGCGCGACCTGGTGGGTAGGGCGACGGCGCGCGGGCTGCAGGTCGCGGCGCACGCCATCGGGGATGGCGCGATCGAAGCGATGTGCGACGCGGTCGAGGCTGCGGACGGAAAGCATCTCCGCCACCGCGTCGAGCACTGCACGATCTGCCCGCCTGACCTCCAGGCGCGCCTGGCCGCACTTGGGATGGTCGCCGTCATGCAGCCGATGGCCGCGCGCTTCGGGCGGGTGGCCTCGACCATCTTCTTCCCGGTGCGCGACAGGGCCGACCTGGCGCCACATCGCGCATTGCTGAAGGCCGGCGTGCCCCTGGCCTTCAGCTCCGACCTGCCCGTGTCACCTGATCCCAATCCGTGGCCAGGGATCCGCGTCGCGGTGGAAGACCAGGTCAACGGCATCAGCATGCTGGCGGCGCTGCGGGCGTACACGATGGGTGGGGCTTACGCGAGCTTCGAGGAGGGCGTCAAGGGAACGCTCGAGCCGGGGATGCTGGCGGACCTGCAGGTCTATCGAGGCGATCCGCTGGAGGAGGAAGGCGTGAGCTGGGAGGAGCTCCGCCCAAGAGCCGTGCTCCTGGGCGGAACGAAGATCTTCGGGTCTCTTTAGCTAACTCTCGGGTCCGACGGCATCCGGCTCGGTGGACGCTGTCTCGGCCGGAGCCGATGCCTGCGAGCGCGCCCGGCGGGTGGTGGTGCGCCGACTGGTGGCTCGCGTGGTCCGCGCCGCGGTGCTGCTCGCCGCACGTCGCGTGGTGGTGGCGGCGCGGCGCCGCGTGCTGGTCGCAGCCTTGCGGGTGCGAGTCGCGGTGCGCCGGGTGGTGGTAGAGGCGCGGCGCGCGCCGGTTGCCGCCCGCGAGCCGGTGCCGCGCGCAATCTGTCGTGCCTGCTTGGTCAACCCGTCTATGCGCTTGAGCACGCTGTTGACGTCGGCCCGCGTGCTGGCTTTCTTGACCTGGGCCTGCAGAGTCTTGATCGCGGCACGCGCAGTCTTGTCGGCGTCCTTGAGACTTCGGTCGAGCTGGCGGCGGAGGTCGGTCGGGATGCGGCTTTCCGCCTCCCTCAGGGCTCGGCGGCCAACACTTACGGCTCGATCGACGAGACCGGTCTGCCGCGACGTGCGCTTCCTCTTACCCATCACCACCTCCAACCAAATGGCCTCGCGGAGCCGTTAACGCACCGCGTTAGAATGGGCCGCGCCGCGAATGAGTCCGACCACAGCCCCTGAGCGACACCTTATCAAGAAGTACGCAAACCGCAAGCTCTACGACACTCACACCAGTCGCTACATCACTCTCGAAGGAATCGCGCAGCTGGTGCGGGACGGGCACGAGATCAAAGTTGTCGACCGCGACGACGGCCACGACCTCACCCAGCTGACGCTGTCGCAGATCGTGCTGTCCGAGGAAAAAAGAGGGCCGGCGCGACTCGTTGACGCCGGTGGCGAGACGCTGCATGACCGCGGCCAGGCGCTGCTCGACTACGTGCGAAAGACGCTGAACGTTCCAGGCGACCTGCGCAACCAGGTCGAGCGCGGCCGCGAAGGAGTCGAAGCGATGGTCGACGACGCCATCGAGCGCGCGCTGCGCCGGCTGCGCATCCCTTCCCGCAACGACATCGACAGGATCAACGACCGGCTCGACAAGCTGTCGGCCCAGGTGCGCGGCGCCAACGGGTCGCGGCCCGCGCGGCGGAAACGAAAGTCTCCTCGCTGAGCATCCCCGGAGTTACTATCGGAAGTCGCGAAGATGGCGGTCGAAACACGCGCTTCCGCCTTTCAGACCGCCCAGCGTCGGTTTGACGCCGCGGCGGACGTCATCGGCCTATCTGAGGACGCGCGCCAGGGGCTGCGCGAGGTCAAGCGGGAGCTGACCGTCCACTTCCCCGTTCGCATGGACGACGGGTCGGTGCACGTGTACACCGGCTGGCGGGTCCAGCACAACATCAGCCGGGGCCCGGCCAAGGGCGGCATTCGCTACCACCCGGACGTGACCCTCGACCTGGTCAAGGCGCTCGCGATGCTGATGACCTGGAAGTGTGCGGCGGTCGGCATCCCGTACGGTGGGTCCAAGGGGGCGGTCGCGGTCGACCCTCACAAGCTCAGCCAGAACGAGCTCGAGCACCTGACGCGCCGCTACGCGACCGAGATCTCGCTGCTCATCGGCCCGGAGAAGGACATCCCAGCCCCCGACATGGGGACCAATCCGCAGATCATGGCCTGGATCATGGACACGGTGTCCATGCACCAGGGCCACTCCGTCACCGCGTCCGTGACCGGCAAGCCGGTCGATGTGGGCGGTTCCGAGGGGCGCATCGAGGCGCCCGGCCGCGGCGCCACGTATCTCACGCTCGAGGCGCTCAAGTACCTGCACATCGACGAGGAGACGCCCACGGTCGCGGTGCAGGGGTATGGCCAGGTCGGCCGCTCCGCGACGCGGCTGTTGTCTGAGGCCGGCCTCCGCATAGTCGCCGTCAGCGACTCCAGGGGCGGCGTCTACAACCCGCAGGGGCTCGACCTCGGCGCGCTCGATGAGCACCGCCAGGTTCGCGGCGGCGTGACGGGCTTCAAGAAGGCCGACTCCGTCACCAACGCCGAGCTGCTCGAGCTTCCCGTGACCGTGCTCGTCCCTGCCGCAGTCCAGGACCAGATCACCGGGGACAACGCGGGACGAATCCGCGCGCGGCTCATCACAGAGGGCGCCAACGCGGCCGTGACGCCCGAGGCCGACCCCATCCTGCACGACCGCGGGATCTTCCTGGTCCCGGACATCATCGCCAACTCGGGCGGCGTGATCGTGTCGTACTTCGAATGGGTGCAGGACCTGCAGGCATTCTTCTGGGAAGAGGAGGAGATCAACACCAAGCTGCACCACGTGATCACGCGGGCGTTCTACGAGATCCTCCACACATCGGTGAACAAGCGCATCGACATGCGCGCCGCCGCATACGCCCTGGCGGTGCAGCGCGTGGCGAACGCGACCACGGTCCGAGGCATCTACCCGTAAGAGCCCGAGGGAAAGGATCCTCCGCGAACCGGGTCTCAGCTCCACTCGACTAGATTGGAAAGGCTGATGCCCCCGCACCGTCCTCATCGCGTCCTCGTCACCGGCGTCTCCAACCCGCTCGGCTCGGAGGTCGCGCGCCGCCTGGCGCCTCAGGTGCCCTTCCTCTTCGGGTGCGACGTGGCGGATCCAGTGGCCGCGATCGAGGAGATGGACTTCGTGCACGCCGACACAAGGCTTTCCGTGATCGGCAAGCTCGTGCGCCAGCTGCGCATCGACACGCTCGTGCACCTCGCAGTCATGGTCGATTCACCACACGACGAGCGCTCGATCCACGAGACCAACGTGATCGGCACCATGAACGTACTCGTCGGGTGCGCGGCCCCATCCAGCCCCGTCCGCAAGCTGGTGGTCAAGTCGAGCCAGGCAATTTACGGCGCCGGGCCGGGCGACCCCTCGTTCTTCTCGGAGGACATGGCCAACTGGGACAGGCCGGGTCAGGGCGTCGTGGGCGACCTGCTGGAGATGGAGCAGCTCGTCAACGAGTACGCGCTCCGCAACGAGCTCAGCGCGGCCACGGTGCTCCGGCTGGGCTACCGCGTCAGCGAAGACACCAGCCTCGCGAGGTACGTATCGCTTCCGATCGTGCCCACGTTCGCGGGTTTCGATCCGCGGCTGCAGCTGCTGCACGAGTACGACGCCGTCGAGGTGATCGTCCGCTCGGTCGTCGGCGAGCACCCAGGCGTGTTCAACGTCGCGGGGGCTGGCGTCGTGCTGCTCAGCCAGGCGATCGGGATCATGGGCGGGCGCCCAGCGCCGATCCTCCCGCCTTATGGCGCGTGGCTGTCTCGCGCCGGCTTGAAGCTGGTCGCGCGTGTGAGCCTGCCCGCGCACCTCGCCGATGTCCTCATGTTCGGTTCCGTGATGGACTGCTCGCGAGTCGCGGCCGAGTTCGGCTGGGCCCCTTCTTACAGCTCGCGTCAGGCCATGGATGCGCTGGCGCGCGGCAGGCAGGTGGAGCAGATCGAGGCGCCGTCGCCGCCGCAGGAATACGAGCTCCAGGTTTACCTCCAGCAGCGCCGCCGCAGGGCAGCGCTCCTGCCCATTCGTGGGGATAAGGGCGGCAGCGTCGGAGGGCCCGATTGATCGCCGAGACGACAAAAGAGGAAAGGCGCCGGTCGAGCAAGAAGGCCGAGATCGTTGCGCCACGCCAGGGTTTCCGGCTGCCGAAGCCTGTGCGCCGGCTGCAGCGCAACGCGCCCATGTACGCCCTGCAGGCCGCCGGCGAGCTCGCCACCCGGCTGCGGAACCTGACGGGGCGCGATGTGATCGACATGAACCGGATCGTGGAGGCGGTCCAGTTCATCTATCAGCAGCGTGAGCTCGCGCGACGTGGTCCCAACTACGTGGTCGACGATTTCGGTTTCGACCCGCAATGGACCGAATCGTTCCTGACCGCGTTCAAGGTGCTGTACCGCGACTACTGGCGCGTGGAGGCGACAGGGGTCGAGCACGTGCCCGCCTCGGGACGCGCCCTCCTGGTCGCCAACCACGCCGGCGTGCTGCCGTGGGACGGGACCATGATCAAGACGGCGGTGTTCGTCGAGCACCCCCGCCCGCGACACGTTCGCGCGCTCGTCGCCAGCCAGTTCATGGGCATGCCGACGCTGAGCTGGTTTCTGCGCAGGACGGGCCAGGCGGTCGGCCACCCCGACGACACGCGGCGCCTCCTCGAGCGCGACGAGCTGGTCCTGGTCTTCCCCGAAGGCACGCGCGGGACGGGCAAGGCGTTCAGGGATCGCTACCGGCTCCGCCGGTTAGGTCGCGGGGGATTCGTCGCCACCGCGATCCGCGCCCAGGCGCCGATCATCCCGGTCTCGGTGGTCGGCTCAGAGGAGATCTACCCGATGCTCGGCGACCTCCGGCCGGTCGCTCGCCTGCTCGGCATGCCGTACTTCCCCGTCACGCCGTTCTGGCCGTGGCTCGGGCCGCTGGGGATGATTCCGCTCCCGAGCAAGTGGCGGATCCAGTTCCACGCGCCGATCGGCGTCGCGGACCTGCCACCTTCTGCCGCGGAAGACCAGCACATCGTGATGGCCCTCGCGGACGACGTGCGGAACACGATCCAGCAAGGCATCTACGACAACCTGAAGCTGCGGAGGGGCGTCTTTATCTAATTCCGTCCCGGCGAGAGGCGTACGCATCTACTGGGAGGACATCCCGCCAGACATCCGTGATGCGCTGCAGCGCCGGTTGGGCTCAACCGTCGTCGAGGCGACCACCCAGCCAACCGGGTTCTCGCCAGGCCTCGCCGCGCGCCTGAAGCTGGCCGATGGGCGGCGCTGCTTTCTCAAGGCGGTGCACGAAAGCGCGAACCCTGACACCCCGGACATTCACCGTCGGGAGGCGCGGATTCTCGCCTCGCTGCCTTCGAGCGCCCCGGTCGCTCGGCTGCTGTGGACCTATGACGAAGGTGGTTGGGTGGCGCTGTGCCTCGAGGACGTCGATGGCCGCCACCCGCACGAGCCATGGACCGAGGGCGACCTCGCCATGGTCGTGGCGACTCTGAACCGGATGGCCGCGGATCTCACGCCATCACCCATCCAGGTCGACGAGAGTGCGGCGCAGGCCTTCGCGACCAACATCAACGGCTGGCGGGTCGCCCTGCAGCGCAATGAGCGGGGCCTCGAACCGTGGGTGCTCGAGAACCTTCCCCTCCTGGCCGAGCTCGAGTCACGCGCTCCCGAAGCTGCTCGAGGCGACACGCTGCTCAACTTCGACGTCCGGGCCGACAACCTCCTCATCGCCGGCGACCGCGTCTACGTGCTCGATTGGCCGTGGGCGCGGACCGGGTCCTGGTGGATCGATCTCGTCGCGATGGCGCCGAGCGTGGCCATGCAGGGTGGCCCAGCGCCCGAGGAGCTGCTCCGTCGCATCGACCTGCGAGGTGTGTCGCCGGAAAGCATCGACGCGGTGGTCTGCACGCTGGCCGGGTATTTTGTCGTTCGCGCCCTCGAGCCGCCACCGCCGGGGATCCCGACCGTCCGAGCCTTCCAGGCGGCGCAAGGCCGGGTCGCCGTCGCGTGGCTGCGCGAAAGAATTACTCGATGATGCGCCGCGGCGTGACGGGCTCTGGCGGCTCGACGATGTCGAGCGCCGTCGCCTGGCTGATCCAGTACTGAACGTCGCTGAGGGTCGGCGCGCCGGCGAGCCCAATCGCCTCGATCAGCTGCGCGTGCAGCCGCGTCGCGTCCTGGGCGCGCAGATCTTGCATGGAGTTGATCCCGAACCGGCGCATCAACGAGATCCAGCGCTCCATGCCGGAGACCTCGAGGACGGTGCATTGATTCACAAACTCAAACAGGCGGTCACGCGTGATGCCGGTCTTCTTTTCGAGGCGCTTGCGGTCGATCTCGAGCGACGCACGGTGGAGGAGCTGGTTGGTGTGGTGGATGCCGACGGCGCGCAGCCGGTGCACGTCGCCGTCAGAGATTCCATTGAGGTACTCGAGCGTCCGGTACATCGTGATCAGGATAGTGTCCAGCTATAATTCACCGAACCCCGCCTCATCCAATGGAGTAAGCACACCCTGAAGCAGAGCCGGATCGAAACCCGAGAAGAGATTTCCCGGGAGAACTCTGGCCTTGAAGGGGAATTGGAGATCGGGATCGGCCGGCGAGCCCGCCGCGCGTACGGCTTCGATGAGGTTGCCCTCGTCCCAGGTGGTGTGACGCTCAACCCCGACGAGGTCGACATCACATTTTCGATGAACGGTCGCTTCCACCTTCCGCTTCCCTTCTGGGGCTCGGCGATGGATGGAGTCGTCGACGTGGACTTCGCCATCGCGATGGGCAAGCTCGGCGGGGTGGCGGTGCTCAACCTCGATGGCGTGCACACGCGCTACGAGGACTCGGCGCCGGTTATCCGCAAGATCGCGGAGGCTGACAAGTCCACGGTCAATGCTGTCTTGAAAGAGGCCTACCGCGAGCCGGTCAAGCCGCGGCTGATCGCCGAACGGATCAAGGCGATCAAGGCGGCGGGAGTCCCGTGCGCGGTCTCCACGATCCCTGCCCGGGCCGAGGAGCGTGCCGAAGTGGTGCAGAGCGCGGGCGCCGACGTGTACGTGGTGCAGGGCACGGTGCTGACGGCCCGACACTCATCACGCTCCTACCACCAGCTCTCGTTCGCCGACCTCGTGTCCTTGTGCGAGATTCCCGTGGTGGTGGGCAACTGCGTCCACTACGAGACCGCGCTCGAGCTGATGGAGACGGGGATCGCCGGGATCCTGGTCGGAGTCGGGCCCGGCGCCGCATGCACGACGCGCGGCGTCCTCGGGGTCGGCGTGCCGCAGGTCACCGCCACCGCTGACGTCGCGGCGGCGCGCGACGAGCACATGCGGCGAGGCGGCATGCGCGTCGCGGTAATCACCGACGGCGGGATGCGGATCGGTGCGGACGTCTGCAAGGCCTTCGCGGCGGGCGCGGACGGGGTGATGATCGGCACGCCGCTCGCCGGCGCCGAGGAGTCGGCGTCGAAAGGCTTCAACTGGGGCATGGCGACGCCCGACCCCAACCTGCCCCGTGGCACGCGGATCCAGGTCGGGACCAGGGCGACGCTCCACGAGATCCTGCTCGGGCCGGCGCGAGTCGACGACGGGACGCAAAACTTCGCCGGCGCTCTGCGGTCGGCGCTCGGCGTCTGCGGCGCGCGCGACATCGCTGAGTTTCAGCACGTCGAGATGGTGATCGCACCCTCGATCGTCTCGGAGGGGAAGGTGTTCCAGCAGGCCCAGCACGTGGGCATGGGCAAGTAGCCTGAGGACCTCCGCCGCGCCCCGGCGGGAAGAGGTTCAAACCCAAACACGTTTGCAGACGGTCTTCGTCCTTGACTTCGGCTCTCAGTTCAGCCAGCTCATCGCGCGCAGGGTGCGCGAGGCCAACGTCTACTGCGAGCTCGTCCCCGGCGCGACGCCGTGGAGTGAGCTCTCGGCGAGACACCCCGCCGGGCTGATCCTCTCCGGTGGACCGTCGAGCGTCTACGACCCCGGCGCGCCGCAGGTCGATCCGGACGCTCTGCGCTCGGGCGTTCCGGTGCTCGGCATCTGCTACGGCATGCAACTGATCGCGCATCACCTCGGTGGCAAGGTCGACCCGGGGCACGCCCGCGAGTACGGACCAGCGCTCGTGTCGGTCCGCGAGCCGAACGTCCTCTTCCGCGGCCTGCATGGCGAGCTGCCCGTCTGGATGAGCCACGGCGACCACGTCAGCGAGATGCCGCCCGGTTTCCAGCTGCTGGCCACGAGCGGCAACTCCCCGGTGGCCGCGTTCACCAACGGCAAGGGCGTGTTCGGGATCCAGTTCCACCCCGAGGTCGTGCACACGCCGAGCGGGCGGGAGGTGCTGCGCAATTTCCTTTTCGGTGTATGTCACTGCACCCCTTCGTGGACTCCAGGGTCGTTCATCGCGACCGCGACCGAGAGCATTCGCGCCCAGGTCGGCGGCGGGCGCGTGATCTGCGCGCTGTCAGGGGGCGTCGACTCCGCGGTCGCGGCCACGCTGGTCCATCGTGCGGTCGGCGATCAGCTGACGTGCGTGTTCGTGAACAACGGACTCCTCCGCAAGGAGGAGCCGGAGCGCGTCCTCGACGTGATGCACGGCAACATGGACATGGACATTCGCTACGTCGACGCCACCGAGCGTTTTCTCGCGGCGCTCCGCGGCGTCGTCGATCCCGAGCAGAAACGCCGCATCGTCGGCCGCGAGTTCATCTCCGTGTTCGAGGCCGAAGCCGCGAGCCTGGGCCGCATCGACTTCCTCGCCCAGGGCACTCTCTATCCGGACGTGATCGAGTCGACCGCGCCCGACGTTGCCTCGACGGCGTCGAAGATCAAGACCCATCACAACGTTGGCGGTCTGCCGCCGGGCCTTCGGTTTCAGCTCATCGAGCCACTGCGCTATCTGTTCAAGGACGAGGTTCGCGCCGTAGGGATCGAGCTTGGCATGCCGGAAGAGATGGTCTACCGCCAGCCCTTCCCCGGCCCCGGGCTCTCGATTCGCTGCCTGGGCGAGGTGACCGCGGAGCGCCTGGAGATCCTGCGCAACGCGGATTGGGTGGTCGTGGATGAGATCAAGAAGAACGGGCTGTACAGGCAGGTCTGGCAGTCGTTCGCCGTGCTGACCCCGCTCGAGACGGTTGGCGTGATGGGGGACTACCGCACCTACGCGAACGTGGTTGCGGTGCGGGTGGTGACGAGCGAGGACGCGATGACCGCAGACTGGGCGCGCGTGCCGTACGAGGTGCTGGCCCGGATCAGCAATCGAATCGTCAATGAGGTGAAGGGCGTCAACCGGGTGGTGTTCGACATCACGAGCAAGCCGCCCGGCACCATCGAGTGGGAATAGATCGGACCTGGCGTAAGTCCGCGATCGCCCAGCTCATGTCAGGACAGCGAGCTGATGGCGGCTTTGGCGTGCATCCATACTCCAAGTGGAAAGGGGCCCACTGGCGACTCGTATCGCTGGTCGAGCTTGGGGTTGCGAAAACCAATCCCGCCGCGCGCGCCGCGGCAAGAACGGTGCTCGACTGGATCGCGGCGCCGGACGAGCCGCGGATCGTGGGCGGCCTCGAGCGAAGGCACGCGTCGATGGAGGGCAACGCGCTCGCGGTGTGCTGCCGCCTGGGCATGGCCCGCAATCGTCGCGTCCGCCAACTGGCGGCGGTGCTCCTTCGCTCCCAGTGGCCCGACGGCGGATGGAACTGCCACCCGGACGGAGACGCGCACCACTCGTCCTTTCATGAGTCGCTCGCTCCGATCTGGGGCCTGATCGAGTATCACCGAGCGACCGGGGACCGTAAAGCTCTTCACGCAGCCTGGCGGGCCGCGGAGCTGTTGCTCGAGCACCGACTGTTTCGCTCCTCGCGCAGTCGTGCCGTGATCGATTCGGAGTGGATGCACATCCACTGGCCGCACTACTGGCACTACGACTACTTCCACGGCCTGCGCGCCGTGGCGATGCTCGGCCGCGTGGGCGACCCACGCGCCGGCGAAGCGCTGGAGATCCTGCGTGCCGCGCGGCGCCCGGATGGCACGTGGAGGACGAGCGGCAGGCGCTACTGGACCAAAGGCACCGAGGTCGTCGACTGGGGCAACGCGCATGAGATGGTCACACGCGCCGCGCTCGCGATCCTCCACTAGCTCGCTCGGGCAATCGAAGCGCCGGTTTACCTACTGGGCAAACCCAGCACTTCAATAAACTGCCTGATTCGGCCGTTGGACCACCAGATCAACGAGACTTCCGACAGCGATGCCTTGGTGCCGATTACCGACATCTTCGAGTCATCCGGGCCTTCGAACTCTCGGTTCCAACTCCCGTATACGCGCGCCCAGCTACCTGCCTTGAACGACACGTACTGCAAGTGAGAGCGAGGCGCCTTGGCAGCTACACGGCCGACCCAGTTACGACGTCCCACGGTGCCCTCGGTCACGAAGAAACAAGAATTGAGTCGGACCATGACTAGGCCGATCAGGCCCAAAAACGGAAGACCGCCGGCGACGGTCACGAATGCATATCCGGCAAGACTGGGATTTACCGACAGACCCATCAACGTCGCCGGGACAAACAAGGCGGCAATAAGAACGCAAACGACGATTGCTTTGCCGACTCTGTCCGGCCGGCAGCGATATTCGCCTCCCGCTTTCACCGCGGCGCGATGCGCCTGAATTTCAGCGGTACCCGGGAGATTTCCCGCCTGGATGCCGCTCCAGGCTTCGCTCGCGGCAACGGCTGCGATTTCGGGATTGCTATAGATTCCCTGGGCCCATTTGACCAGCGTGTCCCGGTACTCGTCCAACGCAGCCCCTTCGCTGGGTATTGTGCTCTGAATGTTTCGGCCTAACGGCCGGTGAAGGTGCTCGTCGTCGGCTCGGGCGCGAGAGAGCACGCGCTGGTCTGGAAGTGCGTTCAGTCCGATCTCGTCGAGCGCGTCTACTGCGCGCCGGGCAACGGGGGCACGGGCGGCATGTCGCGCAACATTCCCATCGGGCCCGCCGACGTTGTGCGCCTGGTCGACTTCGCGAAGCGCGAACGCCTGGGCCTGGTGGTCCTCGGCCCCGAGGCGGCCGTCGACGCCGGCGTCGGCGACGCGCTGCGCGACGCGGGCTTCCCGGTGTTCGGACCCAACCGCGGCGCGGGCCGCATCGAGTCGAGCAAGTCCTTCGCCAAAGCGCTGATGCGGCGGGCCGGAATCCCCACGGCGGACTTCGAGGTCTTCACGCGGCCAGGGCCAGCTAAGGACTGGGCTCGGCAGAGAGGCGGGCGCGTCGCGGTCAAGGCGGACGGCCTGGCGCGCGGCAAGGGCGTGATCGTGTGCTCGGACCCGGACGAGTCAGACCAGGCTATCGACGCGATGCTCGTCGAGCAGCGCTTCGGGCGCAGCGGCGCGACCATCGTGGTCGAGGAAAGGCTGGACGGCCCCGAGCTGTCCGTTCTCGCCGTCACCGATGGCACGGACGTCATCGCGCTGGCACCCGCCCGCGACTACAAGCGGGCGCAGGACGGTGACCAGGGCGCGAACACGGGTGGCATGGGCGCGTACTCGCCCCCGAAGGGGGTCGATGAGGCCCTCGTCCAGGAGGTCGTCGCGCGCGTCATGCGGCCGGCGGTCCAGGAGCTGCAGCGTTCCGGCGATGAGTTTCGCGGCGTGCTGTACGCAGGCTTGATGCTCGCGCCCGACGGCGTCCGAACGCTCGAGTTCAACGCGCGCTTCGGCGATCCCGAGGCCCAGGTCGTGCTGCCCCGCCTCCAGAGCGATTTCGTCGCCCTGGCGCTGACCGCGGCGAAGGGTGGCCTGGCCGACCACCCCCACCTTCGGTGGAGCCCGCAGGCCTGCGTCGGCGTGGTGGTTGCGTCCGGTGGCTATCCGGACGATGCCGCGATGAGGCTTGGACAGAAGGTCAAGGGGCTGGCGGAGATGCCGCCCGGCGCGCTGATCTTCCATGCCGGGACGCGGTTCGAGCCAGGCATCGGACTGGTCACCGACGGCGGCCGGGTGGTGACGTCCGTGGCGCTTGCGGACACCGTGGCGCAGGCGCGCGAGACCGCCCTGTCCGGCGCTCGGCAGGTACGATTCGAGGGGGCTTTCTTCCGTAACGACATAGCTGAGGAGGCGGTTTAGTGCAGCCAGTCGTCGGCGTCATCCTCGGCTCGAAGTCGGACCTGCCGCTCATGGAGTCGTGCGTCAAAGTGCTCGAGGACCTTGGATTGACGCACGAGGTCAAGGTCTGTTCCGCGCATCGCAATCCGCGGGGCGTCATGGAGTGGGCGGCGAGCGCCAGGGAGCGCGGCCTGAAGGTCGTGATAGCCGCAGCGGGCGGCGCCGCGCATCTGCCGGGCGTCGTCGCCGCGTGGACCGACCTCCCCGTGATCGGCGTTCCGGTCCCGACGCAACACCTTGGAGGAGTGGATTCGCTCTACTCGATCGTGCAGATGCCGGCGGGGATTCCAGTCGCCACCGTCGCGATCGGCGAGGCCGGGGCGAAGAACGCCGCGTGGCTGGCCGCCCGCATAGTCGGCCTGCAGGACGCGGCCGTGGAACAGAAGCACGCCGAGAAGCGCGCGGCGCTCGCGGTTTAGGGTGGCCAAGAAGAGGGCGCGCGTCCGGCTTGTCGACACGACTTTCCGCGACGCTCAGCAATCGCTGCTCGGCGGCTACCTTCGCACCGACGAGATCGTGCCCATCGCGGCCGAGATGGATCACATCGGCTTCACCGCCATGGAGGCCTTTGGCGGGGCGACCTTCGAAACGCAGCTCGTCATCCACGAGGACCCGTGGGAGTTTCTGCGCAAGCTCAACAAGGCCACGCCCAACACCCCGATCCAGGCACTGATCCGCGGCCAGAATCTCGTCTCCAAGCGAAACTTCGCCGACGATGTGGTCGAGCTCTTCATCAAGCACGCGGCGAAATCCGGGGTCGACGTGTTCCGCGTGTTCGATCCGCTGAACGACCTGCGCAACATGGAGGCGTCGATCGCGGCCGCGCTGAAGACCAAGAAGAAGGTTCAGGGCGTGCTGTGTTACGCGATCTCGCCCGCCCACAACCTCGAGCTCTGGGGATCACTGGCCAAGGGCCTCGTCAACATGGGCTGCCACGAAGTCGTGATCAAGGACACGTCCGGCCTGCTCAGCCCGCAGGCCACGTGGGAGCTTGTCACCACGCTCAAGTCGATCGTGAAGGTGCCCATCGACGTCCATTCCCACTGCTCGAGCGGCATGGCCCCGATGGCGTACATGGCGGCGGTGGAGGCGGGTGCAGAGGTGCTCGACGTCGCGATGTCGCCGCTGGCGTGGGGCGCGTCGCAGCCTGCCGCCGAGAGCGTCGTCGCCGCGCTCGAAGGGGGCGAGTACGACACAGGGCTCGACCTCAGCAAGATGTGGGACGCGCAGCGCGACGTCGAAGACCTCAAGCGGCGTCACATCGAGCACCTGAGCCCGGTGGCGGATCGCATCGATGCCAGCATCCTTCGGTACCGGATGCCCGGCTTCATGCTCGAGGACATCTATCACCAGCTCGGCGCCGCCAACGCTGCCGGCCGCCTCGACGAGGTCCTCGAGGAGGCGAACCGGGTCCGCAAGGATCTCGGCTATCCGCCTCTCGTGGCGCCGATCCGTCAGATGATCGCCAGCCAGGCCGTCTACAACGTGCTCGGCGGCGAGCGGTACGCTACGGTGACGCAGGAGCTGAAGGATTACCTCCAGGGGCTGTACGGGCGGCCGCCCGTACCGGCGGACCCCGAGCTGCGCAGGCTGGTGCTGGGCCGCGAGGAACCGATCACCATCCGGCCCGCCGACCTGCTCGAGCCGCAGGTCGACGCCGCGCGCTTACAGGTTCGCAAGCTCGGCTTCGAGCCGACGGACGACATGGTGCTGATCCACCTCATGTTCCCGAACCTCGCGCCCGACTACGCGCGAGGTCCGGAGCCCGAGAAGGAGGAGAGCGCGAAGACCGCACCCGTCTCCGCTCCCGAGCCCCAGCCCGCGCCGATCGCGGCCGCCGATCCTCCGCAGCCGGCTGCGCGAACGCAGGCGGCGGAATTCGAGGTCGAGGTCGAGGGCGAGGTATTCAAGGTCAGGGTCAGCGGGGCCGGGCTCGCCGTGATTCCCGCGGACGCGGCGCCCACTCCCGCCGGGAGCTCTGCGCCCCCGCGGCCGAAGTCAGGCGAGGGTGCGATCACCGCGCCTATGCAGGGCCTCATCGTCAAGCTCCCGGTCAAGCTGGGTGACGACGTGAAGCTCGGCGACGTCGTCGCGGTGCTGGAGGCGATGAAGATGCAGAACGACATCGTGACCACGGTGGCCGGCAAGGTGAGCGACGTCTACGTCAAGGAAGGCGAGGTCGTGTCGCCCAACCAGCCACTGCTCGCGATCGCGTGAAGAAAAAACTCTTCAACAAGGTGCTGATCGCGAATCGCGGTGAGATCGCGATCCGCGTGATGCGCGCATGCCGTGAGCTGGGCATCGCGACGGCGGCCGTCTATTCCGACGCGGACCGCAGCGCGATCCACGTCCGCTATGCCGACGAGGCACACCACATCGGCGGCGCTGCGGCGACCGATTCGTACTTGCAGCTGGACCGCATCGTGAAGGTCGCGCACGACTGCGGCGCGGACGCGATTCATCCCGGCTATGGGTTCCTGGCCGAGAAGCCTGCTTTCCCCGACGCGTGCGACGCGGCAGGCATCAAGTTCATCGGTCCGCCCGCCTCCGCGATGCGTGCGCTCGGATCCAAGCTCGCGGCGCGCCGGCTGGCGGTCGAAAACGGAGTCCCGGTCACGCCAGGAAGTGACGCGGTCGATCCCTCGAACGCACTCGACGCCGCAAAGCAGATCGGCTTCCCCGTGATGCTGAAGCCGTCAGGCGGTGGCGGCGGGATCGGAATGAAGGTGGTCGAGTCGGAGAAGGAGCTTGCGGCGGCCATCGAGAGCACCGCACAGGCTGCGCGGTCAGCTTTTGGCGACGCAACCGTGTACCTCGAGCGCTACGTGCGCAAGCCGCGGCACATCGAGATCCAGGTCATCTGCGACAGCCACGGCAGCGCCGTCCATCTCGGCGAGCGCGAATGCTCCATCCAGCGCCGCCACCAGAAGATCATGGAAGAGACGCCATCGCCCGCACTCACGCCCGAGATTCGAGCGGCGATGGGCGACGCGGCCATTCGGGCCGCCCGAGCCGCGGGTTACGTCAACGCGGGCACGGTCGAGTTCATCTTCAGCGATGGCGAGTTCTACTTCCTCGAGGTCAACGCGCGGCTCCAGGTCGAGCATCCAATCACCGAGGCGGTGACCGGGATCGACCTGGTCAAGGAACAGATTCGCATCGCAGCGGGGATGGAGCTCAGTTTCAAGCAGCAGGACGTGTCCTGGAGCGGGCACGCCATCGAGATGCGCATCAACGCGGAGGATCCGCTGCGAAAGTTCATCCCGAATCCGAAGCGCATCTCCCGCTGGGTCGCTCCGGCCGGACCGGGTGTGCGCGTCGACTCGGGTTTCGGTCCAGGATCCGACGTCCCGCCCAACTACGACTCGCTGGTCGCCAAGCTGATCGTGCATGGCGCCGACCGGGCGGAGGCCATCGCCAGGGCCAGTCGCGCGCTGCGTGAGTTCGTGGTGGCTGGACCGGCGACCACGATTCCTTATCACCGCGCCATCCTCGAGAATGCCGATTTCCGCGCCGGCAGCCTGAGCACGCGCTTCATCGAGGATCATCCGCAGCTCGTCGACCAGGCGAAGGCGTTCGCAGCCGACGTATCTCCGTTCGACTACGGCCCCGACCCGCGCCACGTCGCCGCAGCCGCGGCCGCCGTCGCCTCGATGGTGCGCCGATAGCCCACCTGCGACATCCCAGCGCCGGGCGGCCGTTCGAGGTCGTGGAGACGACGGTGCGCGGCACGTCGGGCCACTTCGTGCTGCGCGACGACGCCATCCGTTTTCCCGACGGCGTCGATGCCGTCTACACGGTCGTTGTCAACCCCGACTCCGCGTTCGTCGTGCCGTGCTTCGACGACGGCGACACGATGCTCGTCCGCCAGTGGAGGCATGCGTGGGACGCCTCCTCCTGGGAGGTACCGGCCGGCACCTTCGACGAAGGCGAGGAGCCGCTGGCGTGCGCCCAGCG
The DNA here is from genome assembly GCA_035473355.1 of Candidatus Limnocylindrales bacterium. Taxonomy (GTDB): domain Bacteria; phylum Chloroflexota; class Dormibacteria; order Dormibacterales; family Dormibacteraceae; genus 40CM-4-65-16. The sequence continues at coordinate 23,902 of DATIOJ010000036.1, forward strand.
CGAGCTGGCCGAGGAGACCGGTCTGGTGGCCGTGCGCTACACGTCTCTTGGCGTCGTGCGCGGCGCCGCGTTCCTCACCGGACGCGCCCATCTCTATCTCGCCGAGGGCCTGACAGAGTCGACCCGTAGCCCGGAGAGCTACGAGCAGGACATGGAGGTGCTGCGGCTGCCGTTCGCCGAGGCGCTGGACGCCGCGCTCGGCGGCCAGATCATGCACTCCGGCTCTGTGACCGCGCTGTGCCGCGCGGCCCGAGCCCTGAAGCTCGCCTAGCCGCTAGCCGGCTGCTGCGCTGGGGGTCGTCGCGGGAGAGGGCGAGGCGCTGACCGGCCGGTGGTTGGTGTGCTTCTGCACCGCCGGACCGAAGATGTTCAGGTCGTACTCGGCGGCGACGTTATGGCCCTCCACGTCGCGAACCGTGCTGAGGACGACGAGGCGATACTGCGTGCCTTCCTTCAGGTCGAGCCCACTCACCGTGACTGTTCGATTTGCATAGGCAACCGTCGCGTCGACCTGGTTGCCCTTCCGGTCGAGAACCAGGACGCCGCCGTTCACGGTGCCGGGGTCCAGGTCGCTGTCGAACGTGACCTGGATCGCGCTCGCGCCGACGGCCACACTCACGACCTCCGGACCCTTGCCGAGGTCACGCTGCGCGCCGCCTGTGGCCTGGTCGATCAAGAACTGTTTGCTGCTCGCGTCGCGGACGAGGATCAGCGCTTCCTCCGATTCGCTCACGTCCTTCTTGCCGTGGGAGAGGACCAGCCGCACGACGAATCGCGCCGTGTCGGGCTGGGCGCCGATCGCGTCCTCGGTGAGGATGTAGTAGCGCGAGAAGTGCGGGTCGCCGGTGATCATTAGGTTGAGCCCTCCGGCCCCATAGGCCTTCTTGCCACTGTCATCCAGCAGAGCCGTCGCTTCGTCGGACTTGCCGTTGAGGCGTGCGTCCATGAACTTCTTGACCACGGCCGTGGCCTCGTCGACCACGGTCGGCTCGGGCGGAAGAGCGGGAGCGGTGGCCACCCACAGAGAGTCGCTGCGCACGAAGGCGAACGAGCTCCCGTCAGGCGCCCAGACCGGAGTGCGATAGGTCCCATTGGATAGGCGGGTGAGGTTCGCGCCGTCGGGATGGACCTCGAACAGGGTGGTGTCGCCGCCGAGGAGGATCGCGTCCTGGCTCGACCAGCTGGCCTGTCCGGTGGGCAGCGTGGACTGGGTCGCGCCCTGGACGTCCGCGACCAGGATGCGGTCGGTGGTGGCGTAGAGCAGCTGGGTGCCGTCGGGCGACCAACCCAGGAACGTGTCGTTGTCACCGGCCTGGCCGAGCTGCGCGCTCTTCCCGCTCGACAGGTCGAGCACGAACAGGCTCTGTCCCTGCGCGTAGGCGGCGTGGGTTCCGTCAGGAGCGATCGACAGGACTGAGGCGGCGCCGGTGCGCGGCAGCAGGGCAAGGCGCACGATCCCCCCTGAGGTCTGCCCGTACACCCCGTCGCCCGCCGCCCAGAGGAGCTGGTCCTTCGCCCAGCCGACGAGGGTTGGCGTGGGGGTTGGCGCGAGCTCGTCGGTCTTGCCGGCGGCGAAGGTCAGCACCTCGATCTTGCCGCCCCGCAGGTACGCCAGGCGGTCTCCGGCGGGGGACACTGCGAGGGCGGTCGCTCCGTCCGGGGCAATGGTCGTCGCCGCGCCACCCTTGGGCGCGATCACGCGCAGCGAACCCTTGCCGTCGATGAAGTAGATCGACGCCGAGTCACCAGACCACTGCGCGGCGAGGCCGGCCGCGCCGTTGAGCGGCGCGATCTGCTTTTCGCTCAGCGGGTTCGCCGGTGTCGGCCGAGGCGTCGGCGAAGGCGACGCCGCGGGCGGCTGGGTGACGAAGGTGATCGTCTGAGGAGCGGCGAGTTGCTGGTTGCTCGCCGTCTTCGCGCCCGACCCGATCGTCACCTGGTACTGCGTGTTGGGCGCCAGGTTGCCGGCGACCGGCGTCACGGCGAGCTGGCGGCTTTGCGAGTCCCACGCAAAGGTCACGCTCGTCGCGGGCCTGATCTGAACCGCATTCTCTGTCGACTGGTGGTCCATCGGCTGGTTGAACGCGACGAGGATCGGCGACTGCAGCCCGACGTTGTTTTTGTTATCGAGCGTGCTCGCGACGATGATCTCTTGCGTCGAGCCGTTCTGCTGGCTCGACGTCCACACCGCGACCGCGGCGATCAGCAGCACTCCCGCCAGGGCGCCGGCCCACGCGATTCCCGGGGGCGCGAAGGCGCGCCTCCACCACGAGGCCCGGCCCTCAGTCATCGACCACGCCTCCTGCATCAGCTGGCGGCGCAGCCCGGTGCGGAATGCGTCGTCGAGCGGCGGCTCGGGCGTCCGAGCCGTGTGGAGCAGGGAGGCGACGCGCCGCAGCTCGGAGTCCTGCAGGACGTCGTCCAGCTCGGAGTCGTGGTACGAGTTCACTCGACCGGCCTCAGGGCTGACGCGTCGTCGCGCAGGCGGGTCACCCCGCGATGAATCAGCAGCTTCACGGCGCCGGCCGACTTGCCCATCGCCACCGCGATGTCTTCGATCTTCATGTCCTCCTGGAACTTGAGCACCAGCGCGGTCCTCTGCTGGTGCGGGAGGGACTCGACCAGCGCCCAGATCCTCCGCACCTCGTCGCGGTGCGCCGCCAGGTCCTCGAGCGCGGGACCGGCGATGGAGAGGTCGTGGAAGTCGTCGAGGGTCTGGGTCGGACGCAAAGTGCGGTAGCGGTCGGCGATCGCGTTGACCGCGATCTGGTACAGCCAGGCAGCAAACGGCCGCCCCGTGTCCTGATAGCGGGGCATTGCCTTCAGAGCCTTCATGAAGACTTCCGAAGTGACGTCCTCTGCCGCGGTTTGCTCCCTCACTCTTGAATACACGAACCGGTAAATCTGCTGAAAGTGCCGGTCGTAGAGCGCCCCGAACTGGCGTGCATCCCGCTTGGCCCGATCGACGAGCTCTCGCTCCTCGTCGCGGGACGGGTCGCTCACTGGCGTTTCAGCCTGTGCCGCTTCAAACGGAGGGCCCGTGAACGTGGTTACGAGCGGGGATCATCGGCAGGCCTCGATTATCAAGCCAGTCGCTTAAGGGAAGGCCTCAGCAGTTGAGGCGCACGACATGTTGTGGCTCGCCTGCCGGCCATAACTAAATCTTGATGTGCCCGGTGGCCGATATAATTCCTGAGTCCCTTGATCGAGCGGTACTCGCCGCCAGCCATGCGAGCGGTCTGGTCAGACGAGCACAAGTTTGAGCTCTGGCTGCGGATCGAGGTCCTGGCCTGCGAGGCCTGGGCGGCGCTTGGACGCATCCCCGAATCCGCGCTTCCGAAGATCCGCAAGGGCACATTCGACGCAACGAAGATCGCCGAGGTCGAGTCACGGGTCGGCCACGACGTCATCGCGTTCCTGACGGTCCTCAACGAGTCGATCGGCCAGCCAGAAGCCCGCTACGTCCACCTCGGCATGACCAGCCAGGACCTCAACGACACGGCGATGGCCGTCCAGATTGTCGAGTCGGCGCGCCTCATCGGCCGCGACCTGGCGTCGGTGCGCGAGGCGGCGGCGGACCTGGCGATCCGGCACCGCCGCACGCTGATGGCCGGCCGCACGCACGGCATCGTCGCCGAGCCGATCACGTTCGGCTTCAAGGTTGCCGGCTGGGTGGCTGAGCTCGACCGCTCCATCGCACGCCTCGCGCGGGCCGCCGACGAGGCTGCCGTGGGTCACATGAGCGGTGCCGTCGGCACGCACGCGACTGTCGATCCCCGGGTCGAGGACCACGTGTGCCGGGAGCTGGGTCTCCAGGTGGACACGGCCTCGACGCAGGTAGTGGCGCGGGACCGGCACGCTGGATTCATGTCGGCGCTGGCGATCGCCGCGGGGACGCTGGAGCGAATCGCGACCGAGATCCGCCACCTGCAGCGGAGCGAGGTCGGTGAAGCCTTCGAACCGTTTGGCCGAGAGCAGAAGGGAAGCTCGGCGATGCCGCACAAGCGAAACCCGGTCCTGACCGAGCGCGTGTGTGGCCTCGCGCGAGTCGTGCGCGGGAATCTCGTCGCTGCCCTCGAAAACACGGCCCTGTGGCACGAGCGCGACATCAGCCATTCGTCCGCCGAGCGGGTGATCTTCCCCGACGCCTGCGCGACGGTCGACTACATGGCCATCCAGATGGACAAGGTCCTGCGCGGCCTCGAGGTGCGCCCGGACCGCATGCTCGCCAACCTGGAGTTCGCCGGTGGCGTCGTCTTCTCGCAGCGTGTCTTGCTCGCCCTCGTAGACAGCGGCATGTCGCGCGAGGACGCCTACCTCATCGTCCAGGACGCCGCGATGAAGGCGACCGGCGGCGACGGCCCTGGGTTCCGCGCCGAGCTCGAGAGGAATGACATCGTGATGCGCCGTATCGGGGCGACCCTCGATTCCGTTTTCGATCCGTGGGCGGGCCTGGAGCACACCGACCTGGCATACGAAAGATTGGGATTGGGAGTGACGACGACTTGATAGCCGGCCCCCCGCTGAACGAGACGACCCTCCCTCTCAAGCTCTTTGCCAGGGGGAAGGTGCGCGACACCTACGAGCTGGGCCCTGACCGGCTCCTGATGGTCGCGACCGACCGGATCTCGGCGTTTGACCACGTGCTGCCCAACGGGATCCCGGACCGCGGCAAGGTCCTCACGCAGTTGTCCATCTTCTGGTTCTCCCAGACCGACACGTTCCAGCCCAACCACCTCGTCTCCGGCATGGTGCCTGACCTGCCTGCCTCGCTCAAAGAGTTCCGGGACAAGCTCTCGGGGCGGTTCATGATCGTCCGCAAGGCAAAGCGCATCGACTTCGAGTGCGTCGTCCGCGGTTATCTCGCCGGCAGCGCATGGAAGGAGTACCAGGACTCGCAGACCCTGGCCGGCGAAAAGATGCCACCCGGCCTTGTGCAGAGCCAGAGGCTCGCGGCGCCCATGTTCTCCCCGGCGACGAAGGCGGAGACCGGTCACGACGAGAACATCACGTTCGACCAGATGAAGAAGGACCTTGGCGATGACCTCGCGGGCAAGCTGCGCGACGCGAGCCTGCAGCTGTACAGGTACGCGGCTGAGTTCTCCGACCGGCGCGGCCTGATCCTCGCCGACACGAAGTTCGAGTTCGGTCTCGCCGGCAACGACCTGATCCTCATCGACGAGGCGCTCACCCCCGACAGCTCGCGCTTCTGGGACGCGGCCACCTACGTGCCGGGCACGTCCCCCGACTCATACGACAAGCAGTTCGTGCGCGACTGGTTGACGCGATCCGGCTGGGACAAGGAGTCCGATCCACCTGCGTTGCCCGAGGACGTGGTGGCGCAGACGCGCCAGCGCTACCTCACGGCCTATCAGCTGCTCGTCGGCAAGCCACTGTTTCCTCGCAAGCCGAGGAACGAATAACCGTGTTGGCAATCGTCATCGTCACTCCCAAACCGGTGGTCAACGACCCGCAGGGCGTCACGGTCAAGCAGGGCCTCGCCTCGCTCGGCTTTCGCGAGGTCACGGACGTCCGGGTCGGCAAATACATCGAGGTCAAGCTCGACACGTCGAGCGAACACGAGGCGCGCGAGCGCGTCGAGGCTATGTGCCGCCAGCTGCTGGCGAACCACGTCATCGAGGATTTCCGGTTCGACATCGTGCGGGACGGCCGCAGATGAAGTTCGGCGTCGTCGTATTCCCTGGGACATGGTCCGACCGCGACTGCGGCTGGGTGATCGATCAGGTTGTCGGGGCAGAGCTCACGTACCTCTGGCACAAGGACGCGGACCTCAAGGGCTGCGACTGCGTGATCCTGCCTGGCGGCTTCGCCTACGGCGATTACCTGCGCACTGGGGCCATCGCGCGGTTTGCGCCGGTGATGGAGAAGGTCGGCGAGTTCGCGGACCGCGGAGGACTCGTGTGGGGGATCTGCAACGGATTCCAGGTCCTCTGTGAGGCGGGCCTGCTGCCGGGCGCGCTCATCCGCAACTCCTCTCTCGAGTTTCGCTGCGAGTGGACGAACCTCGTCGTCGAACGCACCGACCTCCCGTTCACGTCGGAGTGCGCCGAGCGCGAGGTGATCCGGGTGCCAATCTCCCACGGCGAGGGCAGCTACTTCGCCGACCCTGCCACACTGTCGCGCCTCGAGCAGCGCGGCCAGGTCGTGTTCCGCTACTGCGACCCCGGCGGCCGCGTCGTTCCCGGCGCCAACCCCAACGGATCGCTGCACAACATCGCGGGCATCGTCAACGCGCGCGGCAACGTGCTGGGCATGATGCCGCACCCCGAGCGCTGCGCCGAGGCTGAGCTCGGCGGTATCGACGGCCTGAAGCTGTTTCGCTCGGTCGCGCAGAATGCGATGAGGATGCTGGTGTCTTGAGTGTCAAGTCTGTGGACGCACGCCGCTTGCGTGAAGTGGCGCTCACCCCAGATGAGTACAAGGTCATCGTCGAGCAGCTGAGGCGAGCCCCGAACGAGGTCGAGCTCGGCATGCTCGGCGTGCTTTGGTCCGAGCACTGCTCCTACAAGAGCTCGAAGGCGCTCCTGCGCCGCCTTCCTTCCAGCGGCGCTGCGGTGTTGCAGGGACCGGGCGAGAACGCCGGCGCTATCGACATCGGCGAGGGCTGGGCCGCCGTGTTCAAGATCGAGTCGCACAACCATCCGTCGGCGATCGAGCCATACCAGGGCGCCGCGACCGGTGTTGGCGGCATCATCCGCGACGTCATAGAGATGGGTGCGCGCCCGATCGCGCTGCTTGACTCGCTGCGCTTCGGACCGCTGCCCGGCTCGAGCCGCCACTTCGAGGGCGTGGTCGCGGGCATCGGCGGCTACGGCAACTGCATGGGCATCCCCACCGTCGGTGGCGAGATCTATTTCGAGGACTGCTACACGACCAACCCGCTCGTCAACGCGATGTGCGTCGGCCTCGTGCGCACCGACCAGCTGATGCGCGCGAGGGCGGAGGGCACCGGCAACACCCTGATGCTCGTCGGCGCCGACACCGGCCGCGACGGCATCCACGGCGCGTCCTTTGCGTCGGTTGAGCTCGACGAGAACAGCTCGGAGAGGAGGCCCGCGGTGCAGGTCGGCAACCCCTTCCTGGAGAAGTGCTTGCTCGAGGCCTGCATGGACCTCGCGCATACCTCCGCCGTGGTCGCGATCCAGGACCTGGGTGCCGCCGGGCTCACGTCCGCCGTCGCCGAGTGCGCCGGACGCGTGCCGGGCGCCGGCGCGACCCTCGACGTCTCCCTTGTGCCGCGGCGCGAACGCGGCATGACGCCTTATGACGTGATGCTTTCGGAGTCGCAGGAGCGGATGCTCGTCGTCGTCCAGCGTGGGCGAGAGCGCGAGGTCGAGAGCATCTTCCAGGCGTGGGACCTGACCTCGGTGGTGGTCGGGCAGGTGACCGACGACGGTCAGCTCACGGTCCTCGACGGCGATGAGATTGTCGCCCGGCTGCCGGTCGAGCTGCTGACCGACGGTGCGCCGACGCGCCGCCTGATCGGCGTCGCGCCGGAGCCTCCGTTCGGTCTCGACATCGATGCCCTGCCTCCCCTGGCCGACCCGGGCGCCACTCTCCTGCGGCTCCTTGCCAGTCCGAACCTGACGAGCCGGCGCGGCGTGTTTCGCCGCTACGACCACATGGTCGGCGACGGCACGGTCGTGCCGCCCGGCGGGGACGCGGCGATGTTGCGAATCAAGGGCACCCGCCTCGGGCTCGCCGTGACCGCGGACTGCAACGCCCGGTACTGCCACCTCGATCCGCACCTGGGTGCGCAGCTCGCCGTGGCGGAGGCGGCGCGCAACATCGTCGCCACCGGCGCGCGCCCGCTCGCGATCACGGACTGCCTCAACTTCGCCAACCCGGACCGGCCCGAGGTGTACTGGGAGATGGAGGAGACGATCGCGGGGCTGGCCTACGCGTGCCGCACGCTCGACCTTCCCGTGGTCAGCGGCAACGTGAGCCTCTACAACGAGAGCGGGGAATCCGCCATCTACCCGACGCCGGTGGTGGGGATGATCGGGCTGATCGACGACTACGCGAAGCGGCTGCAGGCCGGCTTCCGAGGCGATGGTGATTTCGTCCTGCTCATCGGCTCGAGCCACAACGACCTCGGGGGCAGCGAATACCTGAAGGTGGAGCACGGGTACGTCGCGGGCCGGCCGCCTGCCCTCGACCTCGTGCGCGAGCAGGCGGTCAACCGGGTCATCCTCTCCGCGACGCAGAGCGGATACCTGCGCTCGGCGCACGACTGCGCCGAAGGCGGGATGCTCGTCGCGCTGGCCGAGTGCTGCCTCCTCGGCGGGATCGGGGTGCGGTGCCCGGCGGTGCGGCCGGAGCCGCCGCTGCGTCTCGACGCCGCTTTCTTCGGCGAATCACCGAGCCGCTTCATCGTCAGCGTGGCCTCACGCGCCATGCCGGAGATGCAGTCGCTCGCGCGCAGGCACAACATCGAGCTTTCGCTGCTCGGTCTGACGGGCGGCGGCGTGCTCGAGTTCGAGGGTCAGCTGAAGCTGCCCCTTAGCGAACTCCGACAAGCCTGGGAGCTCATGACTTAGGTGTCCGGCCCCCGAAGCTCCTCGCGTCTTCGCGCCCTAGGCGGCCGGGCGCCCGTGGCGCTGAAGCCTGCGTCGCCTTCTGCGCGCGCTCGGTCGCGCATCGACAGGATGCGCTCCCTCGCGTGCTCGTCGTCTCCTTGGCTCCGGCCGCCGATGTCGCGAATAGCGCTTCGGATCTCGGAGGCCAGACACCCCTAGATGTGCGGGGTCTTCGGGATCTGCGCCAAGCAAGGGATCGACGTGGCGAACCTCACGTACTTCGGCCTGTTCGCGCTCCAGCACCGCGGCCAGGAGTCGGCGGGCATCGCCGTCTCCGATGGCGCTTCGGTGAGGGTCCACCGCGACATGGGCCTGGTCGCGCAGGTGTTCTCGCCCGCGCAGATCAAGGATCTTGGCGTTGGGTCCGTCATCGCGCTCGGCCACACGCGCTACTCCACCACCGGCGCGAGCCGCGCCGAGAACGCCCACCCGCTCCCGTTCCATCACCCCACGCTCGGCCCCGGGGCGATCGCCCACAACGGCAACCTGCTCAACGCCGAATCACTGCGGGCGCAGCTGGCCGACCAGGGCGTGACGTTCGAAACGGCGCTCGACACCGAGGTCATGGCACGGATGATCGAGAACACGCACGGCCGGTCGTGGGAAGAGGTGATCCGGCGCACGTTTGCGCGCGTCGTCGGAGCCTACTCATGCGGCGTGATCACCCCCAACCAGCTGATCGCGTTGCGCGACCCGTTTGGCTTCCGGCCGCTGTGCCTCGGCTACATCCCGCTTCCCGGCCAGCCGGCGCACGTGATCGCATCTGAGACCTGCGCTCTCGACACCGTGAACGCCACGTTCGTGCGCGAAGTCCAGCCGGGCGAGATGGTCGTGATGGACGAGCACGGCGTGCACAGCGTCAACTTTCAGACCGCGCCCAAGCATGCGATGTGCGTGTTCGAGTTCATCTACTTCGCCCGCCCGGACTCCATCCTCAAGAACTGCGAGCTGGAGGACGCGCGCATCCGCATGGGTCACGAGCTGGCGCAGGAGGCGCCGGTCGAGGCCGACATGGTGGTGCCGTTTCCCGATTCCGGCACGCCGGCCGCGATCGGATACGCGGAGGCCTCGGGCATCCCGTTCCGCGAGGCCATGATGAAGAGCCGCTACATCAACCGGACCTTCATCCAGCCCGACCAGTCGCTGCGGGAGTCCGGCGTCATGCTCAAGCTCAACCCGCTTCCGCGCTCGATCAAGGGCAAGCGGGTGATCGCCGTCGACGACTCGATCGTGCGCGGCACGACCTCGCGGCGCATCATCGAGCGCCTGCGCGCCGCCGGTGCGAAAGAGATCCACATGCGGATCTCGAGCCCACCCATGCGCTTCCCGTGCTTCATGGGCGTCGACATCGGCTCGACGAAGGAGCTGATCGCGTCGGGCCGCTCCGTCGACGAGGTGCGCCAGCAGATCGGCGCGGACTCGCTGCACTACCTCTCCATCCCTGGACTGATCCGCGCCATCGGCCGCGGCACTGCGCAGGAGTTCTGCCGCGCGTGCTTCGACGGCTCCTACCCGGTGCCGGTGCCGCAGCAGCTCGAGATGGACAAGATGCAGTTCGAGAACCTCCCGCTTCTCGCTCGCGTGTGAGCTCCGAAGGACTCTCCTACGCGGCGGCCGGCGTGGACATCGCGGCCTACGAGCGTGTGCTGGAGCGGGTCAAGCCGCTGATCGCAGCGACCCACGGCAAGGAGGTGGCGGCGGGCGTCGGCCCATTCGCCGGTCTGTACGCGCTGCCCGGCGGCGGACATCTCGCCGCGAGCGCAGATGGGGTCGGCACCAAGATCAAGGTCGCGATAGCAGCGGGCCGGCACCGCGGAATCGGCGTCGACATCGTGAACCACTGCGTCAACGACATCGCGACGGCGGGCGCGCGACCGTTGTTCTTCCTCGATTACTTCGCGACGGGCCAGCTGGACCCCGACGTCTTCGCGCAGGTCGTGGAGGGAATGACGTCAGCCTGCCGCGAGGCCGGCTGCGCGCTGCTCGGCGGCGAGACGGCCGAGATGCCCGGCGTCTACGCGCTGGGCGACTACGACCTCGCCGGTTTCATCGTTGGCCTGGTCGATTCAGGCGCGCATCGCGAGCCGGTCCAGGAGGGCGACCTCCTCGTCGGCCTGCCCTCGACCGGGCTGCACACCAATGGTTACTCCCTCGCCCGCAAGGTCTTCGAAGGCGTGGCCATGGACGGCGGCCTGGCCGACGAGCTCCTCGCCACGCATACGTCCTACCTCGAAGACCTGCGCCGCGTCCGCTGGAAGGGCGCGGCCCACATCACGGGCGGGGGCATCCTGGGCAACCTTCCGCGCTGCCTCCCCGACGGGCTGTCGGCGCGCCTCGATCCGCGGGCCTGGGAGGTGCCTTTGATCTTCGAGAAGATCCGCAAGCGCGGACGTGTCTCTGACGACGAGATGTGGGGAACGTTCAACATGGGCCTTGGCATGATCCTGGTAGTGGATCCGAAAGACGCGCCGAAGGGTGCGCCAGTCGTCGGTGAGGTGGTCAGGCAGCGCGGACCCGATCGGGTGGCAATATCCTGAACCTTGGGGTGTGCGTCTCCGGGCAGGGGACCAACCTCCGCAACCTCGTCGAGCGCGGATTCGACGTCGTGGCCGTGGCGACCAACCGCCCGTCCTGCGCCGCGGCCGCGTTCGCGCGAGAGCGCGGCCTTCCGCTGGCGGAGCTGTCCCAACGATCGTTCGACTCCGCCGAGGAGCGTGACGCAGCGATGCGCGACTTCTTCCAGCGCCACGGCGTCGAGCTAGTCGTCGACGCGGGTTACGACCGCATCCACACGCATCCGTTCCTCCATGCCTTTGAGGGCCGCATCGTCAACGTGCATCCATCCCTGCTCCCGGAGTTCGGCGGCGGCATGGACGCCGTCGAACGCGCCCTGGCTAGCGGTAAGCCGCGGACCGGCGCGACCGTGCACGTCGTGACGGCGGAGCTGGACGCCGGACCGATCCTGCTCCAGCAGGCAGTCCCGATCCTCGATGGCGATTCGGTGGAAACTCTTCGCCGAAGGGTGCAGGAAGCGGAGCACCGGATCCTGCCCGAGGGGATAAGGCTCATGGAGGCGCGACTTGCCGGCCGCTCTGCTATCCGTTAGCGACAAGACGGGGATCGCCGGGTTCGCGCGCGGGCTCAAGCGGCTCGGCTTCGAGCTGTTCGCCACCGGCAGCACCCTGCAGGCGATCCACGATGCCGCCGTGGACGCTCAACCGATCACTGAGCTGACAGGGTTCCCAGAGATGCTGGACGGTCGAGTTAAGACGCTGCATCCGGGGGTGCACGCGGGCATCCTCGCCCGGCGCGATCGCCCCGAGCACCTGGCGACGCTGGCGGAGCATGGCCTGCGTCAGGTCGATCTTGTGTGTTGCAACCTCTACCCGTTCGTGTCCACCGTGCTCAAGCACGACGTGACCTTCGAGGAGGCGATCGAGCAGATCGACGTCGGCGGCCCCGCGATGATTCGGGCGGCCGCGAAGAACCACGAGTCGGTGGTCGTGGTCGTCCGGCCGGGCCGCTACTCCGAGCTTCTGGGCGCGCTGAACGAAGGCACGCTCGACCTCGACGCGCGGCGCAGGCTGGCCGCGGAGGCCTTCGCCCACACGTCGGCCTACGACGCATGGATCGCCGCGTACCTGAGGCAGGGCGCGCGGAACGGCTTTCCGCCGGAGATCACGATTCCTGGCCAGCTCGCCGAGCCTCTGAAGTACGGCGAGAACGAGCACCAGAAGGCGGCGTTCTACCGGCTCGGACCAGATGCGGGCGGGCTCGGCGGTGCCGTCCAGGTGCAGGGCGCGGCGCCTGGCTTCAACAACATCCAGGACGCGTCGGCGGCTCTACGGCTGGTGATGGACTACGCGCAGCCGGCCGCCGCGATCGTGAAGCACATGAACCCGTGCGGCCTTGCCGTCGCACACGACACGGCGACCGCCTACCGAAAGGCTTACGAGTGCGACAAGATCTCCGCGTTCGGCGGCATCGTGGCTGTCAATCGTCCCCTGGACCGGGAGACCGCTGACCAGATCGTGCAGATCGTGACCCACGTCGTGGTCGCCCCTGAGGTGCTCGACGAGACAAGGGACGTGCTGGCGCGGCGCAAGAACATGATCGTGCTGGCCGCCCCACCTGAAAGCCGAGGTCTCTTCGACTATGACGTTCGGTCGATCCCCGGTGGCCTGCTGGTCCAGGAATGGGACCGGGCCGGCTTCGACCGCGCCGCGTTCAAGACCGTCACGCGACGCGAGCCGAGCGAGGAGGAGTGGGAGCAGCTAGGGCTCGCGTGGATCGCGGTCAAGCACGTGAAGTCGAACGCCATCGTGCTGTTCAGGGATGGCGCCGCCGTCGGCGTCGGGGCCGGGCAGATGTCGCGGGTCGAGTCGGTGCAGCTGGCGGTGCAGCGCGCGGGCGAGCGTGCGCGCGGAGCGGTGATGGCGTCGGACGCCTTCTTCCCGTTCGCCGACGGCCTTGAGCTCGCGGTGCGCGCGGGTGTGACAGCGGTCGTCCAGCCCGGCGGATCGATGAAGGACGGGGAGGTCATCGCCTCGGCGGACGCGGCGGGCGTCGCCATGGTCATGACCGGCCGCCGCCACTTTCGCCACTAACGTGTCGCGCCGATTCGGTGAGCAGGGGCGCGAGCTTTCCTACGGCACCTACCTGAAGATCCCCGAGCTGCTTGCGCTGCAGCATGGCCTGAGCGAGGAGCACGACGAGCTGCTCTTCATCGTCGCCCACCAGGCCTACGAGCTGTGGTTCAAGGTCGTGCTGTTCGAGCTCGAAGCCGCGCGAGACCGCGTCGGCGCAGACGACATCTTCTTTGCGCGCCATCACCTGCATCGCGTCCACGTGATCGAAGAGCTGCTGGTGGAGCAGATCGCCGTTCTCGAGACGATGTCGCCGCAGGACTTCGTGGCGTTTCGCTCCAAGCTGGCGCCTGCCAGCGGGTTTCAGTCGGTGCAGTTCCGCGAGATCGAGTTTCTCTCCGGGTTGAAAGAGCAGAAATACATCGCCCGCCTCGAAGCCACGCCTGAGGAGATGACCCGCCTCCGCCGGCGACTCGACGAACCTTCGCTGGACGACGCGTTTCGGGGCCTCGTCAAGCGCCGCGGCTCACCGTCGCTGCTCGAGATCTTCCGCGACCGCGAGCGCTATGGCGACCTGTTCGACCTGTGCGAGGCACTTCTCGACCACGACGAGACCTTCGCCCACTGGCGGGCGCGCCACGTGCTCATGGTCGAGCGCCAGATCGGCGCCAAGACCGGCACCGGAGGCAGCTCGGGAGCGGAGTATCTGCGATCCACGCTCGGCAAGCGCTTCTACCCCGAGCTGTGGGAGGTTCGCTCGCAGCTGTGAAAGCCCGGGGAAGCGGGGCATTTCCTGGCGAGCGGCCCGAGCACCACATGAAGAAGGCGCGCGTGGAGAGCCCACGCGTCACGTGCGGTTCCTGCCGGAAGTTCGACGGCACCGCATGGTGCCGTCATTGGAACTTCCACACCACGGCGGAATCTCCGCCGTGCCGCTTCTACGCCCGAACGCCCGGGCCCTAGGCAGCCTCCTCCACCGCAGCGTGCTGGTGGATTACGGCCGGCGCGGTTCCCGCGCGCAGCACGGTGACGACCACCACCAATGAGGCGGCCACGCAGATCGCGCCCAGTACGTACGCCATCTGGAAGGCCCCGTATCCCTGCGCGTTGGAGGTCGAGATCGACGTGATCGAGGCCAGACCGAGTGCTCCGCCGACCTGCATCACGACGTTGCTGAAGCCCGAACCCAGGCCGGCGTCTGCGAGTGGCACGTCCGACATGGAGATGGTGAGAAGGGGCAGGAACGAAGCTCCGCCTCCTGCTCCCAGCAGGATGTACGCGACGAGCATCTGAGGCGCGTAGCCGGCGTCAGGTCCGGAATTCGCCAGGATCACGAACGCGGTGACGATGATCGCCAGCCCGCCGACCAGCAGGTTGCGCGGGCCCACGCGAGCCATGAGCCGAGCCGCGATCCCGCTCGACATGACGCCGATCATCAGGGTCGTGGGGAGGAAGGCCAGGCCGGTCTGGAACGCGCTGTAGCCACGGATGTGCTGGAGGTAGAGCGCGCCGAAGAAGAAGTTGGTGAAGATGCCTGTGAACAGGAGGGCCCGCGCGCCGCTCGCGCCCGTGAGCGAGCGGATGCCGAGGATACGCATCGGCATCAGCGGGTTCTTCAGGCGCGACTCGAGCAGCATGAAGATGGCCCCGAGGCCGAGGGCGGCGCCCGCGAAGCCGAGCGTGTGGGCGGACGTCCAGCCGTACTCGGCCCCGGTGACGATGCTGTACACGCCGAGCATCAGGGCCGCGGTGATCAGGACCGCCCCGCCCAGGTCCACGCCCTGGCTCAGGCCCAGCCCCTCGTTCTCCTCGATCAGCCACATGCCGAAGACCAGCGTCAGGATGCCGATGGGCAGGTTGATGAAGAAGATCCAGTGCCACGAGGCCCACTGGGTCAGGAACCCGCCGGCGAGCAGGCCCAGCGAGCCGCCGCCTGCGATGACGAGCGTAAAGACGCTCATCGCCTGCGCGCGTTCTGCCGGCTTCTGAAACTCCGTGACGATGATGGCGATGATCACGCCCGCGGACAGCGAGGCCCCCAGGCCCTGCAGGAAGCGGCCCACGATGAGGTTGTCCGCGCCCTGCGCGAATCCGCTCCCCACCGAGGCGACCGTGAACAGGAACACGCCCGCCAGGAAGACCTTGCGCCGCCCGATCAGGTCGCCCATCCGTCCCGCGACGAGCAGGAAGCTGCCGTAGGCGATGAGGTAGGCGTTGACGACCCAGGTCAGGCTCGCCTGGCTGAAGCCGAGGTCACGCTGGATGTAGGGCAGCGCGACGTTGACGATCGTCGTGTCGACCATGATCATGAGCTGGCCGAAGCACACGACGATCAGGGCCGCACACCTTCTGAGATTTGAGTTCATAACCGCCTCCAAAACAACCGAACCGATCTGAGGATGATCACTGTAACAGGATCGTGATTATCTTTATTGCATGGAATATCCGCGAGGCGGGAATATTAAGAGTCGGTGATAAGATCGATGGACGTGAAGACCGACGGGCCGAGGCCGGACCAGGGCATCGTCTCCCTGGTGACGCAGCTCAACAAGGCTGTTCACCGGCTCGCGAGCGAAGAGCTCCTCGGCATGAAGTTCAAGCCCTACATGACGCTCGGCTACCTCCGGGACCACCCGGGTGTGACCCAGCAGGAGCTGGAAAGCGCCCTCTTCATGGACGCCAACAGCGTCGTGCTGATCCTGAACGAGACCGAGGCGGCCCAGATGTCCGTCCGGCGGCGGGATCCGAACGACCGCCGGCGCCACATCGTGGAGCTGACCGCCGCGGGTCGCCGGGCGCTGGAGCGGGCGGACAAGGCGCGGGAGAGCCTCGAGGAAGAGGTCCTGAAGGATCTCTCGCCGGACGAGAGGAAGACTCTGCGGCGCCTGCTCGAGCGGGTCCTGATGAGCCTTACGGCGGCCGCGTCGGCCCGAGCCTAACCTTTAGGGCGTAATGGCGGATCGGGGTCGATACGACTCCGCGATGTTCTGGCTGGCTTTCGGTACGGCCGCGGCCGTGATCGGCCTCGCCCTCATGACGATCGGCGTCAGCCGTTCGGCGGCCGGCGCCAGCCTGCTGGCCAGCCCCTGGTTCGACGCCGGCCTCGGCCTCCTCGGCGTGGGAGCGCTGCTGCTGCTGCGGGCGCTGCTGCTCTACCTGGCGCGTCGACGCAGCGAGGCGAGGGCGCTGACCGCGGAGGGCTCGGCACCCGGCTCGCCGGGGGACAAGGAGGCCGAGGCCGTCCGCGGGTATTTCGCCGAACGCGACAAGCTCTTCAAGATGTGGGAGAGGCAGGAGAGGAACCGCCGCAAACGCTGAAGGCTCAGCCCTAGTTGAGCCGCTCCAGGATCATCGCCATTCCCTGGCCGCCTCCCACGCACATCGTCTCCAGCCCGAAGGTCTTGTCCTTCTCGGCCAGGCCGTTGAGAAGCGTGCAGAGGATGCGGGCGCCGGTCATGCCGAATGGATGCCCGAGCGCGATGGCGCCGCCGTGCGGGTTGAGCTTGTCGCTGAACGGGTCGACGCCGATGCCGCGCGCGGATGGGATCACCTGGGCGGCGAACGCCTCGTTGATCTCCACGATGTCGATGTCGTCGATCGTCATCTTCGCCCGCTTCAGCGCCTGCCTGGAGGCGTCGATCGGCCCCAGCCCCATGAACTCGGGTTCGAGCGCGGAAAGGCCGGTCGAGACGACCCGGGCGATGGGTTTGATGCCGAGCTCCTTTGCCCGCTTGTCGGACATCACGACCACCGCTGCCGCCCCGTCGTTCAGCGGGCAGGAGTTGCCCGCCGTGACCGTCCCGTTCTCGCGAAACGCCGGCTGCAGGTTCGCCAGCACTTCCATCGTCGTGCCGGGCCGAGGCCCGTCGTCCTTGGTGAAGGTCTGGCCGTTGGGCAGCGGCACGGGGATGATCTCGCGCTCGAAAAAGCCGTCGTCGCGCGCCCTCACCGCGGCCGCTTGGCTCTTGACGGCGTAGCGGTCCTGCTCCTCGCGGCTGATCTTCTGGCGGGTCGCCACGTTCTCGGCGGTCTGGCCCATCGCGATGTAGATGTCCGGGTACTCCTCGGTGTTGCCGGGCACGAGCCTGGGGTTGTAGGTGTCGGGAGCGTCCGGATATCCGCTGCCGTAGCGCGACACGCACTCGACGCCCACTGACAGGAAAACGTCGCCTTCGCCGGCCGCGATCGCGTGCGCCGCGATGCGCGTGGTCATCAGCGACGACGAGCAGTACCGGTTCACCGTGACACCGGGGACGTCGAGCCTGCTCAGCACGGACACGATGCGTCCGATGTTGTGGCCCTGCTCGCCTCCCGGAAGTCCGCAGCCACAGATCAGGTCTTCGATCTCGGTGGGTGCCAGCGCCGGAACCTTGTCGAGCACCTTGTTGACCACGTGCGACGCGAGGTCGTCGGGCCTGACGTCGACGAGAGATCCCTTCCGCGCCCTGCCGATGGGAGAGCGGCCGTACGCCACGATCACTGCTTCGGTCATGTGACGTTTATACGCTGCTCACGAACCTGGAGCGGATCTATCGGGCTAGCGGTATCTCCCGGCCAGGACGTAGATCGAAAAGCCCAGGAACACGAGACCGACCAGGCCGAAGGCCACGACCGGCTTGATACCGATCGATGCCAGGGCCACGATCCCGAGGACCAGGGCCGGAAGGTAGACGAAACCCAGGAACTCCATGAAGCGCAGCCCGAAGAACCGGTGGCGCTTGCCCTCCAGGATCAGCTCGCGCGGAAGCCGCTCGTCGGCGTCGAGCGGATGGAAGATCGAGTACATGCTCCTCCGCTCCAGGCTTCGCAGGTCCCTGAGCTCCAGTCGGCGCCGCATAGCTTCTCCTAACAGTTTGCCACCGGGAAACCGTTACGAGCGCACCAGAAGCGCCTCGCGCGTGAAGAGCTTCAGCGCGGCGTAGAAGCTCAAGGCTCCGGTCACGACCAGGCTGATCGAGGTGACGGACAGCGCGCCCCAGTTCACGGCTCCGTGCACGATGGCGTCGCGCAGCACCAGCACCGCGTTGAGGATCGGGATCAGGTAGTAGGCCAGGTTCGGATTGAAGTCGGGGATGAACAGCACGATCGACGCGGGAAAGATCGTGATGAAGTAAAGAGGCGTGGCATAAGCCTGGCCCTGACGGAAGTTGCGGGCCAGGGTACCGAGCGCGACCGTCACCGAGCTGAACGACGCCGCCAGCAATATGGCGAGCCACACCATCACGACCCCGGCATCCGCGCTCAGCTGGACGGGGAACGCACCCCCCGCGCCTCCGAACCGGATCTGGGTGAGCGCGATCAGCATCGATGCGATCGCCGCCAGGGCGGCGGCGAGGCTGATCACGGTGACCGCCACGATCTTGCCGACCAGGATCTGGTTTCGCGGCGCCGGAGTCAGGAGGAGGCTCTCCAGCGTCTTCCGCTCGCGCTCACCGGCGGACGTGTCGAGGGCGGCCGACAGGCCGCCGGTGAGACACATCGTGATCAGGATGTAGGGGAGGAAGAAGCTCAGGAAAGAGTTGCCGGCCGCGACTGTCGGCGAGCTCAGTGGGTGCACGCTCACCGGGAGCGGATCGAGCACCGACGGGTCGACGCCATGCTGCTGCAGCGACGCGGCGATCTTCGCCCCGTCGTATTTGCTCAACACGGTCTGGAACCGGACGTCGGCGAGCTGTGCGCTCTGCCGCGTGGGGTCGTAGTACTCGTCGACGCGCGAGCCGGTGAAGACGAGGCCGATGTCCACCTGATGTTTGGCGGCCGTCGCGGGGTCGTCGACGGGGACGAGCTTCAGCCCGGTCGCGTTGAAGAGCACGTCGAGCCCGGCCGGCAGGCTTCCCGAATAGCCCGCCGTGTACGTTGCAGAGGCAGTCTTCGTCGACACCTGCGAGATGACGAACAGCACGATCGGCGTGGCCAGCGCGGCGAGGCCGATGGCGATGAGCGTGCGCCGGTCGCGCAGGATCTCGCGGATCTCCTTGCGGAAGACGATGCCGGCGGAGCTCACGGCGCGTCCACGAGCGAAAGGAAGGAGTCCTCGAGGTCCAGGAACTTTCCCCGCACGTCGGTGGTCGCTCCGCTCGCCACGACCCGACCCTCATGGATGATCGTGATGCGGTCGCAGAGCCGCTCGGCGTCGTGCAGGACGTGTGTGGAGAAGATCACGCACTTTCCGCGAGCCCTCGACTCGATCATGAACTCGCGGACCTCGCGTGACGCGAGCACGTCGAGGTTCGAAGTCGGCTCATCGAACATCAACACAGGCGGGTCGTGGACGATCGCACGGGCGATCGCCACCTTCTGCTTCTGACCAGAGGAGAGGCTTTCGGCGCGCTGGGTCGCGAACGATCCCATGTCCAGCCGGTCGATCACCGCGTCGACGTTCTTGCTCAGCTGCCCGTCTAGCAGCCCGGTCAGCTCAGCGAAGTAGGTGATGTTCTCGCGCGCGGTCAGGCGAGGATAGACGCCTATCTCCGCCGTCACCACGCCGACGCGGCGCCGCACCTCCTGGGCCGCGGTGCGGGTATCGAAACCGAGGACCTCGACCGCTCCGGCGTCCGGCGCCAGCAGGGTGCAGATCAGGCGGAGGGTCGTCGTCTTGCCGGCTCCATTGGGTCCGAGGAGCCCGAAGATCTCGCCGGAGTGCGCCTGGAAGGAGATGCCGCGCAGCACCTTGTTCGACCCCAACTGTTTCTCGAGGTGGTCGACGGCGACCGCCGCCCCGAGGGGCCCCCACGAAACCACCGGCTTCGTGGGGATTGTTTGTGTCACTTCTTCTTGGTTGACGTTCGCCTTGTCGGAGTCTTGGCCGAAGTCTTGGCCTTTGCGCCGGCGCCGGGCTTCCTTGCCGTCGCCGCTTTCTTCGCGGTCGCCGCCTTCGCCGCCGGCTCCCGCTTAGCCTTCACCGCCTCGACTGCCGGCTCAGTTGCGGCCGGTGCCGGAGCTTGGGGCGCCTCAGCCGTGTCGGGCTGCGCGACTCCCATCGTGCTGGAGAGAGTGCGGTGGCACGTTTCGCACGTGACGATCGTTCGCACGAACGTGCCGAGGTGATGCTCCTCACTGCGGAGGTTCCGGGTCCGGCCGCAGAAATTGCAATAACCGACCTCGGTGGTGACGTCGACGTGACCGGGGCGCTTGTTCATAGGCCGCCTAAGTTACGGTAAACTTCCGCTCGAGCTCGCCTTTAAGTCCTGGCCTGTGAGCCAGGGAAGGAGATTTTTTCATGGCCGTCACGTCGCGGCTCCGTCATGTAGTCGAGAGTCAACAGTTCTCTCGCGCCATTCTCGAAGACCTGTTTGCGCGAGCGGACGAGATCAAGCGCGAGCCTCACCACTTCATCGGCCGCCTGGCGGGTCAGGTCATGGCCGCGCTCTTCTACGAGCCCTCGACCCGCACCCGCCTGTCCTTCGAGGCGGCGATGCTGCGCCTCGGCGGCCAGACGATGGGCACCGACAACGCGCGCGAGTTCTCGTCCGCGGCCAAGGGCGAGACGCTCGAGGACACCATCCGCATCGTCAGTGGATATGCCGACGTGATCGTCGTGCGCCACAACGAAGAAGGTGCCGCGAAACGCGCGGCGGCGGTCAGCGACGTGCCGATCATCAACGCGGGCGACGGCCCCGGCCAGCATCCGACCCAGGCCCTCCTCGACCTGTACACCATCCGAGCCGAGCTATCGAAGATCGACGGTGTGCGGGTGGCGATGGTCGGCGACCTGGCCAATGGCCGAACCGTCCGGTCGCTCGCCTACCTTCTGAGCAAGTTCAAGGACATCAAGGTGTGGTTCGTCGCGCCGCCCCAGGTGGCGATGCGAGACGACCTGAAGGCGCACCTCGACGAGCACCATGTGCCGTGGGTGGAGACCCAGGACCTCGACGCTGTGCTCCCGGAGGTCGACGTCGTCTACATGACGCGCATCCAGAAGGAGCGCTTCACCGACCCATCCGCATACGAGGCGGTGCGCGGCACATACCTCATCGACAAGAACGCGCTCGGGCGAATGCGCAAGTACGCGATCGTGATGCATCCGCTGCCGCGCGTGGACGAGATAGCGCCGGAGGTCGACGACGACCCGCGCTCGGCCTACTTCCGCCAGGCGCGCAACGGGCTGCACGTGCGCATGGCCTTGCTCGACCGGTTGCTGACGTGAGCATCGCCGAAAAACGTCTGAAGGCCACGGTGATGGACGCCGACCAGATCCGGCGCTCACTCTCGCGAATCGCACACGAGATCGTGGAGCGCAATCGCGGAATCGAGGACGTCGTGATCGTCGGTGTCGTGAGCAAGGGTGACGTGCTGGCGCAGCGCCTCGCCGCGATGTTGACCAGGCTCGAGAAATGCTCCGTGCCGTTCGGCCGCCTGGACGTGACCTTGCACCGCGACGACCTGCACCTGAGGCCGCCCGACGGCCATCGGCCCGCGAGCGACATGCCGGACGTCAACGGCAAGGTGGTGGTGCTCGTCGACGACGTGATCCATCACGGCCGCACGGCACGCGCGGCGATGGATGCGCTCATGGACTTCGGACGGCCGCGCGCCATCCAGCTCGCCGTCCTGGTCGACCGGGGACACCGTGAGCTGCCGATCCGCCCCGACTACATCGGCAAGAACGTTCCGACCTCAGACACCGAGCGCATCGAGGTCCTCATCGACGAGGAGGACGGCATCGACCAGGCGGTGATCGTTGCGAGCTAAGCCACACGCCGCGCTCGTGCTCGAGGACGGCCGGGCGTTCGTCGGAGTGTCGCTCGGCGCCGACGTCGTGGGTGAGGGAGAGGTCGTCTTCAACACCGCGATGACCGGGTATCAGGAGGTCCTGACCGATCCCTCCTACGCCGGTCAGATGGTCTGCATGACGTACCCCATGCAGGGCAACTACGGCGTGCGCGACGCTGACGCCGAGTCGGCGCGGCCCTGGGTGCGGGCCCTCGTCGTGCGGTGGAACTGTCCGTGGCCAAGCCATCACTCGAGCGAGGCGTCGCTCGACCAGTTCCTGAAGCGCTGGAACGTGCCCGCCATCACCGAGATCGACACCCGCGCGCTGACCCGCCACATCCGCCTGCATGGGGCGCTGCGCGCGGTCCTCGTGCACGAGCATGCCGTGCCGACCCAGGCGCGGCTGGCCGAGCTGGCGACGGCCGCGCGACGCGTGACGCCCCTGGCCGAGCAGGACCTCGTGGCGCAGGCGTCGAGGACCAGTCGGGAGGAATGGCTCGAGCCGCTGCCGCCCGAGCTGCGCATTCGGCGGCACAGCGACGGCAAAGGCTTGCTCATCGCGGTCGTCGACTACGGAGTCAAGTCGAACATCCTGCGCTCGCTGCGCGAGCGTGGGTGCAGCGTCGTCGCGCTGCCGCACACGGCCACGTGGGCGGACGTGCGGGCCCTCGGCGCGGATGGCCTGGTGCTTGGCAACGGTCCCGGCGACCCGGCGGTGCTCGACGGCCCGGTCGAGCTGGCGCAGCAGGCCCTCGGCCACATTCCGATGTTCGGCATCTGCCTCGGCCACCAGATCCTCGGCCGTGCCTTCGGTGCCAGCACGTCGCGCCTGCCTTACGGCCACCACGGGGCCAACCATCCGGTCAAGGACCTCGACACCGGCCGCGTCCACATCACTAGCCAGAACCACGAGTTCCAGGTCGACGCCGAGTCGATCCCGGACGTCGGCCTTTACGTATCGCAGCGCAACCTCAACGACGGCTCGGTCGAGGGGCTCGGCCACCGCACGCTGCCCGCCTTCAGCGTCCAATACCACCCCGAGGGCTGCCCTGGACCACAGGACAACCAGCACCTGTACGACCGCTTCATCGACATGGTGCGCAGCGGGGCGCCGGTGGTGAAGGCCGTCGCAGGGATCGCGGAGGCTCCGCGCCCGCGCAAGGTGCTCATCCTCGGCTCCGGACCGATCGTCATCGGCCAGGCGGCGGAGTTCGACTATGCCGGCACGCAGGCGTGCAAGGCGCTGCGCGAGGAAGGGATCGAGACCGTGCTCGTGAACTCGAACCCGGCGACGATCATGACCGACGAGAACGTGGCCGACCGCGTCTACCTGGAGCCGCTGACCGTCGAGTCGGTCGAGCGCATCATCGCCCGCGAGAAGCCCGACGCCCTGCTTCCGACGCTCGGCGGTCAGACGGGCCTCAACCTTGCGACCGACCTGGCCGGCGCGGGCGTCCTCGAGCGGCACAACGTTCGCCTGCTCGGGGCCACGATCGACACGATCCGCAAGGCCGAAGACCGGCAGGCCTTCAAGCAGATGCTGGAGGAGATCGGCGAGCCGGTGCCGATCTCTCGCGTCTGCGAGTCGATGGACGAAGTGATGGAGTTTGCCGCGCTCAATGGCCTACCCCTCGTAATCCGGCCTGCGTACACGCTCGGCGGGACCGGCGGAGGTTTCGTCACCACAGACGCCGACCTGGAGCGCGTCGCGATGCGTGGCCTCGCGGCATCCCCGATCCACCAGGTCTTGATCGAGCGCTCGCTGTGGGGCTGGAAGGAGATCGAGTACGAGGTCATGCGCGACGGCGCGGACACCTGCATCACGGTCTGCAACATGGAAAACCTCGACCCCATGGGCGTGCACACCGGTGACTCGATTGTGGTTGCGCCGGCGCAGACACTGTCCGACCGCGACCACCAGATGCTGCGGTCGTCGGCCATCCGCATCATTCGCGCGCTGGGCATCGAGGGCGGCTGCAACGTTCAGTTCGCGCTGGACCCCAACAGCTCGCAGTACTACGTGATCGAAGTCAACCCGCGCGTGAGCCGCTCGTCGGCGCTGGCCTCGAAGGCGACGGGCTACCCGATCGCGCGCGTGGCCGCAAAGGTCGCTGTCGGCCGGCGGCTGGAAGAGATCCGCAACGAGATCACCGGCCGCACGTTTGCCGCGTTTGAACCGGCCATCGACTACTGCGTGGTCAAGAT
>DATIOJ010000037.1:0-31712 GCA_035473355.1 Candidatus Limnocylindrales bacterium
TCTCGTCTTCGCTGACGTGCAGACGGCGGCCGTCCGCCGTGACGAGGTCCACGCTCAACAGGTTGTCGACGGTAAGGCCGAACTTGCGCTGCAGGCGACCCATGCCGCCGCCCAGGGTCAGGCCCGCGACTCCCGTGTGGCCGACCACGCCGACCGGGCAGACCAGGCCGTGCGCCTGTGCGGCGCGGTCGAGCTGCGACAGGTGTGCACCGCCCTGCGCGGTCGCGCGCCGGCGCGCCGGGTCGACGGTCACGTCCCGCATGAGCGACAGGTCGATCACGATTCCGCCGTCGCAGGTCGAGAAGCCGGCCACGCTGTGGCCGCCGCCGCGCACAGCGACGACCAGCTGCCGCTCGCGCGCGTAATGGATGGCGGTGATCACGTCATCGACCGATGCGCAGCGGGCGATCAGCGAGGGCCTCCGGTCGGCGATCGCGTTCCACACGACGCGAGCCTCTTCGTAGTCAGGATCGTCCGGGCCGATCAGCTGGCCCGTGAAACGATCGAGAGTCGCGGGCACCTACTTGGTTCCGGTGCCTGCTCCGATGGCGGCCTGGGCGGCGGCCAGCCGGGCCACCGGCACACGAAACGGGCTGCACGAGACGTAGTTCAGGCCCAGCTGGTGGCACAGGTGGATCGAGTCGGGGTCTCCCCCATGCTCTCCGCAGATACCGATCTCCATGCCCTTTCGCGTCTTGCGGCCTTCTTTGACCGCGATCTCCATGAGGCGGCCCACGCCCGCCACGTCGATCGTCTCGAACGGGTTGCGCGGGAGGATCTTCTGCTCCAGGTAGCGCACGATGAACGCGCGCTCCGCGTCGTCGCGGGAGAAGCCGAACGTCGTCTGGGTGAGGTCGTTGGTGCCGAAGGAGAAGAACTCGGCCTCCTGGGCGATCTCGCCGGCGGTCAGTGCTGCGCGGGGGATCTCGATCATGGTGCCGAACTTGTATGGCACCCTCACGCCTGCTTCCTTCTGGACCGCCTCGGCGACCGGCTTCAGCTCGGCGTGCACAACCCGCAGCTCGGCCACCGTGCCCGCGAGCGGGATCATGATCTCCGGCCGCGCGTCGATCTTTCGCTTGCGCAGGTTGCAGGCCGCCTCCATGATCGCGCGCACCTGCATGCGCGTGATCTCGGGATAGAGGATCGACAGCCGCACGCCCCGGAGGCCCAGCATGGGGTTGGCCTCGTGCAGCTCCTCGACGCGGGCCAGGACCTTCTCGAGCTCGGCGAGCTTCGCCGGATCCTCTCCGGTGTCCTTGAGGTGCGTGGTCTCGCGGATCAGCTCCTCGAGGCTGGGCAGGAACTCGTGGAGCGGGGGGTCGATCAGCCGGATGATCACCGGCAGACCGGCCATCTCCTTGAAGATGCCTTCGAAGTCGCCGCGCTGGATCGGCAGCAGCCGGGCGAGCTCCTTCTCGCGCTCCTCGGTTGTCGAGGCCATGATCATCGCCTGCACGATCGGGAGCCGATCCTGCTCCATGAACATGTGCTCCGTGCGGCACAGACCAACACCCTGCGCGCCGTTTTCGCGCGCCTTGGCCGCGTCGCGCGGGTAGTCCGCGTTGGCCCACACCTGGAGGCGCCGCAGCTCGTCGGCCCACTTCAGGATCGAGCTCGCCGACGGGTGCTGGTTGAGCGAGCGCGCCTCGATGGTCGGAACGTTGCCGACGTACACGTCGCCGGTCGTGCCGTCGATCGTGATCTGGTCGCCTTCCTTGATCGTCGTGCCGTTGGCGGAGAACTTGCGCTGGCGGACGTCGACGTCGATCGAGCTCGCGCCCACGACGCAAGGCCGGCCCATGCCGCGCGCGACCAGCGCGGCGTGCGATGCGGTGCCGCCGGTCTGGGTCAGGATGCCGCGCGCCTCGACCATGCCGTGCACGTCGTTGGGATTGGTCTCGACGCGGACGAGGATGACGGCCTTGCCCTGCTTGCCCCACTCCACCGCGGTGTCGGCGTCGAAGACGGCGCCACCGCTGGCCGCGCCGGGTGAGGCCGGCACGCCCCGCGCGAGCGGGTGGACCTTCGCGGCCGGGTCGACGCGCGGGAACAGCAGCTGCTCGAGCTGGCGCGGCTCGATGCGGGCCACCGCCTCCTTCTTGGTGATGAGGCGCTCTTTGACCATGTCCACGGCGATGTTCACGGCGGCCTCGCCCGTGCGCTTGGCCGAGCGCGTCTGCAGCATCCAGAGCTTGCCGCGCTCGATCGTGAACTCGAGGTCCTGCACGTCCTTGTAGTGCTTCTCGAGCTGCCGCGCGTAGCGCTCGAACTGCGCGTACACCTTCGGCATGCGCTTCTTCAGCGCGCTGATCTCCTCGGTGTCGCGCACGCCCGCCACGACGTCCTCACCCTGGGCGTTGGCCAGGTAGTCGCCGTACAGCTGCCTCGCGCCGGTGATGGGATTCCGCGTGAACGCAACGCCCGTGCCGGACGTGTCGCCCATGTTGCCGAACACCATCATCTGCACGTTCACGGCGGTGCCGAGGTCGTCCGGGATGCGCTCCAGGCGGCGGTAGGTCTTCGCGCGGTCGGT
This sequence comes from Candidatus Limnocylindrales bacterium, assembly GCA_035473355.1. Classification (GTDB taxonomy): domain Bacteria; phylum Chloroflexota; class Dormibacteria; order Dormibacterales; family Dormibacteraceae; genus 40CM-4-65-16. Next base: position 2,537 of record DATIOJ010000037.1, read on the forward strand.
GTTCCAGGACTTGAACACCGCATCGATCGCGTCGTGCAGCTGCTCAATCGGGTCGGACGGGAAGTCGCGCCCGGTCTCTTCCTTATATGTGGCGAGGAAGCGGGCGACCAGCGGACGCAGCTGCTCCGGCCGCAGCTCGGGGTCGGTCTTGACCCTCGCCTTCCGCTTCGCCTCCTGCAGCGCGTGCTCGAACTTCTCGCCGTCGATGCCCTTCACGGTCTTCCCGAACATCTGGATGAAGCGCCGGCGCGCGTCGAGCGCGAAGCGCTCGTCCTTGGTGAGCGCCGCGACGCCTTTGTCCGTCTCTTCGTTCAGGCCGAGGTTCAGGACCGTGTCCATCATCCCGGGCATGGAGAACTTGGCGCCCGAGCGCACGCTCACCAGGAGCGGGTCGTTCGGGTCGCCGAACTTCCGGTGCGCCTTGCGCTCGAGGACCTTGAGGTTCGCCAGGACCTCCTCCCACAAACCCTTTGGGAACTTGCCGCCGCTCGCGTAGTAGGCGCGGCAAGCCTCAGTCGTGATGGTGAAGCCAGGTGGCACGGGCATGCCCGCGCGCGTCATCTCCGCGGCGCCGGCGCCCTTGCCCCCGAGAAGGTCGCGCATTTTGGCGGAGCCTTCGGAGAACTGATAGATCCACTTACGGGCTTTCGGCATGGAGGTGCTATTTTCCCATGGTTAGTGGAAGACCTGGGAGCGGCCACAGAAGACCAGGTCATCCTTGCGTGGCTGCAGGCGGTGATCGAGTCGCCAGAGTTTCAGGCCTACATCGTCGGCAACCCACCAAACCCATCGAATCTCTCGACCGCCTTAAAGGCGGCGCGCTCGCCCGACCTGCACGACCAGGCGCAGAACGAGCTGCGCCGGCAGATCATCACGTCGACCTACGGTTTCGGCACCGGAACCGGCAGCTTTCAAGGCCTCGGCAACGATCTCAAGTGGCGACGGTCCCGCCTGACCACCGACGAAGTCGGTGAGCTGCTCTACGCGCGTCAGGGCGCCGCGTGGCCGATCCTCGCGCCCGCCACGCGCAAGGTCGCCGAGGGCGCGACCAACATCGGCCACGTCTTCACGGGCGACTCGACGAACATGGTCGTGCTCTCGCTGGCGTCAGGACTCTGCCACTCGGACAAGAAGGTGCCGGAGATCATCGCCCTGCGCCGGCCCGACGGGCGCATGGTGATCCTCGAGGGGCACGCGCGCGCAACGGCGATCGTGCTCGAGGCGCATCGCTTTGCGAATGGCGTGCACGCTTACGTCGGGGAAGGCTCGACCGTCGCGAACTGGCCTTATCTGTAAGGAGGCTCCATGACCAAACCGCGAAAGATCCGCCGCTACGGCTGGATTCCCGACCAGCCCGACCAGCGCGACCACCTGTACAGCGCCCCGCAGCAGTTCCTTACCGCGCTGCCGCCGCGCGCCGACCTGCGGCGAAGATGTCCGGCGGTCTACAACCAGGGTGCCCTGGGCAGCTGCACGGCCAACGCGATCGCGGCGGCGATCGAGTTCGAGCGCATGAAACAGAGGCTGTCGGTCTTCGTGCCCTCGCGCCTTTTCATCTACTACAACGAGCGCGTCATCGAGCACACGGAGCGCTCGGACAGCGGCGCCCAGATCCGCGACGGAATCAAGACGGTGGCGAGCATCGGCGCGTGCCCGGAGCCCGAGTGGCCGTACAAGATCGCGAAGTTCGCGACCAAACCGCCGCAGCGGGCCTACAACGACGCGAAGCTCGATCGAGCGGTGTCGTACCAGAGCCTCGTGCAGGACCTCAACCAGATGAAGGGGTGCCTGGCATCCGGCTATCCGTTCGTTTTCGGTTTCACCGTGTACCAGAGCTTCGAGTCGGCGACGGTGGCGCGCACCGGACACGCACCGATGCCGGCCTGGGGCGAGCGCCCCATCGGCGGCCACGCGGTGATGGCCGTCGGCTACGACGACGCCAACCAGTGGTTCCTGGTCCGCAACTCGTGGGGCAAGACCTGGGGGATCAGGGGCTACTTCACGATGCCGTACACGTACCTGGTCCAGCCGGGACTGTCATCGGACTTCTGGACGATCCGGCTCGTCGGGTGACGGCTGGCGGGGAGAGAGCCCCCCGGAGCCCGGCGAGCGTGTAGGGAGGGGGCTCGCCGGGTCGGTTGGAGCGTGGCCCTCGGAGTAGAGGTGGAGGAGAAGGCCGGCTCCGGGGGTTGGCGAATTCCTACAAATCCGACTAACGAGCGGCCGGCCGGAACCTTGCGCGAGTATGTGAGGCCGTGCCCAAGAATCGGGTGGAGGCGTTCTCGGACGGGATCTTCGCCTTCGCGGCGACCCTGCTGATCCTGAACCTGGCGGTCGTCGAGACCCGGCCGCTGGGGCCCGAGCTGCTACGGATCTGGACCAGCTACGTCGCCTACGCCATCAGCTTCATCACCATCGGCATCATCTGGGCCAACCACCACACCGTGATGCACCAGATCGGGCACGTCGACCGCTTCTTCCTGATCGCCAACGTCGTCTTCCTGATGTTCATTGCGTTCATCCCGTTCCCCACGCGGCTCTTGGCCCTCAACATCGAGGGCGACGGTGCTAAGGCGGCCGCGCTGGCGTACGGCGTGACGCTGACCGGGACCGCGCTCCTCTTCAACGTCCTGTGGCGGTACGCGGCTTCAGGCCGTCGCCTGCTGCGTGACGATGCGGAGCAGCGCGTGGTCGACGGGATAAGCCGCAGTTACGTGCTCGGGCCGCTGTCCTACGCCGCGGCCACGCTCATCGCGTTGTGGAACCCCATCGTGAGCGCCGGGCTGTACGCAGCGCTGGCGGTGTTTTACGTCCTCGAGAGCTCGATCTTCGGAAGGCGCGCGTGAGGGCGAGGGCCCGAACGCCGGGCCCTCGCTTCGTGCTATCGCTAGTCAGACTCGTGCTGCGGCTGCGCCCGGAAAACGTGGCCGAGGTCGTTGACCGCCGCGTCCCTGGTGCCGAGGGCGGCCACGCCGAAGCGGTGCTCGATGGTGGCCAGGAAAGAGGTCGTGTCGTACTGGGTGTGGTCGACGACGAAATCACCGCGCAGCTCCGGTGCGATCACCAGCGCAGGGATCCGGGTGCCCGGTCCCCAAACGTCGTGAGGTCCGCGCTTGCCGCCCTGTCCGGGAGGCGCGACGTGGTCCCACTGGCCGCCGAACTCGTCGTACGTGACCAGGACCATGGTGTCCCTGGCGCAGGAGCTGTTGTTGATCGACTTGAGCAGGCTGACCAGGTGGTTGCTGCCCTCCGTCTCGCTGGTGTAGCCGGGGTGCTCGTTCTCGAGCCCGATCGGCTTGACGAAGCTGACCGACGGTAGCTGACACTGGGAGTCTTCTCCGGTCGAGGCGCCGGCCAGGTTCATGAAGACCTGCTCGTCCTGCAGGTGCGTCCGGCCGGGTGTCCCCGGCGCGTAGTTGGCGTAGTAGTTGAACGGCTGGTGGTGGAACTGGAAGACCTTGTTCGGGCAGTACCAGATGGTGCCGTTGGTTCCGTTGGGGCTCGAGTTGGGATCGCTGCAGACGCCGAAGGTGGTGCCGTTGGTCCAGCCGGGTGCGCCGGAGTCGCCGTTGGCATTCGACCATCCGCCTGAGTACCAGGCCCAGCTCACGTTGGCGGCGGTGAGCTCGTCGCCGATCGTCTTGCCGGTCTGCAGCGGAAGCTGCGGCGAGCCTTTGAACGGCTGCTGACCGGGCTGGATCGTGTTGATCGCGTAATCACCACAGGCGCGGTTCGCCACTGCCGAAGGACAGACCTGGGTGAGCTGGCGGTCGAGCACCGGTCCAGTCGGCGTGTACAGCGGGTAGGTCCCATTCGGCATGCCGTTGGAGTCGATGATCGAGTGGTTTGCGGCGGGCGCGCCCACCCACTGCGGCGACGCCGCCGCGATGAGCCACTGGTGGTTGAGGAAGGACCCACCGAACGCACTCTGGAAGAAGTTGTCCTGGATCGCGTAGCTGGGGTGATCCTCGCCGTGCAGGTACGCGTAGATCGGCAGCGTCGTGGTGTCGTAGTAACCCATGGCCAGGCCGGCCGCGTCGCTGCCGGTCACGTAGAGGTTCTGCTTGCCGTTGTTGATCTGGTACTGCTCCTGGTAGAAGCGGTGCACGATGTCCTGGGTGCAGCCGCCCGGCAGGTTGGCAGCGTTCGGCAGCGTGCCGTGCGCGTAGAAAGCCCCAGGCTGCGGGCACGTCAGGGCGGTCGCCGGGATGAAGGAGCCGATGTTGAACGGCTCGTTGGCGAAGTTGCACCCGGCCGGGAGCGGCGGCGACACGAGGTTGACGTCGGTCTGCAGCAGACAGCTGTACTCGACGCCCGCCTGGCTGAGCTGGTCCATCCTGGAGTCCGGCGCCCTGGAGAGGCCGTTGACGCCCTCCCATCCGCCGTAGAGGTTGTCGAAGCTGTGGTTCTCCTCGTAGATGATCACCAGGTGGTTTATCTCCCCCAGCGGTGAGTTGGGCCGACCCCCCTCGCTGCCTTCGGCCCCGGCCTGGACCATCGTCAGGCCCATGACCGTGAGCAAACCGACTGCCACCGCGAGCACGCGTCGTAACCGTCGAGCCATGGCTGCTTCCTCCCCAAAAACCACCGTGTCCCTACACGCGAAAGCGGCTCTGGAAGTCTATTCAGTACGGGGAGAAAGGCAAGTGATGCGGAGGTTATGGCACCGGTGGCATGTGTTTCGCGAACCAGTCGACGATCCTCTGGATCCGGTCGACCCGGCGGTCGGGCCTGCCGATGGCGAGCATCACGTGCGTCTCGGCGGGGTAGCGGATCATCTCGACCTCGCGGCCCAGCGTGCGCAGGATGTGGAAGACCATCTCGCTGTTGCCGGGCGGGCAGCGCATGTCGTTCTCGGCCTGGAGGAGGAGCAGCGGCGCCGTGTTCAGGTGCATCTTGTAAAAGGGCGACCCTGTCAGGAACCTGTCGATGTTCTCCCAGGGGCTCTGGGTTTCGATGGCTCGGCGGCCGATGAACCGGCCGAAGTCTGAGGTCGCCCACTCGCCCAGCAGATCCGTGACCGGGTTCTCGCTGACCGCGGCTTTGAACACGCCCGGGTGGTTGGCGAGCATCCAGGTGGTCATGAAGCCGCCGTAGGACAGGCCCATGATGCCGATCTGCTTTTTGTCCGCGAGTCCCTCTTGCGCTGCCCAGTCGATGATGGTCAGCAGGTCGCTCCCGTCGGGGTCGCCCCACTTTCCTTCGAGGTCTCTTGCGTACTTCTCGCCATAGCTGACCGAGCCGCGCGGATTGGACCAGACGACATGGAATCCTGCGTCTGACAGGGCGTTCATCTCGAGCCACGGCGTGGGGCCGAAGGACGAGTGGGGGCCGCCGTGGACGTCGATCACCAGTGGCGCTCTGGTTTTCTTTCCGTTGGCCTTGAGCAGCCAGGTCTCGATCTCGTGACCGTCTTTGTGCTTGATCTGGTGATGCTCAGCTGCTCGGTTGAACGGGCCGTACCACTTGCTGCCGTCGTCCCCCAGCCTTCTGAGCTTTCCGTTCTCGACCGCGTAGACGTCCGAAGGCTCGTCGGTCGATGCGACGACCGCGATGCGGCCCCCGCCCGCCGCGATGGCGTTGCAGATGGCGTCGGTCTTTGCCAGTTGCTCGACCTTACCGTCGATTCCGAATCGATAGGGATGGCTGCGGCCGTGGTGGCTGACCAGGCTGATGACGTTCTGGTCGTCCTCCCACAGGAGCGGCGGCGGACCAAAGTTCTCCACGTCCTGGAAGTCGCCGTAGCTCGTGACCTGGATGGTGAGGTTGCGGTCGGCTGCCAGCCTGCTTTGCTCTTTTCCTTCCGCGACGTGGAGCTCGACGTCGGCCCAGCCGGGCAGCTGAGGGTCGCTGAGACCGAGAAACGCGATGTGCCTGGACGGCGCCCAGGCGAGGTTGGCGACTGCGCCGCCGAGCTTTGCGACCTGCTTCGGGTCGCCGCCTTCGACTGGGATCGACCAGACAGAGCTGAGCTCCTCGAGGCCGGCGCCGTCGCTCAGGTCGGCGAGGAACGCGATGTGCTTGCCATCGGGCGACCAAGCCGCGGCCTCGACGTTGTAGGTCGGCGCGGTGATGCGTGCTGGCTTGCCGTTGTCGACGTCCGTGATCCAGACGCTCGTGAACTCGTCGCGCACGCCCACGCCGTCCATGCGCCAGGTGTAGTCGCGGATGCGGCGTGCGGTGGGGTCGTCTTCTTTGCCGATGATGAAGCGCTTCTCGCCCGAACCCGCGAGGAGCATCAGCTTCTTGCCGTCAGGCGACCAGTCGGCGGCGCCGACGCCGCTGGGCAGGTCGGTGATCTGCTTTGGTTCGCCGCCGGTGAGCGACATGATCCAGGCCTGCGGACGGCCAGTGCGGTCCGAGATGAAGAGGAGCTGCTTGCCGTCCGGTGAGAAGCGCGGCCGCATGTCGCTGGCTTTGGCGCTGGTCAGCTGCTCGGGGTTTGGTTTGTCGAAGGTGGTGCGCCAGAGGCGGCGCGCGTACTTGCCATCTTCGACTGTCCTTTTGACGTAGACGATCGATTCGCCGTCCGGGGCGACGGCAAGGGTGGAGATGACGACCTGCTTCAGGACGTCGGCCGGCTGGAAATTTTCACGGTGTGCTGTCTGGGTTCCCTCTTCACGTTCGAGCGTCTTCATGCGCTTAGCATGAGCCGAATTGGAAGACCTGCAAGAGCTGATCTGCGAGCTGGTGGCGATCGAGTCGGTGAACCCCGACCTGGTGCCGTCGGGCTCGGGCGAGTCGCGGATCGCGGCGTTTGTCGCCGAGTGGCTGGAGGCGGCCGGGCTGGCGGTTTCTGTGGTGTCACCTGTGCCGGGCCGGCCGTCGGTGGTGGGCGTGGTGCAGGGGTCGGGTGGCGGGAGTTCGCTGATGCTGAACGCGCACATGGACACGGTGGGGGCGGGCGGGATGGCTTCAGCTTTTTCTCCGGTTGTGCGCGATGGCCGCGTTTATGGGCGCGGGTCGTACGACATGAAGGCGTCGCTGGCGGCAATCATGCTTGCCGCTCGTCGTTGTGTTTCTTCTGGGCTGCGCGGCGACGTTGTCGTGACCGCGGTCGCGGACGAGGAGGCGGCGTCGATCGGGACGTCCGCCGTCTTGTCTTCGTTTCACGCCGACTTTGGGATCGTGACCGAGCCGACCGAGCTCGCCCTCTGCCTGGCGCACAAGGGATTCGTGTGGCTGGAGGTGGAGACGCACGGCGTGGCGGCGCATGGGTCACGGGCTGATCTCGGTGTGGACGCGATCGCCCACATGGGGCCGATCCTGTCGGGTGTTATGGCGCTGGGGGAGCGACTACGCTCCGGGCCTCGTCACGGACTGCTGGGGACCGGAACCCTCCACGCCTCGCTTATTGAGGGCGGGCAGGAGATGTCGACGTATCCGGCGCGGTGTGTGGCGAAGCTGGAGCGGCGGACGGTGCCCGGCGAGGACGGTGCGTCGGTGCTGCGTGAGATCGAGGCGTTGATGGGCTCGGCGCCGGCTGTTGCGCGGGTGACCCTCGAGCGCCCTCCCTCCGAAGTCGCGCCCGACGACCCACTGGCGGTGGCGGTCGAGCAGGCGGCGGGCCACCCACCGCTGATCGGGGTCGCGTACTGGATGGATATGGCGCTGCTGAACGCGGCCGGCATCCCGTGCGTGGCGTTCGGACCGTCAGGCGGGGGCGAGCACGCGGACGTGGAATGGGTCGACGTGGCCTCGGTCGAGAAGTGCGTGGATGTCTATGTCCGCGTTGCGCTGGAGCTGTGCAACTGACAGGACCGTGGACGCGCTCGGATGCGAGCGCGTCTGGCCAGTGTTTGGCGGGGCCGCCTGATGGGCAATTGGCGTTGGGTCACGACACCACGGCGTCGGAACGTTGCGGTTTACGGAAAGGGGTACCGACTGAAGTCGTGGCTTTCCTACCAACGGCCTTGCCGGCATTTGGTGGGCGAGAATGGCGAGGACGCCAGTGGACCTAACTGGTCGGGGCGAAGGCCTGACCGCAAGCGCGGCAGACGATGGTGCCGGTACGCAACGAATCGGCGTAAATAACGTCGCCGCATTGGCAGGCCATTTCGACGGCCAGGATCCTCCCAGCGACACTTGGAAAACTCTGAGGTGTTTCAGACTCGATCAGATCGTCGCCCTGGGCGACGCCGACGACCGCTCTTAGCGCCTCACTGGGGGCCGCTGTCATTGCGCGGGTCTCGATTGGCTTAATCTCCCAGACGATCGGATGGCCTGGGGTCACAAGCTTCGACAACCAATCGGTGAGGATGGTTCCAATTTGAGCGCTCGACGTGACTTGGGTTCGAACGGTCACGGTCGCCCATAGGCGGACGTCCTTCTCAAAGACCGTCGCCGTTGCGATCAACGGGTGGAGCAGGAGGGCCTCTGCGAGATCCTGCCGAAGCCTCCACTGATCGCTAGCCAAACGTCTTCGCTCCGCCGAGGATTATCGGGCACCTTCGTTCCGGCGGGAGCCTGAACTAACAGAGACCGGAAGCTGACTGCAGAACGGCCGCCGCAAAGAACCTAGACCAGTATGATAATACTATAAGAATGAGTAGATTCTGAGCAAGATGCGCTTCGCTATTGCGTTTTTAACCAGTAGCCCAGTAGTATACGCGGCGAAGTCGTTCATTTAGTAGAGTCCGCAGCTTTAGGAGAGTCCAGATGCCGACAGGAACCCGAATCAAAGATGACGTGCAAACAGTCGTTCGGCTTCAGGTGCTTCTAGCCAAAGACGTCGCGGAAGCTCTGAAGTCTTTCGCTGCGAGGAACCACACGAGCCTAACCGAGGAAGTTCGGCGCGGGATCACGCTCCTGAAGTTCTTCTACGAGCATGTCGGAAGCGGGAATGAGATTGTCATTCGCGACAAGAGTGGCAACCTGCGCGAGTATCACTTCATTTGGTGACCAATCTCACCAGGACTGGATTGCCGTAACCCACGAGGTATCTCCCGAGTCCAATCCCACCCTATGACTCGATACTGCCCAATGGTTTTGGTGGAAGATCTTCCTTCAGGACACCGATGGGGGTGGGTTGACCGCCGGGGGGCCGCGGCGTAACCATCTCAACGACTGCTCGGGGACCGTGAAGGTCGAGCTCCTCAGAAAACAAACGATTGATCCTACCCTTGTCAGTGAGAATGCGGAATAGCAACAGGAGAGCATCTGGCGACAAGTCATCCTGTGCAGTTATGACGACGCTCTGCTCGCCCTCATGGGTGGGAATCGTGAGCGTCAGAGTCTCGCCCCTGCCCAGCGATGGACGACCCGAGTCTAGGGATGACCTCGCAACAATTACACCTACGACCGCCAAGCTGGCACCGAGCAAGGCGGCAGCAATGGTGAGAGCGGCCACCCAATTCACAGCTTGGCCTGTGTGTAGCGCGATAAGAAACCGACAAACAGAGCGACTATGTACATAGCTGACGACGCGACCTCGACCGACGTGCCATTGAGGACTGTTGTGGCCGCGACAATTCCGATGAGTAGCACCGTCGGGACGAGTACGAAAAGGCTTCCCAGCAACATATACAACTGCGGCAGCCGGCCGGCCATCGACTGAGTATCGACGAGCCTCACGCTCGAGTCGGTAGCGACCGAAGTCGAAAGGCCGAATGCTGCTGGAAAGAGTTCCCCGTGAATAAGAGGATTTGCAAAGTGGCCGTTGGAGGACAGCAGGTGCGCAAGCTCCGACACACCGGGTATTAGCAGACCGAAGAGGACGCCGAATAGATACCAGGGTGCAAGCCAGTGGCCTCGGACAATGTCCCGAAACCGCATCTCAATTGGGAAGAAGTCTAGGTTACCTAAGGGAGCTGTGCTCGGCGGCCACTAGCTCGATAGTGCATCGCAACGATGAACCACTGATCAGGAGCACGTTTCGCCGACTGTGGCCCTGGGACGGGGTGCGCGTCCCATCGGTTTGGTACCTCGCGGGCTCTCGTCGGGATCCGAGGGACGACTCAACCGGCAAACGTCGCGCCGGCTTACACCAGGGAACTGATCCGGGGGTTCAGGTCATCGACCTGAACGCGTTCCTGGTTTGTAGAGTCGCGGTGGCGGATTGTTACGGCCCTGTCATTTAGTGTGTCAAAGTCGACTGTGATGCAGAACGGTGTGCCGATCTCGTCCTGGCGGCGGTAGCGCCGGCCGATGTGGCCCCCGGTTTGGTCGTACTCCACCCGGAACTGGCCCCGCAGCGTCTGCACGATCCCTTTCGCGACCTTGATCAGCTCGTCTTTCTTTGACAAGGGAACCACCGCCACCTGCACTGGCGCCACGTTCGGGTGGAGGCGCAGCACCACCCGCGGCTCGTTGTTCACCACGTCCTCGTCGTACGCGTCGATCAGGAGCGTGATGAAGATTCGCTCCACGCTCACCGCCGGCTCGATCACCCACGGCAGGTAGCGCGCGTTCGTTTCCGGGTCGAGGTAGGTCAGGTCCTGCTTCGACTTCTCCTGGTGCACCGCCAGGTCGTAGTCGGTCCGGTCGGCGATGCCTTCCAGCTCCCCCCAACCAAACGGGAACTCGTACTCAATGTCCGTCGTTTGCTTCGAGTAGTGAGACAGCGATTCCGTGGGGTGGTCGTACATCCGCAATCGCTCGGCGTTCAGGCCCAGCACGTCCGTGTACCAGCGCCACCGCTCCTTGCGCCAGTACTCGAACCATTCGTCGTCCTGCTGCGGCTTGACGAAGTACTCCATCTCCATCAGCTCGAACTCGCGCACCCGGAACACGAAGTTGCCCGGCGTGATCTCGTTGCGGAACGCCTTGCCTTGCTGCGCGATTCCGAACGGGACGCGAACGCGCGTCGAGGAGATCACGCTCTTGAAGTCGACGAACATCCCCTGCGCGGTTTCCGGGCGCAGATAGACCTCCGAGGCGCGGTCCTGAAGCGGTCCGACGTACGTCTTGAACATCAGGTTGAACATCCGCGCGTCGTCGAGCGGCCCTCCACACTTCGGGCAGTTCTCACCCAGCACCTGGTCGGCTCGCCAGCGACTCTTGCATTCACCGAGGCACTGGCGCAGCGGGTCGACGAAGTTCGAGAGGTGGCCGGAGGCTTCCCACACGGCTTCGGGCATGATCAGCGTCGACTCCAGGCCGACCACGTCGTCCCGCAGCTCGACCATGTGCTTCCACCACAGGTCGCGGATCGCCCGCTTCAGCGCAACTCCGTACGGGCCGTAGTCGTAGAAGCCAGAAAGGCCGCCGTAGATCTCGCTCGACGGGTAGATGAAGCCGCGGCGCTTTGTTAAGGCCACGACTTTGTCCATGAGCTGTTCTCGGGGGACTGTCACAGCCCCTCCGGCCCTGCGGGCCACCTCCCCATGAATAGGGAGGACCACTCAGCCCGCATCAGACCCGCATCTGGTTCAGGAAGGCGAGGGATTTCAGGCGACGGTCCAGATGATGCTCGAGCTGGGACTGGAGCACGCCCTCGATCGAGTTCATCAGCGAAGGGTCGAGCTTGAGGCGGCGGTAGGTCGCGAAGTCGCCTGACGCCATCAGGCGCAGCACCTTGATCGCCGCCAGGGAAACCAGGTCCATCGCCGGCAGCGCGCACCGGTCGCAAAGAAACCCGCCGGCATCGGCGGAAAAGGCCGCCGGCCGGGCGGCCAGCACGCGCTCGCAAGACGCGCAGTTCATCAGCTGCGGCGCATAGCCCAGCAGGTCCAGTGCCGTCATCAGGAACCACGCCGACGCCCGCCGCGGGTCCGTTTCGCGCGCCAGCTCGTCCAGCGAGGAGACCGTCAGCTCGTATACGCCGTCCAGCGGGTGGCGGTCCTCGCACACACGCTCCGCCAGCTCCGCGATCAGGGCTGCATGCGCCATCCGCTCGACGTCGCCCTCGATCCGGTAGCCCGGCACGCGCTGCACCTGCGCCACCACGTCGAGCTCGCCGCGACCGCGCGCCAGCAAGACGTCGACGTGTCCGTACAGCTCGAGAGAGGGACCGAGCTTGGACTCCGGCCGCCGCACGCCCTTCGCGATCGCCCCCACCTTGCCGTGCTCGCGCGTCAGCAGCGTGAAGATTCGGTCCGCCTCGCCGTAGTCGAGCTTGCGCAGGACGACGGCGCGGTCACGATACGTGGCCAGTTCCTTCCTCCACCGCCGCGTCGTGATGGGCGCCGTCGCGGCCGTGCGCCTCGGTCGGCCACGGATCCTGCGACACCACGCGGACCGTCTCGATCCGGCGCCCTTTCACCTTCTCGACGATCCACTTCGCGCGTCCGGACTGAAAGGAGTCGCCGGCCTCCGCGATTTTGCCCAGCATCGCATGCATGTATCCGCCGACCGAATCGTAGTCGCCGGACTCCTCGATGCCGAGGTGAAGTCTCTCGTTGAGCTCCTCCAGCGGGAAACCTGCGTCGACGCGCGCCTCGTGGTCGTTGAGGATCACGAGCAAGTCCTGCTCCGCGGTGTCGTACTCGTCGCGGATCTCGCCGACGATCTCCTCCAGCAGGTCCTCCAACGTGACTAGTCCCGCGGTCCCGCCGTACTCGTCCACCACGATCACCATGTGCTGCTTCTTGAGCCGCATCTCGTTCAGCAGCTCGTCGACCTTCTTCTGCTCGGGCGTGTGTTCGATCGGCCGCAGCACCTTGTCCATGTCGAACTTCTCCGAGCTGGACAGCGTGTAGAAAAGCAGCAGGTCCTTGGTGTGGATGAGACCCATCACGTGGTCGATGTCCTTCTCGTAGACCGGCATGCGCGTGTGCCGGTACTGCTTGAACAGCCTGACGATGTCGCGCAGGCTCGCGTCGTGAGCCACGGCGATGATGTCGGTCCGCGGGATCATGACCTCACGCACGGTCTTGTCGCCGATCTCGATGATGCCGTGGATCATCTGGTGCTCCTGCTCCTCGATCACGCCCTGCTCCTCGGACACGTGGAGCACGGTGAGCAGCTCTTCCTCGGTGAGGTACGGGGCGCGGGCGGCGCGACCCGCCGTGATGCCGCGGGAGATGAACGTAACCGCCCACAGGATCGGACCCAGGAAGGAGGCCACGCGGTCGACCGGACCGGCCGCCGCGAGGGCCCACCGCTCCGCGTTTGCGATCGCAAGCGTCTTCGGCGTCACCTCGGCGAAGATCAGCAGCACAACGGACAGCAGGACCGAAGCCAGCAGGGTCAGCCACAGGCGCCACCCCTCGGCCAGCCCCGCGCGCGTCAGGATCGAGTCGGTCATCAGCGCGGTCGCGGTCGACGCCACGATGAGCGCCAGCGTGTTGGTGAACAGGACCGTGGACAGAAACCGGTTGGGATCCGCTCGCAGGCGCTGCAGGATCTGCGCCGACTGGCTGCCCTGCTCGGCGAGAAATCTGACGCGCAGGCGGCCTACCGAGGTCAGCGCAGTCTCCGTGCCGCTGGCGAGCGCGGCGATGACGAAGCACGCGACGAGGACGAATAGCTCGACCAGCTCCTGACCGGTCACGGCCGCCTACTTGAAGAGCTCGCTGACGCTCCGGTTCTCGTGCACCCGGATGATCGCCTCAGCGAGGAGAGGTGCCACCGACAGCACCTTGAGCGGGGGGCCCATCTTGTCCGGCGAGATGGGCACTGTGTCGGTCACGATCACCTCTTCCACGTCTGCTGCCTTGAGCCTGTCGATTGCGTCGCCGGTCAGCACCGGGTGCGTCGCCGCGATCAGAACCCGGTTGGCACCCTGCACGCGCAGCGCGATCGCGAGTTTGGAGACGGTGCCGCCGGTCGTGACGATGTCCTCGACCACCACGCAGTCGCGGCCCTTCACGTCACCTGAGATGGCGATCACCTCGACCGATCCCTCGTCCCCGGTCCGGCGCTTGTAGCCGAACGCGATCGGGGCGCCCAGGTCGTTGGCCACCATCTCCGCGCGGCGGCCTCCACCCGCGTCGGGCGCGACGATCGTGAGGTGCTTCAGGCCCAGCGTCTTCAGGTGCTCGGCGAAGATGCGGTGCGGCGAAAGGTGGTCGGTCGGCACGTCGAAGAAGCCCTCGATGGCCTCTGCGTGCAGGTCGAACAGTAGCAAGCGGTCCGCGCCGGCCAGCGTGATGAAGTTCGCGACCAGCTTGGCCGAGATCGGCTCGCGCGGCTGCGTCTTGCGCTCCTTGCGCGCGTATCCGTAGTAGGGGATGACGGCGGTGACGCGGCCGGCGGAGGCGCGGCGCAGCGCGTCGAGGATGATGAACAGCTCCATCAGGTGCTCGTTGACCGGCGGGCTCGTGGGCTGGATCACGAACACGTCGTGGCCGCGCATCGAGTCCTCGATCTTGACGTTGATCTCGCCGTCCGGAAAGCGGCGGAGTCGGGGGTCGGTGAGCTGGACGTCGAGGATCTCGGCGATGCGGGTGGCAAGCTTGGGGTTGGCGCTGCCCGAGATGAGCTTGAGCTCGCCCCACGGCGAAGCCTCAGTCCCGGTGTACTCGACCGCGGTCTGCAGCCTGCCTATCAAGTTTTCCTCCGTATCACCCTAGCGGGAACTCCGACGGCTGTCGCGCCGTCGGGGACGTCTTTGGTCACCACCGATCCCGCCCCCGTGCGCGCGCCTTTGCCAAGTTTGACGGGAGCGACCAGCATCGTATCGACGCCGACGAAGGCGCCGTCGCCGATCTCCGTCCGGTTCTTGTTGGTCCCATCGAAGTTGGCGGTGATCGTGCCGGCGCCGATGTTGGCGTCGGCGCCGAGGTCGGTGTCGCCCAGGTAGGAGACGTGCGGAACCCTGCTGCGGGGCCCGACCTTCGTGCGCACCAGCTCGGCGAAGCTGCCGATGTGGACGTCTTCGGCCACCTCGGTTCCAGGTCTGAGCTTGGCGAACGGGCCGCAGTCCGAGTGGTCGCCGAGCCTCGCGTCCTCTATATAGACGTGCGGTCCGATGCGGCACTCCGAGCCGATCTGGGTGTCGCCCTTCAGCACGGTGAACGGCTCAATCACGGTGTCGATGCCGATCGTCACGTTCGCGTCGATGAACGTGGTGGCGGGATCGACGATGGTGACGCCCTCGAGCATGCACCGCTCGAGCAGGCGGCGGCGAAGGATGTCTGTCGCCCTGGCGAGGCGGACGCGGTCCTTGACGCCCATCGCCTCGTTGGGATCGTCGAGCTTGACGACCTTCACCGGTTGCAGGTGCAGGAAGACGTCGGTGAGGTAGAACTCGCCGGCTTTGTTGTCGTCGGTGATCTTCGCCAGCGCGTCGGTCAGGCGGCTGCCGTCGAACATGTAGACGCCGACGTTGAACTCGTGGATGCTCTCGCGCTGCTCCTGCGTCGCATCCTTCCGCTCGACGATTCTTTCCAGCGAGCCGTCGGAGTTGCGAACGATGCGGCCGTCGTTGCGCGACGGGTCCTCGACGCTGGCGATAGTCGCCGGGCCGCCGGATTCCTGCTGCGTGTGGATGACCTTGAGGATGCTCGCGGCCGTCAGCAGCGGCGAGTCGCCGTTGACGACCAGGACCTGGCGACCACGGAGCTCGCCGGCCGGGATCTGCTGCAGCGCGTGGGCGGTGCCCTTCGGTTCCCGCTGGTAGACGAGCTTCGCTCGGCCCTCCAGGTGGGCGGCCAGCTCGGCGTGGTGCGGGCTGGCGATGACCGTAACGTCCTTCACCCCGGCTTCGTTGACGGCGAGCAGGACCCAGTCGACCATTGGGCGACCGCAGATTGGATGGAGGACCTTGGGAATCCGCGACCGCATGCGAGTGCCGTGGCCGGCGGCGAGTATGACCGCAGTCAGGGTGGGGCTCAGATCGCCTCGATTATGCCTGATCAAGGCCCTCTCCCCGACCCTCTCCCGGCAAGGGGAGAGGGAGACGGCACCCTGGGGCGTAGCATCGTTTCCTCATGAGTGAGGTCCCGGCACCGAACCTCGAAGGCGCGGTGCCATCGCACCTGCCGGTCCTGCCGTTGAAGTCGACGGTGGTGTTTCCGCGCATCTTCATCCCGCTCTCGGTCGGGCGCAAGAAGTCGCTCCAGCTGCTCGAAGACCTGTCCGGGGTCGAGCGCCACATCGCCGTCGCGACGCAGCTCGACGAGACCGCCGAAGACGTCGACTTCAAAGACATCCACCACGTCGGGACGATGGTGCGCGTGCAGCACCTGCTCAAGCTGCCCGACGGCACTGTGCAGCTGGCGGTGCTGGGACTGCGCCGCATCCGACTGACAGAGGTGGAGTCCGACGACCCGTACCTCACATGCGCGGTGGAGATGAATCCCGAGATCACCGAGGACATCCTCACCATCGAGCGCGAGGCCCTCATGCGACGCGCGATCGCGTCGTTCCAGCAGCTCGTGTCGCTGGCGCCCCACCTGCCGGCCGAGCTGGCCGGCGCCGCCGGCGCGATCGACGACCCGCTGCACCTGGCCTACTACATCGCCAACCACATCCGGCTGACCACCGAGCAGCGCCAGGAGATCCTCGAGCTGGACTCGGCGAAGGCAAAGCTGGAGAAGCTGCTCGGCCACATGGCGCACGAGCTGGAGGTGCTGGAGCTCGGGCGCAAGATCCAGACCCAGGCCGAAGAGCAGATGGGCAAGGCGCAGCGCGAGTACTTCCTGCGCGAGCAGCTCAAGGCCATCCAGCGTGAGCTCGGCGAGCTGGACAGCGAGCATGCCGAGCTGTCGGAGCTGCGGGAGCGGATCGAGAAGGCGGGTCTGCCCGCCGAGGCTCGGCGCGAGGCCGATCGCGAGATCGCGCGCCTCGAGCGCATCCCATCGGCCTCCCCCGAGTCGTCCGTCATTCGGACCTATCTGGAGCTGATCGTCTCGCTGCCCTGGAACGTGTCGACCGGAGGCGAGGTCGACGTCAAGAAGGCGCGCGGGATCCTGGACGCCGACCACTACGACCTGGACAAGGTGAAGCAGCGCATCGTCGAGCACCTCGCGGTGCGCCGGCTGAAGCAGGTGCGCGGCTCGACCGAGCGGGGCCGCGAGCCGATCCTGTGCTTCGTCGGACCGCCCGGGGTCGGCAAGACGTCGCTCGGTCAGTCGATCGCGCGCGCGATGGGGCGGAAGTTTGCGCGCGCTTCGTTGGGCGGCGTGCACGACGAGGCCGAGATCCGGGGCCACCGTCGTACCTACATCGGCGCGATGCCGGGGCGCATCTTGCAGGCGATCCGGCGCGCCGAGTCGAACGACCCTGTGTTCATGCTCGACGAGGTGGACAAGATCGGCGCCGACTGGCGGGGCGATCCGTCCTCGGCACTCCTGGAGGTGCTCGACCCCGAGCAGAACAAGGACTTTCGCGACAACTACCTGGACGTGCCCTTCGACCTGTCGAAGGTGATGTTCATCACCACCGCCAACTCGCTGGAGACGATTCCGCCGGCCCTGCGTGACCGCATGGAGGTCCTCCACCTCTCCGGGTACACGGAAGAGGAGAAGGTGCAGATCGCCGAGCGCTTCTTGATCCCGAAGCAGGTGCTGGCTCACGGGCTGAACGAGGGAGAGGTGACGATCCCCGAAGAGGCGATCCGGCTGATCATCCGCGAGTACACGCGCGAGGCGGGTGTCCGCAACCTGGAGCGCGAGATCGCTGCGTTGATCCGGCGCGACGTCGCCGACATCGCGTCGGGCAAGAAGCTGAAGCGGCTCGACGGCGCGAAGCGTGTCCGCGCCGCGCTAGGCAAGCGCAGGTTCTACGACGACGTGGCGGAGCGGATCGACCGGCCGGGCATCGCGACGGGGCTGGTGTGGACGCCGACGGGCGGCGAGATCATCTTCGTCGAGGCGACCCTGACTCCGGGCAAGGGTGAGCTGAAGCTCACGGGGCAGCTGGGCGAGGTGATGAAGGAATCCGCCGCGGCGGCGCTGTCGTACCTGAAATCCCACGCTGCCGAGATCGGCATCGATCCGTCGCTGTTCGACAAGAGCGACATCCACGTCCACGTGCCGGCAGGCGCGCAGCCGAAGGAAGGCCCGTCGGCCGGCGTGACGGTGCTGACGGCGATGGCGTCGATCCTCACCGGGAGGCCGGTGCGCGACGACGTGGCCATGACGGGGGAGATCACGCTGCGGGGTCGCGTGCTGCCGATCGGCGGGATCAAGGAGAAGGTGCTGGGCGCGCATCGCGCGGGCTTGCGGCGGGTGCTGATGCCGTCGCACAACGAGGCGGACCTGGACGACATCCCCGCCGACCTCCGCAAGCAGATGCAGTTCGTGATGCTCGAGTCGATCGACCAGGTGCTGCGCGAGGCTCTGGTGCCGCTGCGCGGTCGTGCGGCGTTGAACGGCGGGAACGGCCTGAAGACTACCGTCGTTGCGCGCGCTGCAGGATCCAGCCGTGCGCGGCAAGCTCCGCCGCATCGTCCAGGTGGGAAAGCGCGCCGTCGCCCCGTCGCCTGAGCGCCTGGCCGATCAGGTGATCGGCGAGTTGAGGGTTCTTCGGCAGGAGGCTCCCGTGCAGGTAGCTGCCGATAATGTTTTGCTGCACGGCGCCCTCCGTCTTGTCGGATCCGTTGTTGCCCCTGCCCATCAGCACGTTGCCCAGCGGCTTTGCCTTTTCGCCCAGGAACGTGCGGCCGCTGTGGTTTTCGAAACCGACCAGTGTGTCGGGCGTGAGGCCCGCGATGTTGGTCTGCACAACGACGTCGCCGATGAAGCGTTTCTTGCCCGCTTCGGTCTTGACGTCCAGCATGCCGATGCCGTCGAAGCGCTCGCCATCGGCGGTCTGGTAGTAGTGGCCGAGTAGCTGGTAGCCGCCGCAGACGGCCAGGATCTGAGCGCCATCGTTGATAGCCTTCTCGAGCGATTCCTGTTTGTGCTCTTTGAGGTCGTCGTAGATGAGCGCCTGCTCGCGGTCCTGGCCGCCTCCGAAAAAGAAGACGTCGATGTCTTCCATGTGCTGCGGGGCCGGGCCTCTGCCCAGCTCGATGACCCTGGCGTCGAATCCGCGCCACTCCGCGCGCTTGAGCAGCGTGAGGATGTTGCCCCTGTCGCCGTAGATGTTCATCAGGTCGGCGTAGAGCCAGCCGATCGTGAACCTTTTTGGATGATTGCTGGTGGCGCGCTTGCTCACGTTTCCCAGTATGGCCTGGCCCATCCACGCCTCACGAGCTCGGCCCTGAGGTCGAGCATCGCGGTGTAGGTGCACAGCAGGTAGGCGGTGTCGCCTTCGCTCGTGTTCTTGATCAGCGCGTCGAGCGCTTTCCCGGGATCCGTCTGTGGGTCGTCGCCCTCGACGCCGGCGTACTTGAGACGGAGCGCGAGGTCGTAGGCTCTTGTGCCGGCGGGGATCACGGTTTTCGCGTGGTTCTTGAGCTGCTCGAAGTCCACATCCCAGATCCAGCTGACGTCCGTGCCGTCTGCCTTGCGGTCGTTGAGGCCGATGACGAAGTTCTCGCCCTTGGCCTGCTCCACCGCGGTGCGCACCGTTTCGTTGAACCCGGCGGGGTTCTTGCTGAGGACCAGGATGAGGTGGCGGCCGCGAAACTCGATGCGCTCCTGGCGGCCGAAGGCCGCCTTGAACGTCTTGAGCCGGTCCGCGACGTAGGTCGCGTCGAGGCCGATGCTGCACGCGACGGCGAACGCGGCCAGCACGTTGTAGGTGTTGTACAGGCCGCCGAGCGGCATCGCGACACGCGTGCCCGCGATCGTGGCGGCGAGGCTGTCGAATCCCTTCAGCTCGATGTCAGTGGCTGTGATTTCCGGTTCTGGCCTGGCGAAATCCTTGTTGGGGCATCTGTACACGCCGTCGTGGCCGACGTACACGGCGTCGAAGATGAGGCTCGCGCCGCACCTGGGACACGTGCGGGCGTCGGCGGCGTGCGGCAGGGTTTTCGACGCCACGCGCTGGTCGTCGAGGCCGTACCAGACGGGTTTTCTGGGCAGGCCCAGTCCGATCTCAGCGACCCGCGGATCGTCGGCGTTGAGCACGGCGCGCTCGGTGTCTTGAAGCGTGCTCAGCGCCTTTTCGATTTTCTTCGCGATCGTTTCCAGCTCTCCGTAGCGGTCGAGCTGATCGCGGAAGAGATTGAGCACCAGCGTGGCCCGTGGCCGGATCTCCTCCACCGCTTTCGGGAGGCTCGCCTCGTCGATCTCAAACACGCCCCAGTCGGCCTTCAGGGTGCCGTCGAGCTGTGCCTTGTTGAGCGCGGCGGCGGTCGCGCCGTAGATGAGGTTGGCGCCGGCGCGGTTGGAGACGACCCTGTGCCCCGCGCCCTCGAGCAGCCAGCTGATGAGACGCGCGGTCGTCGTCTTGCCGTTGGTGCCCGTGATGACGATCGAGCCCTGCGAGAGGTCGTTCGTCAGCTCGCTGAGGATTCGCGGGTCGATGGCGCGGGCGACGTCGCCGGGGAGCGTCGTGCCGCCGCCCCTACCCGTCACGCGGCTGAGCGCGCCGGTCGCCTTGCCGGCCCACACGGCGAGCGTTTTGCGGATCATGCCCAGGGCGGCACGGCCGCCGCGACTACTGTCCAGCAGCCCAGGTTCTTGATCGCTTTGTTTGCGTGTCGTGCCTCTCGCTCAGTCGTCACCTGTTGGAAGAACGCAGAGCCGCTGCCCGTCATCTGCCAGCCCGCTCCGAGCTGTTGTTTGAACCGTTTGAGTCGCGGCTCGACGTGCTCCGCGGCGCGGCTCAGCGCGTTCGGGCTCTCGCCGTTCACCTCGTCCCATTTCTTGTAGACCTCGGCCGTGGCCAGCTCGTAGCCGGGCCAGGCGATGGCAAACCAGCTTTGTTCTGCGTCGAGCCTCTGCAGCCTCTCGCCCCGGCCCTGCGCTCGTGCCCGCCCGCCAATCAGGAAGAATGGAACGTCGGAGCCGAGCTCTTCGGCGATGCCCTGGACATCGATTTTCATGTTGAACATCGTCTGCAGGGCTCTCAGTGTCGCGGCTGCGTCCGAGCTAGCGCCACCCATGCCCGATCCGGGCGGGATTCGCTTGATGAGGTGGATCTTTACAGGCAGGGTTGTTCCGGCCGCTCTCTCCATGGCACCGTGAGCCTTGATGACCGAGTTGTCTTCGTTGTCAAGAGCGAATCCCTCTGCCGTCATGCGCGTGGTCGTGGCCGGCTCGATCTCCAGGAGGTCGTGCAGATCGATGGCCTGAAAAGTCGTGCGCAGGTCGTGGAATCCGTCGGGGCGGCGGCCGACGACCTCGAGGTCGAGGTTCAGCTTGGCGCGCGCGGGCACCACGAGGATCAACTCGAGTGAATCGCCTTGAGCTCTGCCCGATACCTCTCAGCGCGGTCCTGGTAGTGCTTCGCGGTGGTGCCGACCCAGCTGTGCGATGAACCGTCGAGCTCTTTCTTGACGGTCGCGGGCACGCCCGCCGCCATGTGGCCGGGTGGAATGTGGGTGCCCTCCTGCAACACCGCGCCGGCGGCAAGCATCGAGCCCGCGCCGAGGCGGCTTCTCTGCAGCATGGTCGCGCCCATCCCGACGACCGCGCCCTGCTCGACCACGCATCCCTCGAGCTGCGCGGAGTGGCCGACGCTGGCGTTTGGCTCGAGCACGGTCGGCAGGTTTTCGGCGCAGTGGATGACGGCGTTGTCCTGGACGTTGGCGCCCTCGCCGATCCGGATCGCGGCCTCGTCGGCCCTCAGGACCGCACCGAACCAGACGCTTGCGCCTTTCTCGACTTCGACGTCGCCGATGAGGACCGCGGTTGGTGCGATGTAGGCGTCGGGGTGCACCTTCGGGCGCCGCCCGCCGAGCTCGAACTCCACTGGCCCCTATAATCCTATCTTCGTGAGTCAGTACTCCCTCCTGGTGCTTCGTCGTGGCTAAGCGCACCGCGTCTGCGAAGAAGCAGGCGCGCGCGGGCGCGAAGCGAACGGTGCGCAACCGCGCGGTGAGGTCCGAGGTCAAGACGCTGATCGTGAAGGCGCGGCGGGCGCTGAGCGATGGGGCGGGCGGTTCCTCGGGCTCGTCGGAGGATCGCGTGGCCACCACGGTCGAGGCCGTTCGTGCGCTGGACCGCGCGGCTTCCAAGCGCGTTCTGCACCGGAACAACGCAAGCCGTCGCAAGTCCCGCCTGGCGAAGCGACTGGCCAAGCTTGCCGCCGCGGCCCCAGCTCCATCTGCGGCAGCGCCGGCCAGGGGCAACAAGGCCGCCCCGGCTGCTGCTCCGGCGAAGAAGAAGTAGGGTTCGGCTCTTTCTAGAGCCGGGTCAGGAGGACATCCAGGCCCAGGTCCGCGTCCACCTGGCCTGACTTGACCTCCCACTCGTAGTCGCGGATCTGCCGGAGCGCGCTCTCGAGGCGTGCCGTTTCCGCCTGCTGGGCGGCATCGAACGCTTTCTGGAGCACGAAGCGGTGCTCGGTCATTCCGTCCTGGACCTGCGACAGGGATTCGCCTCGCTCCTGCCGCGCTTTCACCTCGAGCACAAGCGCGTAATGCCGGGCCATGCGGTAGGCGACTGAGGTCGGCTGCAATCCGGAACGCGTGAGGTTGCGGGCGATCTCGAGAGCCTGGGCGGTTGGTCTGGGCAGGAGGTTGTCGGTCAGGCGGAAGATCTCGTCCTCCCTGCCCCCGGCGACCAGCTCGCTGATCGTTTCATTGGTGAGCTTCGCGTTCGGGCCGGACGCTTTGTAGGCCGCGAGCTTGGTGAGCTCGGAGTCGATGATGCTGAGGTCGGGCGGCGAAACCCGGACCACGTGTGCCGCGACGGCGGCGGTCAAGCCGTGCTTCTCCAGCGCGCGGCGAGAGGCCCACTCGCTCAGGGCGCGGCCCTTGAGGTGGGACATCTCCTCGACCGAGCCGCCCGCAGCGGTGATCGCCTTGGCGAGCTTGTTGGCCGCGCTGAGGCGCCCCGCCACGGTGATGAGGAGTCGGGTGGTTGGCGGGATCTCGGCGAGTGCGGCTGCGAGCCCTTCGGCGCGGTTGGCCGCGATCATGCGGACGAACACGACGCGGTAGGGGTCGAGAAATGGCGCCTGGAGGACAGCATCCTGCAGGCGAGCCGGAGTGAGGCCGGCGCCGTCCATGGTCTCGAGCCCGAAGTCGGACACGAGGGCGGCGCGCCACCCGTCGAGCGTGGCGCGGGCGCGCTCGTCGACGAGGAAGCGTTCGTCGCCGTGGAGCAAGATCGCCGCTGCCGCAGCCCTGGCCGCCGGCCGCGATGCTGTTCTGGCCATGTGCCGATCGTACTTACAGCGGCAACGTGATCGCGCCCTCCTGGTCTGTGCGCAAGACGTTGGGTGGAAGGCCGGCGGCGAGGCGGCCTGCACCGCGCGAGGCGATCAATTGAGTCGCAGGTGTGATGGCGACTCGCATGAGGTCCGGCGATAGGGCGCTGCGACCTCCGGTCGGTAGCAGCAAATACGTGCACGGGCGTGCGAGGCGCGCTGAGGCGACGGTCTGCGCGTCGAGGTCGAGGTCGCTGAAGTCGCAGAAGCTACGGCCGTCCGGCGCGACGGCACGAAACGCGAGGTCGGCGGCGCCGGAGATGTCTCCAGGCGCGCCGCGCTCAGGTGCGAGCACCTCGATCGTGAAACCCGCGATTGATAGCGTGGCGCCGGCCTGAACGGCGCGGACCGACGCGCCGCGTGCTACCTGCTCGAGAGCCGCGGTGCGCCAGGCCGAACCGGTGAGCCCGGCGTCGGGCACGATCACGGTGCTCGCCGCGCGGTCGAATCCGGCCAGTCCGCCCGTGTGGCCGAGACCTGGCGCGGTGATGATCATCGCCTCGAGCGTGCGCTGCCAGGGTGGTAGCTGGGTGCCAAGGCCGTCGTTCAGGCGGGATGGGCTGGGACCGCCGTCGACGAGGATCGCGCCATGCGGTCCGCGGAGGAGCAGTGCCTGCCCGTCTCCGACGCTGAGCACCACAGCCTCGGGCGGAGAGTGTGCCCACATCAAGAGGGCCGCGATCGAGATGCATGCAGGCGCGACGCCGGCAAGGATGAAACCGAGACGCCGACCGTTGCCTTTGGTCCGGGCGCCGGCGATCGCGGGCCCGAGCGCCGAGTAGTAGGCGACGCCAAGCCAGGTCGGCATCGACGGAATCGTCACGGCCGCGGCCGGAGCACGCGCCAGCAGGTAGGCGACCTGCTCGATGTAGGCGATGAGGCCCGTGATCGGGATGGCAAATGCGCGACCAACCTCTGGTACGAAGGCCAGAGCGGCGAGGAGGAGGCCGGCCGCGACCGTGACTGGAAGGATGGGAAGCGTGAGCGCGTTCGCGATGGGCGCCACCGGCGAGATGACGTGGAAGTCCGTCGCCATCATCGGCAGCGTTCCCACCTGCGCGGCGCATGTGACGGCGAACGGTTCGCGCACGATGTGAGGCAGGAAAGCGACCCGGCGTGCGATCGCGGGCGTGAGCAGGATGATCGCGGCGGTGCCTGCAAAGGAAAGTTGGAAGCCGACGTCCCAGGCCAGCTCGGGGTGCCAGCCGAGCATAGCTGCAGCGGTCAGGGCCAGCGAGGTCCATACGTGCGACGGCCGACCAAGGTGCGTCGCGACGATCGCGAGGCCGCCCATCGCGGAGGCCCGCACGGCTGCGGGGCTTGCCCCACCGACCATCGCGTACAGCGCGATCATGCCTACTGCGGGCCAGGTCGCGTTGCGATGGAGGAGCGGGCTGAGCGCACCCTGGACGATGCGCGCAAAGACCGCGACCTTCAGGCCGCTGAGGACGAGCAGGTGGATGAGCCCGGTGGCGATGAGGGCGCGCTGCATGTCACCGGGTATGCCCTGGCGGATGCCGAGCACGATGCCGAGAAGCACCGAGGCGTGCGGCGCAGGAACTGCGTTGTTGACTGCTGATGTGTATCGCGCTCGCAGCCAGCCCGGAAGGCCGGCGAAGCCGGAATCGCTCGCGGTGACCTGGAAGCTGCTCGCCTGCAGCTCGAGGTAGACGCCGCGCTGCGCCAGGTAGGCGCGGCGATCGAATGCGGGCAGATCGCGGGGCAGCATCAGCCTGCCGCTTGCAAGGATTCGGTCGCCGAAGCTTGCGGCGCCGGGGCCACGCCAGCGGACCATCAGGTTGCCGATGCCCGTGACGGCGCCACTCGAATCCTGAATCTGGTCTGGCTCGATCAGAACCTCAGCGCCGCCGCCGGTGGGCCGGCTGTCATCGGCCACACGGCCGGTGATCACGGCCGTCGCGCCCACCATGGAGTTGGCGCGGGTCTGGGTGAGAGGGTCGACCGGGGGCAGCTCCGCGCGGCCCACGCCGAGCAGCGCGATGCTCACCGCAAGCGCCACGATCGCCCGCCGAAGTAGCAGTGAAAACGCCGCGATTGGCACCGCCGCCGTGATGGCGACCACGCCGAGGATAGGCTGAGACGGTGCCAGCACGACCGCGGCCGCGAGGGCGGTCGACCATGCGAGCGCGAGGACGAGCGCCGGGTAGCGCGTCATAAGGTGAGGTACTTGCGCGCGATCACGTAGGTGGCCTCGCCCATGCCGAGGATGTCGACGAGCTCGCGGGTGTTCTGGAATCCGCCATAGTTGGCCCGGTAGTCGAGGCACTCCTGGGCGAATGCCTCGCTAAAGCCCGGGATGGTCTCGAGCTCCTCGAGGGTTGCCGTGTTGAGGTTCACCCGGACGACCACCGTCCCGGACGTGGTCTTGGCGAATGCGACCTTGACCTGCTCGCCGTCTTTCAGGCGACCCGCGAGGTTCGGCAGCTTGGACAGGTCTGCGTCGGGACTGAGGCCACCGGCCGCTGCGATGGCGTCGAACACGCGGTCGCCACGAGGCAACCGATAAAGGCCCGGACTCTCGACGGCGCCGGACACGTCGACCATCAGCCCTGGTTGCGCCGGCACGTCGAGTACCGGGTTGGCGGCCGGCTGCGGCGGCGCCGGTGCGGAGGCGCGCGAGACGGTGTAGGCGTACGCGCCGGCCACGCCGGCGAGTGCGATGACAACGGGTGCCGCGATGAGCAGCGGCCGTCTCCAGCCCGGAACGAAGCGCAAGGGAAAACGCATGGAACGGAGCCTAGGAAGGGGGTGGGCATGGTGGAACTCAGGCTGTTAAGGCACTGGTTCCCGGGGAAGGATTCGAACCTTCGGTCGAGGATCCAAAGTCCTCTGCCTTACCGCTTGGCCACCCGGGATCGGTATCAACATAGCGTTCGGTCTGGGATCATCCCCCACGCCGCACGTGACCCCAAACCTCGCCTGGGCGTTCCATCGTTTGATGAAGGCCTTCGCCGTCGCCGGGCTCCTGCTGGCCACTGCGGCCTGCGGCGCGTACCAGTTCCCGGGCGAATCGCCCGCGCCGTCCGCGGCAGGCGCGACGGTGAGCGGTCGAGTGGTTTCGGTTCCGTGCGCACCCGTCCAGCCCGCCGCCGGCGGATGCGCCGCCAGGCCGGTCGCCGACCTGGAGCTGGACTACCTCGCCGGCGCCACCGTCGCGGGCAAGGCCGTGACCGACCCGAGCGGGACTTACTCGGTGAAGCTGCCGGCCGGCTCGTACGAGGTGCGGATGAGGACCGCGTTGCGGGTGCTGAGCGGGCCGCTCAAGCTCATCCTCGCGGCGGGTTCGAAGACCGTGGCGAACTACACCCTCGACTCGGGAATCCGGGGGCCGGTTCCGCAGCAGTAGGAGAACCCACTCGCAACCGGCCTAAACGCGCCGCCTATAACCCACCCACTAACCCCCCACCCACCCTGGGGGAGATATGCGGGGCAAGTGTATTCGGCGTCGGGCGGGCGGTGTCAACCCTGGTTGTTAAGGGACGAGGTTGATCAGCCGGTCGGGCACGTAAACGACCTTGGACGGACTGCGCCCGTCCAGCGCCCCGCGCACCTTCTGGCTGGCGAGTGCCGCCGCCACCGCGTCGCCCTCCGACAGACCCGTGTCGACTTCCAGCCGATCCCGCACCTTGCCCGCGACCTGGACGACCAGCGTCACCTTGGGCTCGGCCGCCACAGCCGCCTCGAAAACAGGCCACGGAGCATCGGCCAGCAGCCCCTTCTCGCCCAAACGCTCCCACATCTCCTCGCACACGTGTGGCGCCAGAGGGTCGAGCAACGTGATCAAGACGCGGACCGCCGAGTCCCAATCCGCATCGCGCGCCCCACCTCCCTGGAGGTAGTCCTGCATCGTGTTCGCCAGCTCCATCAGGAACGCGACCGCCGTGTTGAACCGGAGCTCGTCGTAGTGCTCGGTCACGCGCCCGACCGTCTGCGCCACGCGCCGCCGCAGCACCCCCGCGTCGACGGCCACGACCGCTCCCGCCTCCATGTCGATCGACTCAGGCTCCAGCACGAGCCGCCACACGCGCTGCAAGAACTTGACGACCCCATTCAGGCCGGCCTCGTTCCACTCGACGTCCTCCTCGGGAGGGCCGATGAACATTTCGTAGACCCGACCGGCGTCCGCGCCCTGCTCGCTCGAAAGCTGTGCGATCGACACCCCATTGCCCGCCGACTTCGCCATCACCTGGCCGAATCGCTTGACCATGCCCTGGTTGAAGAGCCGCGCGAAAGGCTCGGTGACCTCGAGCAGCCCCGCGTCGTGCAGCACCTTCGTGAAGAACCGCGAATAGAGCAGGTGCAGGATCGCGTGCTCAACACCGCCCGTGTACTGGTCCACCGCCATCCAGTGATTAGCCAGCTCCGGGTCGAACGCGCTCCGCTCGTCGTGCGGGCTCGCGTAGCGCAGGAAGTACCACGACGAGTCGATGAAGGTGTCCATCGTGTCCGTCTCGCGCCGCGCTTCCTCCCCTCCGATCGGACACGTGGTGCGGTACCAGTCCGGCTGCTCGGACAGCGGCTTGTACTCGGGCGGCAGCTCCACCGGCAGCTGGTCAGCCGGCACGGGCACTATGCCGTGCGTCGGGCAGTAGACGACCGGGATCGGCGCGCCCCAATAGCGCTGACGCGAGATCAGCCAATCCCTGAGCCGGTACTTCACCGACCGCTTGCCGATGCCGGCCGACTCCAGCCAATCGCAGATCTTCTCGAATGCGACCGATGATTCGAGCCCATTGAAAGGACCGCTGTTCACCAGCACGCCCGGCCCCTCGTACGCCTGGCGCAAAGGCCCGTTCTCGCCCGGCGCCGAGATGACCTGGCGGATGGGCAGGTCGTACCGCTGCGCGAACTCGAAGTCGCGCTCGTCGTGGGCCGGCACGGCCATGATCGCGCCCGTGCCGTACGTCACCAACACGTAGTCGGCGACCCACATCGGGATTTTCTCGCCGTTCATCGGGTTGATCGCGAAACCGCCGGTCCCCACTCCGGTCTTGTCGCGCTCGGTCGAAAGGCGCTCGATCTCCGTCTCCTTGCGCGCCTGCTCCACGTACTTGCGCACGCGCGCCCGGTGCTTCTCGGTGGTGACCTTTTCCACCAGCGGATGCTCAGGCGCCAGGACCATGAACGTCGCGCCAAACAGCGTGTCGGGCCGTGTCGTGTAGATGCGCACGGACTCCCCGGGCAGGCCGTCGACCGGGAAGTCGACCTCCGCGCCCATGCTGCGCCCGATCCAGTTCGTCTGCATGACGCGGACTTTCTGGGGCCATCGATCCAGAGCCGCCAGGTCGTCAAGCAGCCGGTCCGCGTAGTCGGTGATGCGCAGGAACCACTGCTCGAGGTCGCGCTTCTCCACCTCGACGTCGGGATGCCGCCAGCACCGCCCGTTGATCACCTGCTCGTTGGCGAGCACCGTCTTGTCGACGGGGCACCAGTTGACCGGGGCCTTCGCGCGGTAGGCCAGGCCGCGCTCGAGCATCAGCAGGAACAGCCACTGCGTCCACCTGTAGTAGTCGGGCATGCAGCTGGTGACCTCGCGGTCCCAGTCGTAGAGGATCCCCATCATCTTCAGGTCGCGCTTGCTCTCCGCGATGTTGTCGAGCGTCCACTTCTCCGGGTGCAGCCCGGGATGCTTCATCGCCGCGTTCTCGGCCGGCAGGCCGAACGCGTCCCATCCGAAGGGGTGCAGCACCTCGAAGCCCTGCATCCGCTTCATCCGGGCGAGGGCGTCGCCCATCACGTAGTTGCGGGCGTGGCCCATGTGCAGCTCGCCGGACGGATACGGATACATGACGAGGTCGTAGAACTTCGGCTTCGGCGAGCCGTCCGACGCCTTCATCACGCCGTGCTCCTCCCAGATCTTCTGCCACTTGGGCTCGATCTCCTGCGGGAGGTACTGGCTACGGCGGGGACGGCTGGCCATGGACTTCGAATTTTAGGGATGCGAGTTCATGACCCACGATCGCAGCGAGGAGCAGCGCCGCTCCAGCCGCCTGGAGCGCCCCAAACCGCTGCCCCGCCAGCACGACGGCCGCAACGAGCGCCCACGCCGGTTCGGTGACCAGGA
>DATIOJ010000038.1:0-2189 GCA_035473355.1 Candidatus Limnocylindrales bacterium
TTACAGCGGGTCATCCGGTGACGGTCACCTTCACCGTCTTACTACCGAATGGGAAGCCGCTGACTCAATACAAAACCGGTACCGGGCCGCACACGGGCGTGCATTTGATCATCGTCCGCGACGACCTCGCCTACATCATCCACCAGCATCCGCCGGTCGGAGCCAACGGCCTGCTGCGCCAGACGGTCACGTTCCCCGCGCCGGGGCGCTACCGCGTGCTGGTGGACGCCTACCCGAACATCCCCGACGGCCAGCCGAACTTCCAGCTGTTTCAGACCGTCAACGTCAAGGGCGCGTATCACCCAAAGGCGCTGCCGCCGTTCACCTCCGATCAGACCGTCGACGGCTACCACGTCGACATGCAGGGCCATCCGAAGATCCACGCGATCCAGGCACAGTTCGTGCACGTCGACGTGACCGATCCCAACGGCAAGCGGGTCAAGTTCGTGCCCTGGTTCGGTGCGCTCGCGCACGCGATCTTCTTCCACCAGGGATCGCTGGACTACTTCCACACGCACATCTGCGCGCCGAACGCGCCCAACTGCGGCGCGCTCCCCGGCGTCACCGCAAGCCGTGTGGCCGGGACCTCCACGGCTCCGGGGAAGCTCACGATCGGCGTGCTGCTCCCGGCGCCGGGCACGTGGCGCCTGTTTCTCCAGATGAAGCTAGGGGGCAAGGTCGTGACTGCTCCGTACACGCTGAAGGTGTCCTCGTGAGTGCGGTCTGGGTTCGCCTGCTCGCTTCGCTCGTGGCACTGGGCGCCGGGATCGGGGCGCTGGTGATCGCGATCCTGCTGGTGCGAACGGTCCTCGGCTAGTCGCGGACCTCGAAGCGCCGGCGGACGACCACCAGCGAGGCCGCGGCGGCGATCGCGATCGCTGCCAGCACTGCCACGAGCACAGCCTTCGACGCCCCGCCGCCGGAGCCGGAGCCGCCGCCGCTGCCCTTCAGCGGATGGCCCGCGGCGGCGGCGAGCTTGGGGACCGCGAGGATCGCCGCGCGGGCGAGGTCGTTGCTCTTCGTCCCGGCCGGCTTGGCCAGCGCCGCGGCCGCTGCCCTGGTCTTGGCATCCACGCCCTGGACGCCGTAGCCGGCGGGCATCACCACCAGCAGCGGCTGCTTGGTCTGGAAGCTGATCTCCTGATCGAGGAAGTCTGCGTACTTCTGCGGCTTGCCGAACAGGCTCGGGATCACGCCGAGGTCGACCGGGCCGCCGATCAGCGCCACCTTGAGCGGGAAGTGGGCCTGCTTGGCGGCCGCCGTCTCGGCGTTGAGCTGCTTCTGGAGCGCCGGCGAGGTCGGCGGGCTGTAGGGGTAGAAGACGTTCTCTCCGAGCAGCACGTCGCTCGCCGGATCGCCGTCGGCCAAGACCGCCGCCGGCAGCAGCGCCGAGGCCAGCAACGCCACCACCAGCGATCTGAGCATTCGCGATCGCACCGCGGAGTAGATTAGACGTGTGTCGGAAGCGGACCGGGTAGCTCGCAACGAGTCCATAGCCCGCGAGGTGAACGAGGCAATCGAGCATGGCCGAGGACCGGCCGACGTGCAGGCGACGGTCGCGTTCAGGTGCGAGTGTGGTCGCTTCGGCTGCAACAAGCTGATCGAGGTGACGATGGGCGATTACGAGCGCGTGCGCTCGCATCCTCGTCAGTTCGTGATCGCCACCGGGCACGAGCAGCCGGAGTTCGAGACCGTCGTCTATACCGGCGAGAACTACTCGGTGGTCGAGAAGCAGGACGAGGCCGGGCGCGAGGCCGAGGCGCGCGACCCTCGGTCTTGAACCTGGGCTAAGCGCGCGTCTGCGGCGAGAGCCAGAACCGCATCCGCACCGCGGTCCCGCCCGATTGCGGCTGGCGGATCGTGAAGTCGTCGGTGACCTGCGAGATCAGCCCGAGTCCCATTCCCAGCCCCGGCGTCTCGGTGTGCGTCTGAAAGCCGAGGCCGTCGTCGGCGATCTCGACAACGAATTCGCCCCGGCCAGTCCAGGCGACCACGTGGATGCAGCCGTCGCGTTGCGGATACGCGTGAATCACGGCGTTGGTCAGCGCCTCGGATACGGCCAGGCGGACCGCCTCGAGCTGGTCCTCATCAGCACCTGCGGATCTCGCCACGGCCACCAATGCGGTGCGTGCATGCGGGACCGAATCGGCCACGGCCGAGTAATCCCTGCTCAGCGCGGGTGAAAAGTC
>DATIOJ010000039.1:0-35684 GCA_035473355.1 Candidatus Limnocylindrales bacterium
CGCGGAGCGCCCACGCGTCATCCTCGACGGCGGTCACAATCCAGCCGCCATGACCAGGGCCGGTGCCGCGCTGCGGAAACTCATCGGCTCGGAGCGGCTGGTCGCAGTGTTCGCGATGCTGAGCGAGCGAGACCCGGTGCAGCTTATCGCCGCCCTGAAGACGCTCCGGCCTGCCGCGGTTGTCTTCACCGAGCCGGCGAGCGCGCACGGACATGTGATCCCACCGAAGGTGCTCCTCGATCTCTACGGCTCAGGCGCCGAGATCGCGCAACCGGCGGAAGCTGCCTTGAACCGGGCCCGCGAGCTGGCCGGCCGGGAGGGAAACGTCTTCGTCTGCGGCTCGCTCTACCTCGTCGGCGAAATCCTGGCGCTCAGGGATTAGCTCGCAGGTACCGCACGCACAGGTACACGCTGCCGGCGATCATCGGCACCAGCAGCAGAAGGCCGAAGGTCGCCCAGAGCGCGCCGCCGCTGAGCGCGAGGCCGGTCACCAGGAACAGGGCGATTGCGACGCCGGCCGCGCCCAGGAGCAGATCACGCCTGGTTCGCGGGCGAGGCTGCGACCGCGTTTCGACCGGCCCCTGCGCCCGGGGTGCGAGAGGGGTGCCGCGGCGAGCAGTCAGGGCGTAGACGAGCAGGCCGACGGCGACCAGGGATGCGAGCAGCGTGATGACCTCCGCGATCAGGCCTTCCCTCGTGTCGGCGACGCGGGTCGCGGCCGCGAACGCAAGGATCACCAGCGCGGCCCCCGCTGCCAGAGCAACCCGACGCATCTCAGTGCATGCTGGCGAGGAGGTTGTTGCGCAGGCGTCGCATGCCGCGGAGCCAGCGGTCGTAGTCGTCAGCCTTGCGCCGAAAGTACTCGGCGACCTCGGGGTGCGGGAGGATCAGGAAGCGCTCGGCTGCGATGCCCTGCACTACCGCATCCGCCACAGCTTCGGGTTCGAGCGCGCCCGCGGCGAGGAAATCAATGCCGAGCTGACTGAGTTCAGCGGCGAGCATGTCGGTCTTGACCCCTTGCGGGCACAGGCACGAGACGCGAATCCCATCGCCGCCGTGAGCGATCGCGATCCACTCGAACAGCGAGAGGGCAGCCGCCTTGGTCACGCCGTACGGTGCGGCGAAGATCTGGTTCAGCAGTCCCGCCGCCGAGACGGTTCCCACCAGGTAACCCTCGCGACGCGCCAGCATGCCGGGGAGTGCATGTCGGGCCACGTACACGTGGGCCATGACGTTCACGTCCCAGATGTGCTGCCAGTCGGCGTTGCTTGCTTCGGGACCGCCGCCGACCGCGATGCCGGCGTTGGAGCAGAAGACATCGATCCGACCGTGGGCCGCTTCAACGTTCTTGACCAGACTCGCAACGTCTGCTTCCCTGCCGACATCGCACGTGAACGCTTCGCCGCCGACTTCGAGTGCCACGCGCTGGGCCCCGGCGCCGTCGATGTCCGCGACGATGATCGTGTCGGGACGTTCCTCCGCGAAGCGTTTGACGAGGGCTCGACCGATCCCTCGCGCCGCACCGGTGACGACGACGACCCTGTTCGTCAGGTCCATCGGAGGCTCATGAGCATGCTTCCATGATCATCCTCGAAGCTCGCGCGGCTCGTCGAGTCGAGGGTCTGGAGCGGCCCGGAAAAATTTCTTGTGGAAAACACCGGGCGGGTCCTTTCCGAGACCACCGATAGCGCATAGAATCACTCCCCATGGTCGGAGGGGGCCTCGACTACAGCGCGCCCTTTCAGCGCGCAATCGAGCTGATTGGGAAGCGCTGGTCTGGGGCGGTCGTCAAGGCCCTCATTCCAGCACCTGCTCGCTTCAATCAGCTACTCGCCGGCATACCTGGGATCAGCGATCGCGTATTGACTGAGCGCTTGCGCGAGCTCGAGACCGAGGGCATCGTGGAGAGGCTTGTCGACCCGGGACCGCCGGTGCGGGTGAGCTATCGGTTGACGTCGCGGGGGCGTGCGCTCGAGCCGGTGCTGGCCGCGGTTGCGGAGTGGGCCGAGAGCTGGCTCTCGACTCCGGCCGCCGCGGTGGGCTGAGCCCGACCCGTCATTTTCGCCAGGACACCTTGGGCCCTCCCTTCCTCCACCGTGCCGTTCCTCCCCCGCCAGCACACCGCGATCGAGCTTAGGATTCGGCAAAACTAGTTACAACCTGGATTGTTAAGGGATCAGAAAAAGGCATGGCGAACACGACTGATAGGCTTTACCGAATGCCGATTGGCGACTTCCTCCGCCGCCGGCCCGAGGCTCAAACATGCCAGGCGTGCGGATCGCCTCTGCC
Source organism: Candidatus Limnocylindrales bacterium (assembly GCA_035473355.1). Lineage (GTDB taxonomy): Bacteria > Chloroflexota > Dormibacteria > Dormibacterales > Dormibacteraceae > 40CM-4-65-16. The sequence goes on from DATIOJ010000039.1 coordinate 2,290, forward strand.
CCACGGCGCGGTCTTCTGCCCGTCCTGCGGCGTGCGCGCCGACGACCCGCAGGCCGAGCCGCTGCACATCGTCGACCGCACGACCGGTCTGTTCAACGACCGGTTCGTCCGCCCGGTGCTGGAGGACGAGCTGGCGCGCGCTCACCGCTACCAGCGCAACCTCGGCGTCCTGCTGATCGAAGCCAACGGTTCGCTTGCCGCGGACGAAGCGCTCAAAACCATGGCGGCAGCCCTGGCGGGCACGGTCCGCGACGTGGACACGCCGGGCGTCCTCGGCCGGACGCCTCCTCAGCTGCTCGCGATCCTTCCTGACACCGACGTCGCCGGCACGGCCCACGCCGCGAACCGAGTCCTGGCCGCGGTCAACGATGCACTCAAGCCCCAGGGTGGGCAGGCGGCGGTGGGACTCGTGTGCGTCCGACCCGGCCAGCGCGTTCGCGCGGGCGCGGTGATCGAGAGCGCCGGCCGCTCCCTCCGCTCAGGCCGCCCGGAGATGATGGGCAAGCCCGCCTGAGCTTCGACCTCTACCTCGCTCGTCACGGCGAGACCGAGTGGAGCCTCACCGGACGCCACACCAGCTCCACCGATGTGCCGCTGACTCCAAAGGGCGAGCAAAACGCCAGGGACCTGGGCCACCGCCTACGCGGCATTCAGTTCGACGCCGTCTACTCGAGCCCGATGCTGCGCGCGCTACGGACCGCGGAGCTCGCCGGCTTCGCGCACCCCGAGGTCAATCCGCTGCTCAAGGAGTTCGACTACGGCCGCTACGAGGGCATGACGACCCCGCAGATCCAGCAGTCGGACCCGGACTGGGAGGTATACAAGGACGGCTGCCCTGGTGGCGAGACCCCTGCACATGTGTACGCAAGGGCACAGCAGTTCGTCGAGCTTGCGGCGGGCCGCGGCCATGGGCGCGCGATCGCGTTTGCGCACGGCCACATCCTGCGAGCGATCGGCGTCGCGTGGATCCGAGCGCCCATCACGTTCGCCACCAGCTTTCAGCTCGACGTCGCGACGCTCAACATTCTTCGCGACGCCGACCGCGGACGGGTGATCGCGCTCTGGAACGCGCCGTGATCAGACCTAGGTCTTGCGCCTCAGCGTCCACGTACGACTACGCACCCCAGGCAGGCCGGCGAACACCAGGTACGCGGATGTCGCGACATCGGCCTGGTACCTGTGCCGTTCCCCCGGATTGATGAGCAGCATCTCGCCCGCGCCCACCTCGCCTGACTGCGTGCCGTCATCGAATTGCAACCGTCCGCTCGTCACGATGAGGGCCACCGGGATTGCGTTGCGATGTTCGGGCACGGTCTGGCCAGGCTTCAGGCGCAGGCCGACGACGCGCATGGAACCGCAATCGGCGATCTGCTCGAATCCGAACGCGCGTGGGCCGTCGCCCGGGTCTGAGGCCGGCACGGACTCCAATTGAACATCGTCCAGGCGACCGGCATCGCCGGCGCGCAGCAGGCGCGCGGCACTGTCGTCGTGATCGACGTCCTCCGCTCGTTCACCGTGAGCGCCTACGCGCTGGCGGGCGGCGCGCGCGAGTGCCGCCTCGTCAGGACGGTCGAAGAGGCGCGGGCGCTCGCGGCCAGGACCGTTGGAGCGGTGCTGTGTGTGGAAGAGGAAGCCCTCCCGGTGGAGGGAATCCCGATCAGCAACTCGCCGACTCTCATCCGCGCGATGCACCTGCAGGACCGAATCCTCATCCAGCGCTCGAGCGCGGGGACGCAGGTCGCGGCGGAAGTCCGCAGTGACGCCATGTTCGCGGGGAGTCTGGTCGTCGCCGGTGCGACCGCACAAGCCTGCCTGTTAAGGGAGCCGGACGTGGTGACCCTGGTGGCCTCGGCCGACCACCCGGAGGACCACGCCTGCGCTCGCTACATCGAAGGCCTCATCAGAGGCGAGGCGCCTGACATCGAGGCGCTGCTCGACCCGCTGCGCCGGTCGGAGCGCTACCGGAGAGCGCGCAGCGGAACCTGGCCTGGCTTTCCGCCCACCGACCTGGACTACGCGCTTAAGCCGGACGTCTTCGATTTCGCAATGCCCGTCTCGAGGGCGGAGGGCTACCTCCGAGTGGTCAGCAGTCCGCAGTCACTTCGACGCTGACGAGCTCGCCGAAGTCGAACCGCGCCGCGAAACACGACGCGAAGGACACACCGGTGAGCAACGAGCGGAGCGCCGCGAGCGAGCCTCGGTGGCCGACGATCGCAACCTCGCCTCCGGCTCGCGTGGCATGGCTCTCCATCCAGAAGGAGCGCACGCGCCGCTCCAGGTCGTCGACGCCTTCGCCAAAGCCCTGCGGGGTTTGCCGGATGTCTCTCTCCCAGTCCCGGGCCGAGGCGGGGTCTTCGGTCCACAGCTCGGCCAGAGGACGGCCCTCCCACGCGCCGAAGTCGATCTCGCGCAGCCCGGGGGCCAGCCGCACAGGCAGCCGATGCGGGGTGGCGACGGCCACCGCGGTCTCCGCCGCGCGCCTCGAGTCGCTGGACCACACCGCAACCAGCGGTCGATCCGCCAGTCGCTCCGCGACGTGCTGCGCCTGCAGTCGTCCCGCTGAGCTGAGGGGCGGGTCGGTCGCGCCAATGGCGACCCCCGGCGCTGCAGTCGACGCCGCATGGCGGATGAGCCAGACCCGTGCCAATCTGACTCCTCAGCGGACCGCGAAAACCAGGAGCGCCGCGAGCTGGCACAGCTCGGCCGTCGCCCCGCAGACGTCGCCCGTCGCGCCACCCAGCTGACGGCGAGCCAGGATCACCACCAGGAGCGCGACCAGCGCCACCAGCGTCGCGGCGATGAGCGCGCGCCTCCAGTCCAGCGCGCACACGACCGCGGCGCACGCGGCCCCGATCGCGAGGTCGAGAACGCGATGTCTCGAATCCCATGCGGCCACCCCGAGGCCGCTCGCCCTGACATACGGGACAAACGTGATGATGGCCAGCGTCGCGAGCCGAGAAAGGGCGCCGGCGATGATCAGCCCCGCGATCGCCCGAGCGGGCGACATCGACGCGATAGCCGCCAGGTCGAGGAACAACACCGTGACGATCGCCGTCACTCCGTAGGAGCCGAGGCGAGGATCGCGCATGACCTCCAGGCGGCGGGCCACGTCCGCTCCGCGTGCGAGCAGCCCGTCCGCGGAGTCGGCCAGCCCGTCGAGATGAATCGCTCCGGTCAGGGTGCATAGCACCGCCACGGCGACGGCTGCGCCCAGCAGAGGCGTGGTCGCGGCGCCGGCCACGACGTACGCGACTCCGGCGGCGAGGCCGACCACGGCTCCGATCGCGGGAAAGTAGGCGCGGCCCAGTCGCTCGCCCGGGCTGCCGTCGGCGTTGGCGACGGGCAGGACCGTCAGGAATGACACAGCCGCGCGCAGCGACCGGATGCTCACGTCAGCTCGATCGCGCGGCCGGCGACCATGAGCACCGACCGGTCGGCGCACGCCGAGAAATGCGCGTTGACCGCACCGAGCACGTCGCGAAAGGTTCGCCCCAGCTCGTTGGCCGGCACGATGCCAAGTCCCACTTCGTTGCTGACCACGACGCCGGTGCGCCCTGCAAGCGCAGCTGCCGCGCTCCGTGCCGCGGCCTCGATCTCGTCGGGACGCCAGCCGGCGCCCAGCAGGTTGGATACCCAGAGCGTCAGGCAGTCGACGATCAGGAAATGGATGGGCGAAGTCGCCTCGATCGCAGCCTGCAGGTCGATTGGCTCTTCGATCGTCGACCAATCGTGCGGTCGGGCTGAGCGGTGACGGCGAATGCGCTCCTCCATCTCGGCGTCCCCGGCGGTGCCGGTCGCGATGAAGGTCACGGGCAGCGTCGACTCGATTGCCAGGCGCTGGGCGCGATCCGATTTCCCGCTGCGCGCCCCACCGACCACGAACACGAAACCCATCAGAAGTCGATGCCACGCATGGCGCGGATGCCCTTGTCGAACGCGTGCTTGCGATTGCGCATCTCGGTCACCGTGTCGGCGACCTCGACGAGCTCCGCGGGTGCGTCGCGGCCGGTGAGGATCACGTTGACGGTCGGCGGCCGGTTCACGATCGCGGCAACAACCTCGTCGACTGCGATCCAGCCCCAGTTGACCGGATAGGTGACCTCGTCGAGCACGACCAGCTGGTAGTCGCCGGAACCGATCTTCGCCCGGGCAACCTGCCACGCCTCGCGGGCCACAGCCTCGGTCCGCTCCATGCTGCGGGAGTCCCACGTGAAGCCGTCGCCGAGAGTCCACCACTCGACGCCAAGCCGCGTTGCCATGTCGCGCTCGCCTACCTTCCAGCGCGATGACTTGATGAACTGGATTACGCAGACATTCCAGCCTCGCGCGACGGCGCGCATGGTTGTGCCGAATGCGGCGGTCGACTTGCCCTTGCCGTCGCCCGTGTTGACGATCACGAGCGACCTCGCCGTTCGCGTGGCGCGCTGGGGTCCAGCGACCGGCGGCGCGGTCCGCTTCACCGGCGCACCGGCACCACGGCGGTACCCGAGCCGTTCATCGGCATGACCTGCACGCGGGCCCGATAGTGCTCGGCGATCGAAGGCTCGGTGAGGATCTCGGCCGGCGGCCCGATCGCGACCAGGCGGCCTCGGACGAGGAAGGCGAGCCGGTCCGAGTACTGGCCCGCGAGCGTCAGGTCGTGCATGGCGGCGATCACGGTCAATCCCTGCTCGGCGCGAAGCTCGTCGACGAGCTCCAGCACCTCTTGCTGCCGGCCGATGTCGAGCGACGTGGTCGGCTCGTCGATGAGGAGCACCGGAGCTTGCTGGGCGAGAGCCCTCGCGATGGCCGCGCGCTGGCGCTCGCCGCCGCTGAGATTCTCGATTGCTCGCGCCGCCATCGAATCGAGGCTCAGCCGGCGAAGGATCTCCGCAACGACGTGGCGGTCGTGAGATCCCTCCTTGCCGAGATAGCCCAGGTGGGGGCTGCGACCCAGCAGGACGTACTGCGCGACGGTCATCCCGGCCGGGATGTGCGGCTCCTGCACCAGCATGGCGACGCGGCGCGAGATCTCTCGTGCTCCGAGACGATTCGCCGGCTCCTCGCCGATGTGGATGTCGCCGCCAGACGGCACCAGCCCGGCGATTGCGCGCAGAACAGTCGTCTTGCCTGCGCCGTTGGGTCCGATGAGGGACACCCACTCGCCGGATGCCACTTTGAAATCGAGGTCGGTCACGACCGGGTCTCCGTCGTACGCGACCGAAAGTCCGCTCAGGACGACCCCGCTCACAGCGCGGCCATGCGGGTCGATCGCATCACGGCGATGAAGAACGGGGCACCCACGAACGCGGTGATGACTCCGATCGGCAGCTCGGCCGGAGAGACGATGGTGCGCGCCGCCGTATCGGCGAGGACTAGGAAGGCAGCCCCGAAGAGGATCGAGAGCGGGACCACGACGCGGTAGCTGCGTCCCACGAGAAGCCGGATGGTGTGCGGGATGATGATGCCGACGAACGCGATCGTGCCGCCGACGGCAACGACCGCCGCGGTCCCGAGCGTGGCCGCGATGACGACGGCCAGGCGCACGCGGCGGACCGAGATACCAAGGCTCGTCACCTCGTCTTCGCCGACCATGAGCGCGTCGAGCAGGCGGCGGTGGAGGAAGATCACGACCGCGCTCAGCACCACGTAGGGGAGGATGAGCAGCACGCCGTCCCATCCTGCCGTGACGAGACGCCCGAGGATCCACGCGTAGACCTGCCGGATCGATCCGGACTGGGCCTGCTGCACGTACATCTGAATCGAGTTGAAGAACGCCGCGATGGCCACGCCGGCCAGTATCAGGCCGGTGCCGGTGCGCAGACCGGTCACCGTGCGGCCCAGGGCGTAGGCCCCCGCCACCGCGGCGCCGGCGCCGAGGAATGCGGCGAACGGCACCAGGTTGACGCCAAGCACCGAGGTACCCGGCGCCAGGGCGATCGCCAGAGTAGCGCCAAGGTTTGCGCCGGCGGCCGCGCCGAGCAGGTACGGGTCGGCGAGCGCGTTGCGGAAGACGCCCTGATAGGCCGCGCCGCAGATCGCAAGCGTGCCGCCGACCAGCGCACCGAGGACAACCCGCGGAATGCGCAGCGACCACAGTATGTTGGCCTGGCCCTGATCGACCGGCAGGCCGAGCAGCGCTCGCGCGACCGTGCCGATGCTGATGTGGACGGGGCCGACGAGCACCCCGACGCAACAGCTCACGACCAGGGCGATCAAGCCCGCCACTCCCCACGCCCAGGGCAGACGCGGCAAGCCCTGCAACACCACCGGAGTCGGGCGTGGCCGGACGCCGAGCATCAGGCCGCCTTCTCGACCTGCTGCACGTGCGGCGCTACCTGTCGCATGAAGTCGATCACGCGGGGACCCCAGCGCGACGCGACGTCGTCATCCACGCCGACCACCTGGTGCGAACGCACGGCGCTGATCACGCCCCAACCGGGACGCGCCGCCACGCTGTCGAGGTTCTGCTGGCAGCACTTCGTGTCGGCGAGCACGATCAGGTCTGGGTTCGAGGAGACGATGAACTCTTGCGACAGCTGCGGGTAGTCGTGAACCGTGGCCGACGCCGCGTCGGCGATGTTGGTGACGCCCAGGAGCTTGTACACCTGCCCGATGAACGTCGCAGACGTGACCGAGTAGTACGTGTTGTCGAGCTCGTGATAGACGCGCACCTGGCGCGCGGGCTTCGCGACCGACGCGACGAGGCCGCCCACGTCGGATCGCATCCTGGCCACGAGTGACGTCGCCTCGGCTGCGTGCCCCGTCGCTGTGCCGAGCTGCTGGATCTGCGCGTAGGAGTCGTCGATGCCCTTCGCCGCCGGCTCCAGGAGGAGCGGCACGGCAAGAGCCTGCATCCCATGCGTGAGGCCTCCCAGGTCTTCCGCCGCCACCACCAGGTCCGGCGCGTAGCCGGCGATGGCTTCGATGTTCGGCTGGAAGCCGGATAGCTTGGTCTTCGGCGCGCTGGCCGGATAGTTCGACTGGTCGTCGACCGCGATCACCTGCGGTCCCGCCCCGATCGCAAACAGCATCTCCGTCGCCGTGGGCGAAAGCGACACGATGCGGTGAGGCTGGTGCGCGATCGTCACCGCGCCGCCGTCTGGCTCGGTGATCGTGAGTGGAAACCGTGATGTCTGGGTTTGCGACGCCGTGGACGACGCACCGCCACACGCGACGGCGGCAATGAGCACGATGAAGGCGACGGCTCCGATCTGGGCGGCCAGTTTCGCGCTGGCCGGCTGCTGATGCGTTGGCATCCAGCGGTCCTCCCGCGGCATGGCCCACATGGCAGGGGAGACCTCGCCGCTGGAGGCATCCCCGCTGATCCGCGCAAGTGGGATGGACACTCACGGGACGGGTCTCCTGGCTTGTGGATCTCAGCACTCCGGTCGCCTTCCCAAGGCGATCGCCTCAGTGGCCGCCGGCCGGATGCTCCCCACTCACAGTTGCGCGACAGCGCCGGATTTCAACCGGCTTCCCGCGTCGAGTGAGCTATTCAGTTGTCCGAAGTCATTATGCGCGGTCCGAAACGCCCGCCTCGTCGAAGGTCGCCATGTCGTTGAGCAACCGCACGGCGGCGCGAACGATGGGGAGCGCCAGGGCTGCGCCGGTGCCCTCTCCGAGACGGAGGTCGAGGTCGAGCAGAGGTTGCAGGCCAAGTCGCTCCAGCACCGCGGCGTGGCCGAGCTCGTGCGAGCGATGCGACGCGATCATGTAGCCGGTCGCCGCGGGCTCGATGGCGGCGGCCACCATCGCGGCGGCGCCCGAGATGAATCCGTCGATGATCACCGGCTTGCGCTGCTCCGCCGCGGCGAGAATGACCCCGGCGAGGCCCCCGATCTCGAGGCCGCCGACCGCCGCGAGCGTCGGCAGCGGCCCTGAAGCTATCGCAGCCGCGTTGACCTTCAGCGCGGCGCGGACCGCCGCAAGCTTGCGCTCGAGTCCTGCGTCGTCGACTCCAGTGCCTCGGCCCACGACCTCCGCCGGGTCGAGCCCCGTCAGCGCGCAGATCACCGCGGCGGATGCCGTCGTGTTGCCGATTCCCATGTCGCCGGTCAGGGCGACGTCGAGCTCCTCATCGCCGACCAGCCGGCGTCCGACCTCGATCGCGCTGGTCGCCTCGTCCACGGTCATGGCCGGTCCGCGCGCGATGCTGCCCGTCCCTTTCCTCACCTTCACCGAGCGAAGATCCGGATGCTGCGGGATGTCCGCGTCGACTCCCACGTCCGCGACGACCACCCGCGCCCCGACCTCACGCGCGAGGACGTTGATCGCTGCCCCGCCGCGGAGGAAGTTGAGCACCATCTGCGCGGTCACCTCGCGTGGATAGGCACTGACGCCTTCGGCCGACACACCGTGGTCGGCCGCCAGCGTGAAGACGACCGCCTTCTGCAGCGACGGGTCGAGCCGCCCCGTCATCCCGGCCAGGCACACGGAAAGGTCCTCCAGCCGGCCGAGGCTGCCCGCCGGTTTGGTCAGGCGGGCCTGCCTCGCGGCGGCGTCGCGCATCGCGGATTCGTCCAGTGGCGGGGTGGGCATCGGGCTCCCGATCCTAGCCGAGGTAGCTTTTGCGCGTGAAGTTCGCGGAGTTTCGAACGATGTGCCTCGCGCTTCCGGAGGCGAAGGAGATCGAGACGTGGGGAGAGGTGACCTTCCGCGTCCATGGCCGGATCTTCGCGATGGGCTCACCCGAGGGCAACAGGGTCTCGATCAAGGCCTCGCTCGACGACCAGGCGGGGCTGGTCGCGATGGACCCGAAGACCTTCGCCATCTCCGCGTACACGGGGCGCTTCGGCTGGGTGAGCGTGAGGCTGGCGGGGCTGCGACTCGAGCTTGGCGAGCGACTCGTCAAGAACGCCTGGGAGCGCACTGCTCCCAGACGTTTGTCAGCAGATCAGAACGCGCGCCGGCGATAGCGCCGCCCGGCAACCAGCCGGACGATCAGGAGCAGGATCGCGGCGCCGATGAAGGCCATGATCATGGCGCTGAGGATCGGGTGGCCGACGATGCCGACGCTGAAGTGAAAGATGCCGGCCAGGACGATGCCACCGAACAGGCCGCCGAGAATGCCGACGACCATGTCCCAGATGAGACCGAGCCCGTGGCCGAGCGCCACGTGGCTGGCCAGGAATCCCGCCACGAGGCCGACGAGCATCCAGATCAGGACGGTGTCGAGATCGAACGTGATTGGCGAACCGTTGACCGAGATAGTCATGAGAAGGCCTCCTTTACATAAGTTGACCGCGCAGTTCTAAAACGCGCGGGGCCTTCAGGACACCTTTGCCGCCAGCTCGCCCAGCGCGGCCCCCAGCACGCGGTTGAACGCGGGGTAGGGATGGATGACGTCGGAAAGCTCCCGAAGTGGAGTGCCGGTCTTGACGGCCAGGATCAGCTCGCCCAGGATCTCTCCCGCCCGCGGGGTGACCAGCGTGGCGCCGATCAGAATCCGTCGCTCCCGGTCGGCTATGAGCTTCATCGTGCCGCCATGAAAATCGTGGATGTAGCCGCGCGCCGCTTCCCCCGGCTCGGTGGTGGTGACGGCGACGTCGAGACCGCGATCGCGCGCCATCTGCTCGGACCATCCAACCGAAGCGACCTCGGGATCGGTGTAGGTGACGCGAGGCACCGCGGTGTGATCCGCCCTGGCGTCCTCGCCGCGCAGGCGCCGGGCGACGATCTGGCCGTGGTAGTACGCGAGATGCGTGAAGCCTCCGATGCCGGTTACATCGCCTGCTCCGTAGATGCCCTCGCGAGCGAGCAGCGTCACCGGATCGACCTTCAACCATCCATGGTCGGTTTGGGTCAGGCCGACGCTGCGCCAGGCCTCGAAGTTCGGTCGGCGTCCCGTCGCGACGAGCAGGCGATCCCCGGAAACAATGGCGCCCGACTTCAGGTGCAGCACGGTGTCTCCGGCCTGCTTCTCCACCGCGACGCAGGGATCGCCGGCCACCACCTCGATACCGTCCTCCAGGAGGTGAGGCAGCAGCGCGGCGCTTGCCTCCGGCTCTTCCAGGATGAGGATGCGCGGACCGGCCTCGACGAGGGTAACCCTCGAGCCCAGCCGCGCGAAGGCCTGCGCCAGCTCGACGCCGACGGCGCCGCCGCCAAGAACGACGAGCCGCTGGGGCAGCTCGCGCGGGACGGCCGCCTGGCGATTCGTCCAGTACTCGACCTTGCTCAAACCCTCGATGGGGGGGATCGATGCCGTGCCGCCGTTGGCGATGACCACTGCGCGACGCGCGACCACCTGCTCGCCGCCAACCTCGACGGTGCGCAGGTCGACCAGCGTGCCGGCACCGCGGAAGAGTTTCGCGCCGGTCGCCTCGAGAGCCGCCGCGGGCCGTGTGTCGTCCAGGTCGCGGGCCATCCACAGCACTCGTTTCGAAACCTTGGGGAAGTCGACGTCCCACTCGACGCGCGACGCCGCCAGGGTGCGGGCGCGGGCGGCTTCCTCGAGAGTCTCTCCGGACCGCAGGAGCGTCTTGGACGGCACGCATCCCCAGTACGGGCACTCGCCGCCGACCAGCTCGCGCTCGACCACCGCGAGCGAAAGGCTGCCGCCCTGGAGTCCGCCCGCGATCGCCTCACCGGCCACGCCGCCGCCGAGGCAGACGACGTCAAACTCCTGCGGCAACGCTCTCTCCTCCTTCGGCGCCCATGCGTCGCAGTGACTCGAGCCACGCGATGCGGCTGCGGCCAAGGAACTCGACGACGTATTCACTCGCCGGCTGCTGGAGGACCTTCTCCGGCGTGTCGTACTGCGCGACGTGAGCCTGCATCTTGAGCAAGCAGATGCGGTCGCCCACAAGCACGGCCTCCTCTATGTCGTGGGTGACGAAGACGACTGTCTTTCGCATCGAGCGCTGGATGTTCACGAACTCGTTCTGCAGCCGTTCGCGCGTGATGCGATCCACCGCTCCAAATGGTTCGTCCATCAAAAGGATTGGCGGGTCCGCGGCGAGCGCGCGGGCAAAGCCGACCCGCTGGCGCTGACCGCCCGAAAGCTGATGGGGGTACCGACTGCGATACTCGGCGGGGGGCAAGCCCACCAGGTCGAGCAGCTCATCGACGCGCTTGGCGATCCGATTCTTGTCCCATTTCCACAGCCGCGGCACCGTGCCGACGTTGTCGCCAACGGTCATGTGCGGGAAAAGCCCTGTCTGCTGGATCACGTAACCCATCTTCAGCCGCAGCGTGGCCGGATCGACTTCCCGCGTATCCACGCCATCGACCAGGATGCGGCCCTGGTCCGGGTCGATCAAGCGATTGATCATCCGGAGCGTCGTCGTCTTGCCGCAGCCCGAGGGACCGATCAACACGCACGTCTCGGCATCACGGATCTCGAGGCTCAGGTCGCGCACCGCGTTCGAGCCGCCGGCGAACTCTTTGCTCACGTTTTCCAGGCGGATCACGCCTGAATTACCGTATCGGAATGGGCGGACGCGTATTCCTCGACTACGTGGACCCATGGATCAACTGGGATTGGCTGTCGAGCCACGTGGCGCTTCTCACCACCTCCCTCCTTGCACACCTTCAACTGACTGTGATCGCGGTCGCAATCGGTCTCGCCATCTCGCTGCCAGTCGGTGTCGTCGCCCAACGCGAGCGTTTCCTGCGCGGACCGGTGCTCACGCTGTTCGGCATCTTCTACACGATTCCATCGATCGCCCTGTTCGCGCTGCTAATTCCCTACACGGGGCTGAGCACGCTGACCGCGGAGATCGGGCTGGTCGGCTATGCGGTGCTGATCCTCACCCGAAACGTGATCGTCGGGCTGGATGCGGTCCCGCGTGACGTGATCGATGCCGCCGACGGGATGGGCTACCGGCCGTTTGCGCGCCTGATCTGGGTCGAGCTGCCCCTCGCGTTGCCCACGATCTTTGCGGGAATCCGCATCGCGACGGTGACCACGATCGGGCTCATCACCATCACTGCGGTTATCGGCCAGGACAGCCTCGGCCAGCTGATCCTCACCGGCCTGACCGACAACTTCCATACGCCGCTCGTGGTGGGAACGGTCCTGTCGGTAGTGCTCGCTTTCGTGGCCGACCTGTCGCTCGCCCTGAGCCAGAGGCTGGCGGTCCCGTGGGCGAGGGCAGCCTAGATGTCGATCCTCATGCGCGTCGTGGAGTGGTTCACCAATCCGGCTCACTGGACCGGCCCCGACGGCATCCCGATCCGCCTCCTGCAGCACGTCCTGCTGTCCGCCGAGTCCGTCCTGATCGGCGCACTCATCGCGCTTCCAATCGGCATCGTGCTTGGCCACTACGGAAGATTTGGGACGGCGGCGATGAACATCTCGAATGTGGGTCGCGCCATCCCATCCTTTGCCCTGCTTGCCCTTTCGTTCCAGATCTTCGGCCTGGGGGACGCGCCGATCATCATCTCCCTGACCGCGCTGGCGATTCCTCCGATGGTCACCAACAGCTACGTCGCGATGCGCGAGGTCGATCCCGACATCAAGGAGGCGGCCCGGGGCATGGGCTACCGCGAGCTCGCCCAGGTGCTGCGGGTGGAGTTACCGCTGGCGGTACCCCTGGTGATGGGCGGAATCCGAACCTCAGCGGTCCAGGTCGTGGCCACCGCGACTCTTGCCGCACTCATCGCGGGCGGGGGGTTTGGTCGCTACATCATCGACGGGCTCGCCCAGTTCGACTACACGAAGCTGGTGGCCGGGGCGATCCTGGTTGCGCTGCTGGCGCTCGCCACGGAGGCCGGGCTCGCGGGTGTGGAGCGCCTGCTCATACCCAGGGGCCTGAGGCTCCTGAGCTCGCCCGCCACCAAGCGCGTCACCTTCAAAGCGGCCTGAAGGTGGAAGAATGGGTGGGCGGTCGGGGTTCGATTAGCTGACCCGCACTGGATTAAGGAGAGGACTCTCATGAACTGGAAATCCCGCTCGGCGCTGTTGGGCTGCGTCGTCGGCCTGGCGCTGATGGCCGCCGCATGTGGCAGCTCACCCTCGACGGCTTCGAGCTCGCCCAAAGGCACGATCACGGTCGCCGGCTTCAAGTTTTCCGAGGGCAGCGTGCTGGCTGAGCTGTACGGCCAGGCGCTGCAGCACGCCGGCTACACGGTGAACTTCAAGCTCAACCTCGGTTCGCGTGAGGTGGTCGCCCCCGCGATCAAGTCCAGCCAGATCGACCTCTACATCGGGTACGCGGCGACCGACCTGGAGTACTACAACAGCGCGGCGGGCGAGGCCAACGGCGATGTCACCGCCACGACGGCCAAGCTGAACAGCCATCTCCAGCCTCTCGGCCTCGTGGCGCTCACGCCGTCTGCGGCACAGGATCAGAACGGCTTCGCGATGACTCAAGCGAATGCTCAGAAATACAACGCGACGAAGCTCTCGGACCTGGCGGCGATCGGTGGCCAGCTCGTCCTTGGCGCCGGCCCCGAATGCCCGACGCGACCCTTCTGCCAACTCGGTCTCCAGAATACGTACGGCATTCACTTCAAGAGCTTCAAGGCGCTTGATACCGACGGCCCCCTGACGCGGGCGGCGCTCAAGAACAACGACATTCAGGTCGGACTGGTGTTCACAAGTGACGCCGACCTAAAGTCTTTGGGATTGGTGGTGCTGCAGGATGACAAGCACCTCCAGAACGCTGACAACGTCGTGCCGATCGTTCGCAAGAGCGTGGCGAACGCCGAGGTGACCAAGATCCTGAACAGCGTCAGCGCCGGCCTCACGACGGACGAGCTGGTGCAGCTGAACTCCCAGGTGGAACTGCAGCATCAGGACGCTGACGTGGCGACCAAGGCGTTCCTCCAGCAGCACAACTACTTCAGCTAAGCGCGCCGCAGCTCATGAAGCGTGAAACGGTGCTCGCCGACTTCGAGGCCGCTCGCACAGAGTGGCAGGACGCGTTCGCACGCGTGCCCGACGGCGCGCTCACGTATCTCAAGCGGGGCGACGACTACTCGCTGGGCGGCCTGCAGGTCCACGTCAACTGGTTCCTGGCCCACTACCGGCGGGTCCTGGATGCGATCGTCGGGGCCGAGTTTCAGCAGATCGGCCCGCAGGACCCCCCGGGCGCCGAGAAAGCCGCGCGCGAATGGGCCCGACGTGGCCTGACGTCGACGGAACGCCGCAGGTCTCTCGACGACATGGCCCACCTGCACGGGGCGATCCGAGACGCCGCGCTAGGGTTGCCTCCCTCCGACTGGTCGCGCAAGGCGCCGGTCGTCTACCGACAGGGGGAGGAGCCCTATCCGACGTGCGCGGAAGACATCGTGGGCTGGCTCCGTGACCACTACCGCGAGCACGTCGAGCAGAGCGGGACGCTCATCGAAGAGTGGCGCTCCACTGCCGGGGCAGCGATCTAGCCGATCTGGGTCAGGCCGAGCAGGTTGCCGTCCGGGTCTTTGAAGAACGCGGTCCACACGTTGGGGCCGCTGTGCGCGATACCGTCGACCATCTCCAGGCCGGGAACGTCGAACTGTTCAAACGCGATGCCCCTCGCTCTCAGCGCCGCCACCGCGGCCTTGATGTCCGGCACCGTCCAGCTCATCTGCGTGTGCCCCGCGGCGCGATAACGACTCGGGTAGACGAAGAATCGAGTCGCGCCCGAACGGTACATGACGCCGCCTTCGGTGACCATGTCCTCGTGCAGCCCGAGCGTGTCGCGATAGAAGCCGCGGGCCCGCTCGATGTCGGTCACGGGCAGCGTCGAGTAGGTATCGCTTTCGTGCAGCATCAGTCTTTCTACGGTAGTCGGTTGATCCATTCGAGAGTCCCGTACTTGCGCTCGACGAGCCGCTGAGCCGCATCGAGCTCCTCTTCAGACGCCTGCGACTCCCGGCCGTGGAATTCGCGCATGAAGTGCTGCTGGAGCTCGGCCGCGACGTCCTCGCAGGACAGGGTCGTGAACCACGAAAGAGGCGACACGGTCTTTTCGGCGCTGCGCACGCCTCGCGCCGAGACGCCGGACCGCCCGATGCGGATCAGACGCGGCATCACCTCGGCGTCCATCGTGTGCGCGACCGTCGTGTGGTGGAGGACGTGTCCGCGCCGGCGGGCCTGGGCCGCCCCCGCGATCTTTCCGCGCGGCGAGATGATGTCGTTGATCTCGCGATACGTCGCAGGCACGCCGAGGTCACGGAACGCGCGCACGGCCCATTCGTCGAGCAGCGCGTATGACCTGCGAAAACTGACGCCGGCGACCATCGACTCCGGCAGGTACAGCGAGTAGGTGATCGTGCGGTCGGGCTCGCAGAGCATGGTGCCGCCGCCGCTCATCCGCCTGGTGACGATGAACCCGAGGTCGTGCGCCGCGCCGGTGTCGACCTCGTTCAGCACCGACTGATGCGAGCCGATGACGAGCGCGCGCTCGATCCAGCGCCACATCCGCATGGTCGGCGGCCGGCTTCCCGCGATCACCCGCTCGAGGAGGACCTCGTCGAGCGCCATGTGCATGTGCGCGGAATGCGGTGAATACGGGATCACGTCCCACGTCGCCGTGTGAAGGCTGTCATCCATCACCGCTCTGCCAGTATTCCTGAAGGCGATGCAACACCGGCGAACGCTGTGGACGCTCTACGCGATCAACTTCCTGAACTCGATCGGGATGTGGTTCTTCCTGCCCCTGCTGCCGATCTTTCTTGGCCGCAAGGGAGGGTCGGCCGCGCTCGTCGGAATCGTGTTCGCCGCGGGCCTCGTCGCCAACGCGCTGATCCGGTATCCCGCCGGCTGGGCCTCCGATCGATTCGGGACCCGGGCCGTGCTGATCGGAGCGATGCTCTCGACCTCGGCGCTGTTCCTCGCATACCTGCTTCCCCTTCCGGTCGCGGCCTTCATCTTCGTGCGCTTGCTGCATGGCGCAGCGCAGGGCGCGTACTGGCCGGCCGCCAACGGGTTGCTGGCCGAGGTAACTGCTCGAGAGGAGCGCGGCCGCGCCTTCGGTTACATGCAGGCGACCAACATGGCCGGGATGCTGATCGGACCGGCGATCGGCGGGTTCATCGCCCTGCTCAACCTGGGCATCGTGTTCGGCGTTGCGGCGGGGCTTTCGGCCCTGACCGTGGTAGCCCTGGCCACTCTGCCCAACGTGCGCGCGCAGGCGGCGGTCGAGCTGCCCGCTCGCGCGATGCACATCGCGCGGTTGCTGCTTGCCCTGATCCTACTCGCCGCGGGAACGTCCTACATGATCGGTGCGTTCGACACGATCTGGTCGCTCTACCTGACGTCGCGGGGCGCGACCACGTTCGCCGTCGGACTCTCCTTCGCTGCTTTCGCCCTCCCCGCGATGCTCCTCAGCGGTTACGCCGGCTCGCTCGGCGACCGTTTCGGTCCACGGCGATTCATCGTCGGAGCGCTGTTCTGCACCGCCTTTTTCGCAGCCCTGTATCCGTTCATCAGCTCGGTGCCGTGGCTGATCGGTCTCGGACTCGTCGAAGGAATGTTCACGATCTCTGGCCTACCGAGCACGATGGCGGAGGTAAGCAGGCTCGCCGAGCCCGGGCAGTTCGCGCGCACGCAGGCCGTGTTTCAGACGGCGCAGACGGCGATCCAGATCGCGGGCGCGCTCGCCGGCGGAGCCCTCTTCACGATCAGCCCGGCGTACGCGTTTCTCTCCATCACCGCTGTGTGCCTTCTCAGCGCGTCCACCGCGCTCGTTCCGCGCGCAGCATTCGCGAGGATGGTCCAGGAGACATGAGGACGAATCCGAGTCCGATCCAGCACGTCGTGATCATCGTCAAGGAGAACCACGGCTACGACAACTACTTCGGCACGTTCCCGGGCGGCAACGGGGTACCGCTTCCCGCAGGCCCGAACCCGCCGCCGAACGATCCGGACCACCGACACGCGGCGTGGCTCAAGCGCGACCAGACCGCGCCGCGGGTGGCGTTTCCCCAGAGCGACATCCCGCACTACTGGGGCTACGCGAAGCAGTTCACGCTCTGCGACAACTACTACACCGACGTGGCCGGCCCGTCGACGCCGAACCACCTGATGCTGATCATGGCGGACTCGCCGCTCGTCGACAATCCGGCGACGAACTACCGCAAGCATCCCGGACCGCCGATCTACGACCAGCCCTCGCTGCCTTCTCAGCTCGACGCCGCGGGTCTGTCGTGGGGCAACTACAACGGGTATGCGTTCGAGTTCATCAAGTACACGGCGGGCAAGAAGAAGACGTGGCAGCAGTTTGCGGCCGACGCGTCAGCGGGTAAGCTGCCCGCCGTCTCATGGCTCTACGCCGACGAGGCCGAGAGCGAGCATCCCGCCGACACGGCAGCGCAGCGAGCCGCGCACGAAGGCGACGTCAGCAAGGGCAGCCTGTGGACGGTGAGCCAAGTGCAGGCCATCGTCGCCGCCGGACTGTGGCCGCACATCGCGATCTTCATCACGTGGGACGACTGGGGCGGCTGGTGGGACCACGTCACGCCGGCCGAGGTCGAGAGATGGACCGACGGCACCCAGTTCCGCTACGGCGGGCGTGTGGGCTGCCTGGTGCTGAGCCCGTACGCGCGGGCGGGCTACGTCTCCAAAGCCCTGCACTCGCACGTGAGCCTCATTCACTTCTGCGAGAACAACTTCGGCCTATCTCCACTCAACGCCCGCACGCAGGCGGCCGACGGGATGGAGGACTGCTTCGACTTCGGCCAGGCGCCGCTGCCCGCACCTCAGTAGCGAATGTCGCCTAGCGACTTCCAGCCGTACGAGACTTCCTGCAGCAGAGTCGAGCCGATCGTGATCGGTTGGCTGCGCACGTAGACCCCACCGAGTCGCTCGTAGAAGTGACGAGCCGGATGGTTGTCGCGCAGCACCCATACGATCATGTTGCCCAGGGCCATTTCGCGCAGGCCTTGCGCGACCGCCTGCACCAGGCGGCGCCCATGGCCACGGCCCTGGGCCTCATCGAGGATGTAGATCGCGTACAGCTCGCCGGCGTATCCATCCTCACCCGCACGCTCCGGGCCGCCGGACGCGAATCCGACGACGCGCCCTCTGTCTTCGGCCACGTAGACGCGACCTGACCCATCGAGCAAGGTCCGCTGCCAGCGCTCCTCGTAGCCGGCATCGCTGAGGGAGGCCAGGAAGTCCTCGGGCAGAAGGCCCCGATATGTGGTCCGCCACGACGCGACGTGAACCGCCGCAATGGCGGCTGCATCCTGGCCCTCGGCCCGACGCACCGTGGTGATCATTGAGACAATCTATCGCGCGGGGTAACAGTTGGCTCGGGTCGCTCGTTCAACGGTTGGCTGTGGACGCTGAGGAGCCGGTGCTCGGTCTGCGCGCCCGTCGCGCGGTACCGCTGATCGCCGCGGCGCTGACGGTGGCGGTCGTCGCGGGCCTTCTCTACCTCCACGCCACCACGCCTCAATCACCCAGGATTGTGCAGGGGCGCGCCACGATCGTTCCCCCAAGCCTCTCCCGGGTATACGGTGCGGCGTTCGATTTCGTCTCTCCAGCCGATGGTTGGGCTGTGGTGCGCCAGCAGCAGGGGGGCAACCCGCAGGCCTGGCTCAACCGGACGGCGGACGGCGGCCGGCACTGGGCCAGGGTTTTCAGAGTGAATAGTGCGGAGCTCGCGCCTCTGTTCATCCACTTTTTCGACACCAGAAACGGGATGTTCTACAACGGACGGCTGTATCGCACATCGGATGGAGGCGCGCACTGGACGGTGATCTCGCTGCCCGATGCCACGCCGAACTTCACGTTCGCGAGTACCACCAGGGGTTGGGCTCTGGACTCCGAATTTGACCCTGCCCAGGCCTCGACTCTCTACGCGACCGACGATGGCGGTTTGACCTGGCGCCGGCTTGCCGCCACATTTCCAGGCGGCACGATCTTCGCGCCGGGCAAAGGTGGCCTCGCGGGTTTTGACTTTCGGGCCAACGGAGAGGGTTGGGTTGGCGCTGCGGCTTCGAAACCGATCGTTTACGCAACATTCGACGGGGGAACCACGTGGCGCGCGGTCGAGATTCCCGCGTCCCCAGAGACCGTCCCGAGCCCGGCTCCGTCGGGCAAGCCTTATCAGCCTCCTGCCTACAACAGCGTCGTTTACGTCTTACCCGGTCAAGGTGTGCTCGTGCTGCTGACGACCTACCTGGGAATCGTGGAGGCGTTCACCTCTTTCGACGGAGGCCGGACGTGGGACTCGATCACATTCCCCCCAGGCCCATTCAGCTTCGGGGACATCTCCTTCGTCGACCGCACCCACTGGTGGGTGTCGCGGGCCAACCTGCTGCGCAAGACGTCGGACGGCGGACTGACGTGGCAAACCGTGGTCACCGTCGATCCGGATGTGTCAGGCGATTGGGGGATGCAGACTGATCACGTCATCGACGCGCGTCACGCCTGGACGCTGATGATCGGGCGAACGGGCACCGCCCTCGCGATGACATCTGACGGCGGCGTTCATTGGAGGCCGGCGAACGTCCCCTTGCCGGGGTAAGCTCCAGGCGGGGAATGGAGTCGGTCGAGCCGGAGTCCGAGCCCATCGTTTCGTCCGCGCCGGCGCGTGCGCTGCGCGGGCTCGCGCTGGTCTGCGTGTCGCTGGTCGCGATCGCAATCGCAGGCATCGTTTACCTGCATCCCACCGCGACGTGGTCCACGCCGCAGGCGCCGCGCGTCGTCTCTGAGACGCCCGGGTACCGGGTGTCGGCGCTGGATTTCGTCGATCTCGTTACCGGATGGATCGTGGTCGATTTCGACTCGGGCGACTATGCGCTCATCCACACGGCCGACGGTGGCCTCAGCTGGACGCGCCAGTTCGCCGGCGCCGGCCAGGGACACCGGCACTACCTCAAGTTCTTCGACACGGCGGTCGGCGTGATAGGCCTGGTCGGCACTGCGCCCGACCTTCACCGCACGAGCGACGGCGGCCGCACGTGGACGACCATCGCGATGCCGAGCGTTCGGGGCACCGTTGTGTCCTGGTCGTTCGTCGACTCGTTTTTCGGGTGGGCGTTGGTCAGCGGTACCAGCGCGGACTCGCCTAGCACGGCGTACCTGTATCGGACCGAAGACGGCGGCTTCACCTGGGTCAACCTGGGGACGCCGGCACCCGCCCCGGACGAGGCCTTCGAGGTCAGCTTCTCCTATTTCACGACCGGATGGCTGAGCAGCGCCAGCTCACGTCCGTATGCATACAAGACCGGCGATTATGGAGAGACGTGGACCCGCGTGCCGCTGCCGGCCCCACGCGGCGGCTGGCCGTCGGGTGGGACCTTCATGGTCGCGGTGCAGCCCACGTCAGGGACCGGTGTGGTGGCGTCGGTGGTCTTCTTTCCGACCCTCAAGGGCCGCAAGGGCCAGGGAGCGACCATCCAGGACTTCCCACCCCTGACGGTGCGCACGTTCGACGGCGGCGTGCCGGTGACTTATACGTACGCGACGGCGATCGGCTCGCGGAACCTGGGGCCGATTCCCCAGGCCCAGGCGCCCAACCAGACGCGGCTGGGCACCCTCGACAACGGAGCCAGCTGGACGCCGATCACCGTCCCGTCCTCGAGCGGCGCTCTGGGCTACTCCGACGCCGCCGATTGGTGGTGGGTCGGGTCGGGCCAGTGGGCCCACAGCCAGGACGGCGGCGCCACGTGGGCGATCCCTGTCCCGATCGACGCGCTGGACCCCGTGCCGGGGACTCTGGACGTCCTCGACACGCGCCACGGGTATTTCGCCGACGTGCAGGGAACCCGACCCGTGCTCGAGTTCACGGACGAATTCGGCCTGCACTGGCGCGCGATTCCTCTACCGGGTCTGGCCGGCGCCGATCAAGCCCTGACGTAAGCGATCACGGCGCGCGCCTCGGCCACGATCTCGCCCTCTCCGTGCTCGAGGGTGACCTCGCAGAAGGCAAGCCGCTTGGTGCGGTGCCTGACGGTCGCCGTCGCGACGAGACGCCCGGGTCTGGCAGGGCGCAAGAAATCCACCTTCAGGTCTGCCGTCACGGTGGTCTGACCCTCCTCGGCGCACGTGAACGCGACCGATGCCAGCGCCTCGTCCGCCAGCGTCGCGATGGCTCCGCCGTGCACGATCGGGCCGCGCGAGGTGGGGAAGCCATGAGACTCGGTGGTCAGGTCGGCGGCCAGCACGAGGCGGCCGTAACCGACCTCGACGATCCGAGCTCCGATGTTGGCGACCATGCCCGACGCCGACCACTCCTTGTAGAGGTCGGGCAGCGCTCGCACGCCGTAGTGGTCTGTTTCCGTCACGCGAGGTCGCGGTGCAGCTCGAGCACCGGCGCGATCAGCCGGTAGCCCATCTCGGCGTTGATGCGGAGGATCGGCGGGTTGTCGGCATCGTTGTTGGTGCGCACGCGCGAGTACCCTGCCTCGATCGCTTGCGCCATCGATTCGTACTTCAGCGCGCGCGCGATGCCGCGTCCCCGGACCCGGCGAAGCGTGCCCGTGTAGGCGGTCCAGGGGACGCCGCGTACCACCGGGCTGTCGAGCACCGACGTGCCGATGATGTCGTCACCTTCACGCGCGATCCAGAACCGGTCCTCCCGGATGGCAGGGTTGTCGAACCAGTAGTGGCGCCACTCTTCGTAGTTCAGCTCGCGCCACGGCACCGACCGCGGGATGTCCTGCTCTGACTCGAGCATCGCCACGTAGAGCTTCCGGTACCTGTCCGGGTCGTCGTCCTGGCTGAGCGGATGAACGCGGATGCCCTGCCGCCGCATGTGGCGGCGAGTCTCCTCGAGAGATTCCAGGATGTGATTGCGGCGAGCGACGAGGTTGAGCTCCGACGTCCGCATGCGGCGGTCTTCACGAAACCCAAGCCGGCCGAGTACCGCAACCTCGCGGTGAAAGTCCTCCCGCACCCTCGCGACAGCTGTTACTGCGCCCTCGCCGCGCAGCCAGTCCTCTCCGATCTCGACAAGCTGCGCAAAGTCGTCGTCACTCCACGTCTCGTAGCTGAGGAGCGGCCTGACCACGCCGAAGTGCTTCTCGCCCTCCGCCCATCGCTCGTGCGACGCGCCGACGAAAGCGGTCGCCGCGGCGTCCCGGACGCGGACGCGGCGCATCACTTGCTCGAGCTCATCGCCCATCTGCCACCAGTAGCGCAGGAGGACCGGGTCTCGCGGCTCGGACGGGTCTCGCATCGTCTCGAGGTCGGCGACGATCTCGGCGTCGTCCAGCGTGGCGGGGCGCAGGTCACGCTCCAGAGTCGTTTCCGGCATGCGTTGACTAGAAGGTTAATCTCTGGGAGTGTTACGCCTCCAAGGGCCCGCAGCCGTTTCGCGGTTGGCGCCCGGCGGTCAACGTCGCGACGACGGGCGGTCCAGCGGGGCGGAACACTCCTGTTGATCAGCAGGGTGCGCGAGATTGGACGGCTTCGCGGCCGGCGCGTTCGCGCTGTGCATCGGCTCGCGCTTTCCCCCGCGTGCTGGGGGATCAACGAAACCGGTGGTTGGGGCCATCAGATCGATCCGGAGCGGGTGCTCTCGGAGGCTGCCGCGGTCGGCGAGGGAGCCGTCACGGCTGGACCGCCCGGTTTTCTGCCTGACCGCAGCGACAAGGCGAGGGCGATGCTCCGGCGGCACCGCCTGCAGGTCGTGTCGGGCCAGGTCCACGCCATCCTTCACCACCACGACCTGCGCGGACCCGAGCTCGCTCACATCGACGGCCACGCCCACTGGCTGGCCGCCATCGGCGCGGGGACCCTCGTGCTCTCCGCCATACCTGAGCGCACGCCCGATTCGCGTAAGCCAGACTCGCTGTCCAACGCCGAGTGGGCGCACCTGCTCCACCTCATCGGATCGGTCGAGCATGTGTGCGCGCGGCACAAGGTGAAGCTCGCCGTGCAGCCGCGATTTGGCAGCACGATCCAGGGACCGGAGGAAATCGAGCGGCTCCTCGTCGGATCAGAGGCGGGTGTGTGCCTCGACATCGCACATCTCGTCATCGCGGGCGCCGACCCCGTGGAGGTGATCGAGAACGCGGCGGGCCGAATCCAGCATGTCCATCTCAACGACGTCGACCTCGACCTCGCACGCCGCGTGCGTGAGCGCTCCCTGGATTACCGCGACGCGGTGACGCGCAGCCTGTACCGGCCTGTGGGCGAGGGCGGCGCAAACGTGGCGCGGGTCACCGAAGCGCTCCGGTCCGCCGGCTATCGCGGCTGGTACACGCTCGAGCAAGAAACGCGACTTCCCTCGGCCGAGGTTCGGCCGCTGGGCAGCATCAGCCGCTCCCTGGAGTTTGTCCTACCCCTGCTCGCCTGAGCGGTACGCATGCCAGTGCGTGGATTCGGTCGCTTCGCGTTCGAGCCGGCGGCGCGGTCGAAGGAGACCGATCCGCTCAAATCGTGCGGCCGGCGCCCGCCCAGTACCGCTCGCGCACCTTGCGCTTGAGGAGCTTGCCGGCGGCATCGCGCGGCAGCTCGTCGGTGAAGTCGATGCTGCGCGGCTTTTTGTAGCCCGCCAGCCTCTCGGAGCAGAAAGCGATGAGCTCATCGGCGCTGACGTTCGTGCCCGGCCGCAGCTGGACGACGGCCTTAACCGACTCGCCGAACTCGTCGTCCGGCACCCCGATCACGGCGGCGTCCATGACCGCCGGATGCGCGTGCAGCACGGCTTCGATCTCGGCCGGGTAGATGTTGACGCCGCCGGAGATGATCATGTCGACGCGGCGGTCGCAGATGAAGTAGAAGCCCTCCTCATCGCGGTACGCGACGTCGCCGACGGAGAAGAAGCCGTCGTGCATGCTCTTGGCGGTCGCGTCCGGCCGGTGGAAGTACTCCGCCTGCCACGTGTTGCGGACCATCAGCTCACCTGGTTCGCCGACGTCCGCGTCGCTCCCGTCGTCGCGGACCAACCGTATCTCCTGGCCGGGCACGGCGGTGCCGCACGAGCCTGGCTTGCGCAGCTGATCTTCGGGCCGCAGGATGGTGTTGATCCCCGTCTCGGTCGCGCCGTAGAACTCCCAGAGGACCTGGCCGAAGACCGCCTCCGCCCGCACCTTCAGCGGGTAGGGGCAAGGGGCGGCGCCAAGAATCAGCGCGCGCAAGGATGACGCGTCCCGCGGATTCCTCTCCTGCGCGTCGACCAGCCGCTGCAGCAGGGTGGGCGCCATGAACGCCGTCGTGACCCGATGCTTCGCGACGAGGTCGAGCGCGCCATCGGCGTCGAACTTCGGCTGCAGGACGACGGTGGCGCCGAGCAGCTGATGGAGAACCGAGAAGAACGACACGGCGCTGTGATAACCCGGTCCGCACATCAGGTGGACGTCCGACTGGTTGAGCTCGAAGATCGATATCACCTGCAGCACGTTGGCGAGGTCGACCCCGTGCGGCCGCCACGCGCCTTTGGGGTGGCCGGTCGTGCCCGACGTGTAGATCATCGAAGCGCCGAGGCCGTCCCCGACAGAGTCGAATTGCTCCGAGGCTTCGTCGAGGAGGTCGCCGAACGACATCCATCCGCCGGGCGGGTGCGCGCCGATCGCGACAAACTTGACGTCGCCGCCAACCTGTGCTCGCGCCTCATCCATCATGGCCACGTGGTCGGGTCCGGCGATGGCGACCCTGGCGCCTGAATCGTTGAGCACGTATGCGATCTCCGCGCCTCGCAGGCGGTAGTTCACGGGCACGATGACCAGGCCGGCCCGGCGGCAGCCGTTCGCGATCTCCGCCCCTTCGAGCGAGTTGAACGACATCAGCGCGACGCGATCCTCCTCACGGCAACCGAGCTCGGTGAGGACGGTGGCCGCTCGACTCGCCGCCCTGTTGAGCGCCGCGAAGTCGAGAGATCGATCGCCGAGGATCAATGCGGGCTTGTCGGGCAGCGCCTCCGCGTGGTTCGCGAGAAAGTCAAACGCCACGACTTGATGCTAGGCGTGGGAGGGGCTGGGCGAGTGTGACGGGCTTGGCGCAGTCGAGGGTTTGGCCGAGCACGGCGTGCTCCCGTTCAGGCCGACCGTCGACGCAATCGGTGGGACGCTTCCGGTCACCACGACCCGATACCGATAGCAGCCGCCGAGCATCGCCCAGGTGTCGAGTGCGGCCCAGTGATGAAAGACCACGCCCGCGTTCATGGGCGGGTACTTGGCCAGCACATCCGGCGTGGCGTCGGCGATGGACTCGATGGGCGAGCTCTTGGTCGAGTCGAACTGCCAGAGATAGATGCGAGTCAGCGGCCGGTTCGCCGGCGTGTCGGCCGCAGCGGGCAGCTTGGTCGCCGCGAGCAGGGCGTCGACCAGCGGCTGCGGCCCGGCGCTCGCCTTGACGTTGGCGTACGTCTGGTTGGCCAGCGGCGCGGACCACGCCACACCCACGACGTTGGCGCCGCCGAGGTAGCGACCCGCCGGCGCCGTTCCGTCCGGCGCCGAGGCCGCGTACAGCTCGAGCGCGCCGTTGACGGCTATCGCGAGCTGGCCGGCGTCAGGGCTCCAGGCGAGGCCGTCGGGATGCGGAAGCCGCGAGTTCACGCGCCTCGGCCCCGCCGGCGTCGGGCTGGCGTGCGTGGTCGCCGAGGGCGAAGGCGTGGCGCGACCGCTCGGGCTTGCGGCCGGCGAAGCAACTGCGCTGGGCGTCGCGACCGGCAGCGCGCTGTTGATTGGCTGAATGACCGCGCCGTGGTCGGTGAGCGCGACCGCGGCCATCGTCCCGTCGCCGCTGATCGCGATCGGGCCGTCGTCCGGCCCGAGGCTCAGCGGAAACGGGTTCAAGACGTTGGCCTCCGCATTGAGCCAGTACCAGGAGCCGGTGCCGAACTGGCGAACCGCGATCAGCCCCGAGTCGCCAGGGACGGCGCCCTCGGTGAAGAACGCGGGCTGCGCCGGCGGCCTCGCCAGCGCCTTGAGCGCGCCTGATGGCTGCGTCAGGTCGAGCCCGTCGACCTCGTAGGTCGTGCAGCAGCCGACAGTCATCGCGAGGAAGTGCGAGTTGGCGACGAGGCCGAGCGGGCCCTCGCTCTGCGAGTCTTGTGAGGCGGCCACCGGTTCGATGGTGCCCGCGAATGGATCGACCCTGAACATCCAGTCATAAGGCACGGCGCCGGGCGAGGTACGGGTCTCGGCAGGCCGGTCGTCGTGGATCGTGAAATAGAGGACGGGATGGCTCACGTTTGGCGCGGGCGCCCACACCGGACCCGCCACCCGGAACGCGCCCGCCGGAATCGGCGCCACGATGGTCGACTTCCCGCTCGACGGGTCGAGCACGCCGATGCCCTGGTCGGAGGCGTACGCGATCAGGCCGCCGGTCAGGCCTCCCACGAGTGGCGTGGGCGACCTGGCGGGTGGGGGAGCGGATGCGCGGCCGCTACATGCGGCGACCAGCAAGACGGCCGCTATCGCGGCGAGGCGTTTCGGCATGAGCAGCGGATCGTACCCTCCCGTGTTACCCGAACGCTGCCGGCCTCGTTTCCGCTACTGGGATGAAGAAATTCGTCGTCGTGGCCGCGCTTGTGCTGCTTTCCGTTGCGTGCGGCGCATACGGAACGGGAGCTGGCGGGAATCCAACGCCGTCGCCCAGCGGCGGAATCCGCTTCGACGTCACCGCGACCGAGAAGGACCACGCCGTGACCATGCGCGTGGGGCAGACCCTCCAGGTGGTGCTGCACGGGACCGACCAGTTCTCCTACCAGCAGGTCAGGTCGAGCGACCAGCTGATCCTCGAGCCGACGGTGAACCCCGCCGAGTCGGCAGCGCGGGGCGTGTTGCTGGCTGCGTTCCTCGCCAAGGCGCCGGGTCAGGCGACGGTGACTGCGGTGGGCGCGCCAGTCTGCCCGAGCGGTCAGGCCTGTCCGATGTACGCGGTTCTCTACTCGCTGACGGTGACGGTCACTTCGTAGGTGCGGCCGGTGTCACCGCGGCGCTGAGGGCCGCCGCGATCGCGTCGAGCCGTGCCCGCGCGGGCGCCTGCTCGTAAGAGTGCGGAAACGTCAGACCGAAGCCGTCTTTGGGGTAACGCGGAATCACGTGGACATGAAAATGCGGCACGTCCTGAAAGGCGGCTTCGCCATCCATGACAAGGATGTTCACGCCGCTTGCGCCCAGCGTGTGACGCACGACCGCGGCGAGCTTGCGTGCAACCTTGAACGTGCGCATCGCGGCGGTCTCGTTGATGTCGGTCATCAGCACGGCGTGCTCTCGCGGAACCACGAGCAGGTGGCCCTGCGTGATCGGCTGCACGTCCATGAACGCGACCACGGTGTCGTCCTGGTACACCCAGCTCGCGGGCGAGGTGCCGTAAACGATTTCGCAGAAGACGCACTGGTCGCTCATTGCCGCGAAGAGCTTAACGACGCGGCCCGGCTATTCCGACTCCTTAGGCGAATCGGCGGGAACCGGCTCGGGGGCGATGTCGGGCGTCCCATTCGAGGCCAACTCCCCCTCCGGGACCATCGGTTCGGCCCCGTTCGGGGAGAGGGCAACCTCGCCGTTGACACCCAGCTCCGGCTGCGCTCGCTGACCGCGGCGCCTGCGGCGCCCGCGCCGGTCTCCGCGATGCGGCCTCGACAGCCGCTGCACCTGGGATCGGATGCCCACGCGCTGGCACGCCGTGACGACCGCGCCGACCCCGACGACGAGCCCATCGTCCTTGCAGTGCTCGAACAGCGGGCCGAACAGCTCCGGCGCGCCGCCGATGACGGTCTTGGAGTCGCCGACGATGACGAGCAGCTTCTTCGCTCGCGAGATGGCGACGTTGACCCGGTTCGGGTCGTTGAGGAAGCCGATCGCCGCGCGCTCGTTGGATCGGACCAGGGAAAGGATCACGCCGTCCGACTCGCGTCCCTCGAAGGCGTCGACCGACTCGATGTCGTCCGGCGGCACGATGCCCTTGAGCGAGCCCTGCAGGCGGTTGACCTGCGAGTTGTACATCGCGATCACCGCGAGCTTGGCCTTGCGCACGCGGCGGCGAATGATCGAGGTGATGTCTTTGCACAGTGCGACCTCGAACTCGTTGGCCACCGAACGCTGCGCGTCGCGATACTCGTCCTGCGCGCCGGTGTCGACCCAGACCAGCTCGCGGTCGAACGGCCACGGCAGCGGCATGCGCGGATGCGGCGCCTCGTGGATGAGCTTGCCCTCGTAGAAGAGGTCGGACACGACGCGGCCGATGGGCTCGCGCATGCGGTACTGGCGCGGCAGCATGATGCGTGAGCCCGCAGGCACCTTGTCCCAGACCCAGCCGTAGAAGCTGTCGTCGCGCACCATCTCGTCGAGCGGCGTCTCGATCTTGAAGGTCGACGCGGCCTCCTCCATCACCGGCGGCAGCTGGTTGAGGTCGCCGATCATCACCCAGCGCTTGGCGAGCGGCATCACGGCCAGCGCCTCGTTGGCTCGCACTTTGTTCGCCTCATCGAGGATCAGCCAGTCAAAGACCTTGAAGCGGAGCCGCGAGTCGATGGTCAGACGGTTGACGGTGCCCGCCACGAGGTTGTACGCCTCCAGGTCGTCGCCCTCGACGAGCGTCGGGCGCAGCCGGCGCGGCACCTTGCCCGGCTCGGCGATGCGTGCCTGCCGGACGTGCGAGAAGCCGAGCAGGCGCTCCTGGCCGGTGTCGACGGCGTCGTTGGAGTGCGACGAGAGAAGGATCGAGGCGTTTGGGTTGCGGCCGAGGATGCGGCGGATCGACTCAACGATGGCGGTCGTCTTGCCGGTGCCAGGCGGTCCCTGGATCAGGTAGAGCTGGCCGGGTCGCATGCCCATGACCCGAGCCACGGCCTCGGCCTGCTCCTCGTTGGGGTCCGGCAGGTGGTGGGCCTTCTTGCCGTCGAGCGGCACGCGCGGCGGGGTGCCGAGCCATCCGGTGTCCGCGAGCTCGGCGGCGAGCGCCCCAGTGCGCGGGCTGCCGATCTGCAGCTGGCGAATCACCGAGCGCTGCGCCTCGAACATCTCGACGCTCGCGGTCGGCAGGACGATGCCCTCGTCGGGCAGCGGGTCGTAACGGCGGAAGCTGACCCAGAGGTTCGAGCCCTGGATCCGGTCAAGCGACATGCCGCGGTACTCCGGGAACCCGGCCGAGCGCACGGTCAGCGAATCGATGCCGCGGTAGATCCGTCCGTCGGCGTCGTCGACCAGGTGGAGGATCGCGCGCACGTACTCCCCGCCGCGCATGTCCTCACCGCAGTTCGGGCAGTGGATTCCGTTCGAGGTCGGCACCTCGGTCTCGCACTTGGGGCACTCGATCCACTGCTCGGTCGCCTCGTAGCGCCGGACGGCTGCCTCGGCGAGCTTCTCGCGGTAGTCGCGGAGGTGCTCGATGAAGCGCATCGTCGAGTCCAGGAGGGGGTGGGACTTGGCCTGCTCGCGGAGCACGATGGCGGTGAAGCCCTCGAGGTCGCCGTCCCACTCCTTGACGACGTGCAGCTCCTGGAAGCCCAGCCGCAGCCGGTTCTTCTCCATCTCATAGGCGCCCTCGAGCTCCTGCCAGTCGGTGATCTCCAGGGCCAGGCCCATGGGAGTGCGGCCGAGCTTGCCGGTCAGCAGGGTGGTGCTGACCTGGCCGATGAACTCGAGCGGCTTTTCCGGCTTGACGACGGTGTAGGTGCCGTCGATGAGCTTCTGCTCCTGGAGAACCTGGCGCAGCAGCTCAGCCCCGCCGTGGGCCTCCAGGGCGGTGACCTTGGCCGCCGCGGGCGTGCCGGGGCGGACGCGGATGCCAAGGCGGCCGGCCTGGATTTCCTCGCCAGGGATCTCTGGATTCCAGAGAGGGAGGACGTCGCCGGGGTTGGGCGTGCTCATGTCAAGCAGACCTAAGGGTCGATGCGCGGGTTGGGCGTGAAATTGGGATCAACTGAGTTCAAAAAGGGGGTCCCCAGGCGGGACCTAGCACCCCAATGGGCAAGGCTTACGTTAGCACATACCTTGCGTATTGCACTATTTACGAGCCATGTGGAAGAACCGGCTCAAGCCTTACGAGATCCTGGACGATGACGCGGTCGAGGCCATCCACGGGCAGGCGATGAACATCCTGGAGGAGATCGGGATCGACTTCCTCCACGATCGGGCCCGGGACCTCTTCGCCGGAGCCGGGATGAAGGTTGAGGATATGCGGGTCCGGTTCGACCGCGATTTCATCCTGGAGACGGTCGCGAAGACCCCGACCACATTCGAGCTCCAGGCGCGCAACCCTGCCCGCTCGGTGGTGCTTGGTGGCGACAACGTCGTCACCGCCCCCGTGTACGGTCCGCCGTTCATCACCGACCTCGAGCGCGGGCGGCGCGGGGCCACCATCGAGGACTTCAACAACTTCGACAAGATGGCGCAGGCGGTCGACCAGATCCACTGCGCCGGGGGCACGACGGTCGAGCCTGAGGACCTGCCGCTGGGCTCGCGGCACCTCGATATGGTTTATTCCCACCTCCGGTGGACGGACAAGCCATTCATGGGGAGCGTCATCTCCTCCGAGAACGCTCGGGACACGATCGAGATGGCCTCGATCGTCTTCGGCGGTCGGGAGAACATCGAGAAGACGCCGGCCGTGATCAGCCTCATCAACGTCAACAGCCCGCTGCGCTACGACGACCGCATGCTGGGCGCGCTGCTCGAGTATTCGGAGGTCGGCCAGCCTGTGATCGTCACGCCATTCCTGATGGCCGGCGCCATGTCGCCGATGGGCCTTGCCGGCACGGTCGCTCAGCAGACGGCGGAGGCGCTGGCGGGGATCGCTTTGGTGCAGCTCATCCGTCCGGGCACGCCCAGCGTGTACGGCTCGTTCCTCACCAGCACCGACATGCAGTCCGGCAGCCCCGCGTTCGGCACGCCCGAGTCCGCGTTGGGAATTCTGGCCAGCGCCCAGATGGCGCGCCATTACAACCTTCCGTTCCGGGGCGGCGGAGCCCTGACCTCGTCGAAAGCGCCTGACGCCCAGGCCGCGTACGAATCGATGATGTGCATGTGGCCGACAATCCTCGGCCGAGTCAATTTCGTGCTGCACGCCGCGGGATGGCTGGAGAGCGCGCTGCTCGCGTCATACGAGAAATTCGTCATCGACGTCGAGGCTTTGCGGATGTTCGAATGGATCCTCAGCCGAGGCCTCCCCGTGGATGAAGAGGGCCTGGCCATGGACGCGCTCCGCGAGGTGGGTCCTGGCGGCCACTTCCTCGGCGCCGAGCACACCCTGCGCAACTACCGCACCGGTTTCTACCGTCCTTGGATCTCGTCGACCGAGAACTTCGATCGCTGGAATCGTTTCGGCGCACGAACCACGGACATGGTCGCGGCCGAGAAATGGAAGCAGTTGCTGGCGGAATATCCAGACCCCGGAATCGAACCCGGTGTGGACGAGCAGCTGCGCGAGTTCATCGCCAGGCGCAAACAGGAGCTCGGCGACGGCTGAGCGGCAGGCGCGGGCTCGCCTCGACTACCTCCTGGCCGAGATTGCCTCCGACGCACCGGCGCCCGCGAGCGGTTCGGCCGCGGCGGCCGTGGTTGCGACCGCGGCGGCCCTGTTGCAGAAGGTGGCGAGGCTTTCGGGCAAGCAGTGGCCCGAGGCCGCCGAGATGCATGGGCGCGCCGAGCGCCTCCGCCGGCACGGAGAGGAGCTTATCGAGCAGGACTCGACGGCGTTCCTCGATTACCTCGAAGCAGTCCGCTCGGGAGCGGATGTCGCGGCCGCCCAGGCCAGGACCGTGGAGATCCCTCTCGAGATCGTGAGGGCTGCGGCGGAGGTTGCCGCGTTGGCCGAGGAGTCGGCCTCCCATGGCAACCCGAATCTGCGTCCCGACGCGGTGGTGGCGGCGACGCTCGCGGCCGCGGCCGCGGAGTCGGCTGCCTTCCTGGTCGCGATCAACTTAGGCGAGGCCGAGGACGTGCGGCTGGAGGAAGCTCGGAGGCTGGCGGGCGAAGCTAGCGCGCGGCTTCGGTCGCCAGGCGCTCGAGGCTCAAAAGGTGATCCTGGTCGTGCTCGAGCGCGATCCGCAGGTAGCCGTCGACGGTGAGCTCGCCGAACTTCTTGTGCACGCCCACCCGAGCCCGCTCCTCTTCGCTCAATCCGCGCACGAAGTCGATGAGCCGCGCCCGCGTCTCACCCCACTCGGTGAGCGCGTCTTGCAGCGCGATGCCGTCGAAATCGCGCTCGTCGTTGCTGTAGTACTCGAACGCGGGCCGCTCGCCGGCGGCCATCGCCCGGATGCGCGGCTCGAAGCATTCCTTTTCCGTGGTCGCCAGGTGAGCGGCGATGTCGCGCAGCGTCCAGGCTCCAACGCGTTCAGGTGCGTCGTCGGCGATGAGCTGCGTCATCGCCACGACCAGCTGCTGGCTCGAGGCGAGCTCGTCCAGGAGCGCGTCGCTCACGCCGGCTGCTCGGGGTTCATGATCCGCGATCTGGGGTTCGATACGTCCAGCTCCGCGATCACCGCCGCGGCGACCTCTTCGGGTGATCCGTTCCGCTCCAGAACCGGGCCCCATTGCCATCCGTCGAGGTACGCATCCATGTCAGTCGAGCCGTCCTTCATCGCATAGGCGTCGATCGCGGCCTGGAATCGGTCGGGCAGCATGCGCTTGACCTGCGACTCGCCTTCCCACGCCTTGACTTGAGAGGGAATGTGCTTCCAGAACATCACCTGATACGAGGCCATAACGCTCTCAAGCCTCGACCAGGTCGGCTAGACGTGACTCCAGCTCACCGAGGCCGACGTCGTTGATCTCCAGCGGCAGGTCGAGATAGGCCGCGATCTCCGCCGCCTTCATCGCCAGGCGCGGGTTGGGCACCTGGCGCAGATAGAGCACCGCTTCGTAGTTGCCGAACAGCATGGATTTCAGCTCGGGGTGCCGGTCCAGGCCAAGGCCGCGCACCACCGCCCGGTCGAAGTTTCGCACCAGCCAGTCGGTGAGGAAGAACGTGCCCGGCCGCTCGTCACTGACGCGATCGAAGAGCTCCGCGCCCGCGAGCATCTCGTAGCAGTGAGGTCCGCGTACGCGTGAGGCGCCGACCTCATCCAGCAGCGGCTCCAGCTTTCCCGTCATGCCGCACTCGCCATACACGACCACCAGCCGCTCGTAGCTCGGTCGCAGCGCATGCAGCTTCTCACGCAGCTCGTCGACGATACGGTTGGGATACAGGTGCAGCAGCGCCGACACGCCGTAGATGTCGACATCCCAACCGCGGCGGTCGACGATGTCTTTCACCTCTTTCCCGAGGGCGCCGCAAATGACGAGGGCGGTCGGGCTCAACTCACGAGCTCCAGGTTCGGGAAGCCCAGCACCGACACGAACGCGTCGTTGAAGTCAGTGCGGCCGGAGAGCTCGATGTACTCGATTCGGGCCGGGAGCTCGAACGCGACCTGCCGCTCGCGATACGAGAGAAGGGCGATCTTGGCTCCTTCGCCGGCCGAGTTGCCGACAGCGATGATCTTGTCCACGTCCACCGGCGGCACCAGGCCGATGATCTTGGCGCTCTCCGGGTTGAGGTACGACCCAAAAGATCCGCCGAGGAAGATCTCGTCGAGGTCGGATGCGTCGACGCCGAGGATGTCCATCAAAACCTTGATCCCGGTCGCGATCGAACCCTTCGC
>DATIOJ010000040.1:0-7797 GCA_035473355.1 Candidatus Limnocylindrales bacterium
GTACTGACGGCAGTCCGTGTCCCAGCCGTAGGGCGCGAGCGGGCAGTTCCAGCAATCGGTCTTCTCGTGGCCGGAGACGAGGAACGTTCTGACCGCTTCGTCGCCCGCGGCGCGGCCGCCGGCGCGATGGAGGTAGACGAAGGACGGCAAGGTTCTGGAACCGGAGGCCCCGAGCGCGAGCACGTCGACCCGGTCGGAGTAAGCGATCGACACCGAGCTGTTGCTCGTGCCGAAATCGATTCCATAGCCAAGAGGACGGCTGGGAGTGGTCACCGACGGACTATAGACGCCCTCCGGCCTAGAGGTCTCCCTCTGCCTGGCGCACCCGCCTGCTGAGCGTCTGGAGGAGCCGGTAAGCCACCTCCGGATGCTCCTTCAGGAACGGCTTGAAGTTCCACTCCGGGATGGTCGCCAGCGTGACGTCGGTGTCCGCGGTAATGGTCGCGCTGCGGCCCTCCATGTCGAGCAAGGCCATCTCGCCGAACGAGTCGCCCGGGCCGAGCTTGCGGGTCTTGCCCTGGATCGTCTTCACGCTGACGTTGCCGTCCGTGATGATCATGAAACCCACCCCACCGTCGCCGCGCACGACGATCTGGTGGCCCGCCGGGTGCTGGACCAGCTTCATCTGCTTCTCGAGCGAGCGCAGCTCCGAATCCGGGAGACCCTGCAGCAGCTTCGCCTGCCTCAACTCCATTACGCGCAGATGTTAAGCCTTCTTCTTCTGGTCGAGAAACTCCTGATAGAGGCGGTAGGCCTCCTGCTTCCGGCTGTCCACGATCTTGGTGTAGCCCTGCAGCGTGTTCAGGTTGGCGTGCCCCAGGACTTCCTGCACCAGGCGCACGTCCCCGCCGGTGACCTCGAGGAGCGTCGTCGCGGCGGTGTGGCGCGCGACGTGTGGCGACTTGAAAGACCACGCACCGACGGCACGCCGAATCTGCTTGACGATGTAGCGCGCACCCGCCCCGGTGAGGCGCCGCTCGCGGTCATCGCCCGCCGAACGGTCGAAGTTGATGAACATGGCAAGGCACGCGTCCTCGCGCGCGGTCAGGTATTCCTCCATCGCCGCGCGCGCATCGGCGGTCAGGTAGACGGTGCGCTGCTTGCTGCCCTTGCCCGTGACGACCAGCCGGCTGCCTGAGCGCGGAAAGTCGGTGCGGTCGAGCGCGAGGGCCTCCGAGATGCGGCAGCCCGTGCTGACCAGGAACTGGACCAGTGCACGGTCGCGCTTTTCGAGCGGCGTTTCGTGGGGAAGGGCTGCGAGGAGACGCGTCAGTTCGTCGGGATCGATGGGCTTGGGGAGTCGCTGTTCGAGCTTGGGCAGCGTGATGCCGTTGGAGAGGTCCCGTTCGATCAAGCCCTCGCGCGCTATCCAGCGCAGCCAGGACCGGATGGCGACGAGGGCGCGAGCGCGCGAGGCAGGGCTCTTGAGGCGGCCGGCCAGGTGCTGCTGATAGGCGCGCAGATCTTCGTGCCGCAGTCCATCGACTGTGAGCGAGTGGCCCTTGGCGGCAAGGAAACCGAGCAGCCGGCGGATCTCCGACCCGTAGGCGCGAACCGTGTTGGGGCTGCGGTTCGCTTCGAGCTGAAGCCAGCCGATGTATTCGTCCGATGCGGCCTGCAGGGCGAGTGGCATGTCGAGGCCGAGGTCATGATAATGGAGAGAGGTGGGGGCTCTCCGCGTTGTGAGTCCTCCGCGTGAGTGAACTCCCCAGCGACGGCTTCGGCTTCGACTCGGCGTTCACGGACCGCGTCACCGAGGTTGCGCTGTGGTTCTACCGCAAATACTGGCGGGTCGAGACCGAGGGAGTCACCAACGTTCCGGCCCGCGGCCGCGCGTTGCTGGTGGCAAATCACGCGGGGATCATTCCGTACGACGGCGCGATGATTCGGACGGCGATCATCGCCGAGCATCCACATCCACGTCATGCGCGCATGCTCGTCGTCGACTGGGCGTTCGCGATGCCCTTCACCAACATGCTCCTGCTCAAAACAGGCAACGTGCTGGCCCACCCGGACAATGCGACCGCATTGCTCGAGCGCGACGAGCTGGTCGGCGTTTTTCCTGAAGGCGTCAAGGGCGCGGCCAAGCCTTATCGGAACCGCTATCGCATCCGCAGGCTCGGGCGCGGCGGCTTCGTCCAGGTTGCGCTCCGAACGGGCGCGCCGATCATCCCTGTCGCCGTCGTCGGCTCCGAGGAGATCCATCCCGTGCTTACGGACCTGCAGCCGATCGCCCGCATGCTCGGCCTGCCCGCGATCCCGATCACTCCGACGTTCCCGTGGCTGGGCCTGGCTGGTTTGATCCCGCTGCCGTCGAAGTGGCTGATCGCGTTCGGCCGGCCCATAAAGGTCGCGCAGTACGGGCCGGATGCCGCCGGCGACGCTCGCCTGGTTCTGGAGCTGAGCGAACAGGTACGCGAGTGGATCCAGTCCAGAGTGCATCGGCTGCGGGCGAGGCGCCAGACGATCTTCTTCTAGCGGCTGGTAGCCTGAGTTAAATGCTCCGGTTGGCGTTGGTGCTCGTAGCGAGCACGCTTGCGATCGCGGCATGCGGTGGTTCCTCCTCCACTCCGCCGCAAGGCCCGAACTCAGGCACTGTGTCCGTGCAGCCAGGCGACACCCCCAAGGGAATGGTGCGCTGCGACCTCAGTGGCGACATCAGCAA
Source organism: Candidatus Limnocylindrales bacterium (assembly GCA_035473355.1). Lineage (GTDB taxonomy): Bacteria > Chloroflexota > Dormibacteria > Dormibacterales > Dormibacteraceae > 40CM-4-65-16. The sequence goes on from DATIOJ010000040.1 coordinate 2,666, forward strand.
CTTCATCGCCAAGGAGCGTTCGACCGATCCGAGCACCGCGAAGTCGGCATCGGACCAGTGGAGCCAGGCCAAGAAGAACGGTGCGGTGGCGGAGTACGTCGCGATCTACTCCGACAGCAGCAGCCACTGCGAGACGTTCAAGCAGGCCGGCACCGATCCCACCACGGCGACCTACAAGCTGATCATCAACTTCGTCTTCCAGTACAAAGACGAGAAGAGCGCGGTCAACGCCTACACGACCGGGCCCATCTTCGACACCAGCGTCGCCAACCTCCGGTCCGGCAACTCTCAGGCCATCGAGGGGACGAAGACAGGCCTGTCCGCCAACTCGATCGTCATCAGCCAGCCGGTATCGAACCAGACCTTCTACATCGCGCTGTGGCAGAAGAAGACATTCGCGATCTTGCTCATCGCCCTGAACCTCGACCCGGCCGACAGCAAGAAGATCGCGACCGCCGAGAACAACCGGATCAAGTAGGCGCGCCGCGACTGGCGGTTCCCCTTGCATGGGGGTCGTGCGGCCCGATTAGAATGACGCGGCCGATCGCCAGACCCGCCAACGTCCCAGCCCGCACTCGGCGCCGGCAGAGACCTTCCTCTCTGCTTCGCTCAGCGCTCCTCATCGCGCTCGCGGTGACGTGCGTCTTCGCGTTGCCCACCGTCCTCGAAAGCGTGCGAGCGCTGCGCAGCTCGCCGGCCGGCGGAACCGCCGGCGGCGGCGGGTCGGGGATGGCCGCTGGCCAGGTAGCCATGAGCGGCCTGCAGGCGGGTGCATGCATGGCTTTGGCGCCGCGAGGTGGGGAGGCGAGCAAGACCGTGTTCATCGATCCAGGTCACGGCGGGCTGGACCCGGGCGTCGTCGGCGCCGCCGGAGGTCAGCAGGTGCTGGAGAAGAACGTCACGCTGGCGGTGGCGATGCGTCTGGCGTCGCTGCTGCAGGCCGACGGATACCGCGTCGTCCTGGCGCGGACAGCCGACACCTCGGTGACGATGCTGGCGCCGACGGACTCGGTCACCGGAGCGCTCACCGCAGCGGCCGAGCACCGCGATCTCGTGACCCGCGCGGCTTGCGCGAACGCGGCGGACGCATCTGTCCTGCTGTCGCTCCACTTCAACGCCTTCGACGATCCGTCGGTGGGCGGCGCCGAAACCTACTACGACCCCGCGCGACCCTTCTCCGCGGAGAACAAGCGACTGGCCTCCGACCTGCAGGAGGCGGTGGTGGCCGCGCTCGGCACGAGCGATCGCGGCGTGTGGACGGACGATCAGCTGGCCGCCCCGACGCTCACGACGTCGGGGAGCCTGTACGGCCACCTGATCGAGCTCGGTCCGGCGGAGGCAGGTTGGGTCGACGCGCCGAGCCGGATGCCGGGGGCGCTCGTCGAGCCGCTGTTTCTGACCAACCCCGCCGAGGCCCGCGTGGCGAGCAGCCCCTCCGGTCAGCAGCGGATCGCTGTGGCCCTCCAGGACGGGCTCAACAAATTCGTTGGAGGCGCGTAGAACCGGAGCTCCCTATACTCGCGCTCCTTTCCGGCGGGCAGTTGTAGGGGTGTGTCTATGGAAGGAAGGTTTGCTCGAGCAGTTGTTGTTTCGCTTGCCATCGCGCTCGTCGCCGTGGTCGGCGCCGCGCCTGCGCAGGCGTCGTCCTCCAGCAACAATCGGGAGCACGGCTCCCGGCATAAATCCATCGCGGTCGTGGATCGCGCCGCCATTCAGTCCGCCGCTCCGAACGTCCAGGGTTTCGACAACGAGGGAGAGGGTGGCGGTCTGGCGGCCAACTTCAACGGCGTCAGCAGCCTGGACAGCCAGGTGACGAACTTCGGCCTCACCTTCGAGCCGCCCGACCAGGGCCTGTGCGTCGGCAACGGCTTCGTGGTCGAGATGGTCAACTCGGCGTTCCGCGTCTATGACACTCACGGCCACACCCTCGCCGGGCCGACCAACGTGAACGCGCCCTTCCACGAGGACTTCGCGGCCTTCACGAGTGACCCGCGATGTCACTACGACGCCGCGACCAACACCTGGTTCGCGACCATCCTGTTCGTCAACGACCCGGGCACGGCGTCGACGCTCGACATCGCGTACAACACAAGCGGCGATCCCACGACCGACTGGTCTGTGTTCCGGATCGACACGACTCATGCCAACGCCCCGGCCAGCTTTGGATGCCCGTGCTTCGGCGACCAGCCGCGGCTTGGCATCGACGCCTCGAACATCTATGTCTCGCAGGACGAGTTCTCGATCCTTGGCCCGCAGTTCAATGGCGGCGAGATTGTCGCGATCTCGAAGAAGGACCTCGTCAACCACGCAAGTAAGGTGCATTTCGTCAAGTACTCGAACCTGAGCGTCGACGGTTCGCTCGTTCTGGCGGTCGAGCCGGCGCTGACCTTCGGCCCTGCGCCCGCGGAATACTTCCTGGGCGCACTCGACCCCAACGGCACAGGCGACAATCGGGTCGCGGTCTGGGCGCTTACGCAGGTCGACAAGGTGAGCTCGGGCGGCAGGCCGCGGCTGTCGAGCGTGGTCATCGGCTCGGAGCCGTACGCAATTCCTCCGCAGGCCGAGCAGAAGGGTTCGACGAGCCTGCTCGATTCCGGTGACGACCGGATGCAGCAGACGCAGTTCATCAACGGCGACATCTGGGGCCAGCTGGACACAGCGCTCACACCTCGCGGCGATTCCGCGGTGCGGGCGGGCGCGGCCTGGTTCAGGGTCCACCCGCAGCTAAACGGAAACAAGCTGGGTGGCGCGTCGATGGTCGACCAGGGCTACGTCGCCGTGAAGGGCAAGTACGTGCTGTACCCCGCCCTTCAGGTCGATGGCGACGGGCACGGCGCGATGGTGCTCACGCTGACCGGATCGACGATGTTCCCCGCGGCCGCGTACTCGATGTTCGGCGAAGACTCGTCCGGGTTTGGTAGGCCGATCGTGGCCGCCGAGGGCTCGGGCCCGTACAACGCAACACCGCAGCGATGGGGGGACTACTCGTGGGCGGTGCTCGACGTCAACAGCGATAGCGTCTGGATGGCGACGGAGTACATGCCGCCGAAATCAAGCCAGACGACCAACCTCCGCCGGCCGTGGGGCACGCGGGTGCTCCAGGTGGCGCTGCAGTAAGAGCTCGAAGGTGAGACGCCGGGCCCATCGCGGGCCCGGCGTGCACTCCAACCCGGAGTAGTGTCTGGCCGTCGATGATCGACGATCCCGTTCTGGTCGATGACTGGCACCCGGTGGCGCGGATCGAAGAACTTGCCGCGGGCGGTCCGCTCGGCGTGCGCGTGCTCGGTGAGGACGTAGTGCTGTGGCGTGCCGGTAACGACTACCTGGCGTGGCGCGACCTGTGCGTCCACCGAGGAACGAGGCTGTCGCTCGGCAAGGTGACCGCCGCCGGCGCGCTCGAATGCCCGTACCACGGCTGGACCTACGGTCGCGACGGCCGCTGCATCTTTATGCCGGCCCATCCCGAGCAGACGCCGCCGGCGAAGGCGTGCGTCGACGTCTATCGAGCGGCCGCGCGGCATGGAGTCATCTGGGTCACCCTCGGAGAGGGCAGCACACCCATCCCCACGTTCGAGCTGCTCGACGATCCTGCGTACAGCAACCTGATGGCGGGGCCGTATCGGGTCAGGGCGAGCGGCCCGCGAGTCGTGGAGAACTTCCTCGACGTCGGCCACTTCCCATTCGTCCATGAAGGGATCCTGGGCGACCGGTCGCGGCCGGAGATCGCCGACTACGCGGCCGAGATCACGCCGACCGGCGTCCTCGCCACCGGGGTCAAGGTGTTCCAGCCGGATCCGTATGCAACCGGGCAAGGGTCGACGGTCACCTACACCTACCGGGTGCATCGGCCGCTTGCGGCGTCTTTCATCAAGCACGGCGAGCATTCCTTCGGGATGCTGCTCGCGGTCACTCCGCATGACGCGGTCGACAGCTCGGCCTGGATGTGGATGGCCATGAACTACGAGCCCGAGTCGCCGATGATCGAGTTCCAGGACCGGATCTTCGCCCAGGACCGTCCGATCCTGGAATCGCAGCGCCCCGAGCTGCTGCCGCTCGACCTCCAGGCCGAGCTGCACCTGCGGAGCGATCGAACGGCGATCGCGTACCGCCGGTGGCTGCGCCAGCTCGGAGTGCGGACCGGCACCGCCTGACCGGCGAGCGGTAGGTACCGAATCGGCGATTCCACGGATTCCGGGGCGGCGGCCCGTCCCTAGGCTGGGAGCATGGGCACAAGCCAACCAGTTGAGGAGAGTGAGTTCGCATGGTAAGCAGCTATCCCGTTCAATTCGACGTCGATTTCCCGGAGCGTCCGCTGAGCCGCCTGACGACGGCGTTCCGGTTCATCGTTGCGATCCCGATCGTGATCGTCCTGAGCCTTTTGTCGGGGGAGGCGTTCAACAACGACAGCAATTCCACGGAGCACAGCCTTGTCATCGGCGGGGCGGCGGTGTTCGTGCCGCTCGTCCTGATGATCTTGTTCCGGCAGAAGTACTCGCGGTGGTGGTTTGACTGGAACCTGAACCTGATGCGCTTCACGAATCGCGTCACCGCGTACATGGCGCTGCTCGACGACCGCTATCCGTCGACCGATGAGGAGCAGTCGGTCCACCTCGACTTCGCGTACCCCGACGCTCAGCAGCTGAACCGGTGGATGCCGCTGGTGAAGTGGTTTCTCGCCATCCCGCACTACTTCGTGCTGTTTTTCCTGTGGGTGGCCGCCGCGTTCTCGATCGTGATCGCGTGGTTCAGCATCCTTTTCACCGGCCGCTATCCGCGCGGTCTGTTCGGTTTCGTGGTGGGTGTGCTGCGCTGGCAGAACAGGGTCAACGGCTACGCGTTCCTTCTGGTGACGGACAAGTACCCGCCGTTCAGCCTGTCGTAGGCAATCAGTCGGCCTCGCGGAGCAGGAGGAGGCGCACGGTGGTGCGCCTGGCAAGAATCGAACTTGCTGCCTCTTGCTCCGCAGGCAAGCGCTCTATCCGGTGAGCTACAGGCGCGTAAATGACCGGGCGTTCAGTCGCCGGTCGCGCGCAGGGCGATGCTCTAGTTTAATCGAGGGTCGACGGCACCCGTCGCGGCGCGGAACGCGGTCTGGTCCATGTTGCTCACCACAACCAGCGCGACAAACACGG
>DATIOJ010000041.1:0-35795 GCA_035473355.1 Candidatus Limnocylindrales bacterium
CTTCGACAGCCTTCCTTCGATCCAGGGCCTCGACTCGGCCGCCTTCGCGGGCGACACCCTGATCACCGACAACACCGGCAAGGTCGTGCTCGCCGATGTCGGCAACCAGGGCGATCACCGGCTCGCGGTGAAGCTGCGCGACATCAGCCCGGTCGCGATCCAGGCGACGGTGGCGATCGAGGACCGGGGCTTCTACACCAACCCCGGATTCGACCTCGCCGGCATCATCCGGGCTGCATTCGACAACATCCGGGCCGGCCACATCGTTGGCGGCGGAAGCACGATCACGCAGCAGCTGGCCAAGCAGCAGTTCCTCACGCCTGAGCAGACGGTCGACCGAAAGATCAAGGAGCTGGCGCTCTCCTATGAGCTGAGCCAGACCTACACCAAAGACCAGATCATGGAGCTCTACCTCAACAAGAGCTTTTACGGCTCGCAGTCGTACGGAATCGAGGCTGCCGCCCAGAGCTACTTCCGGATCCCCGCCTCCAAGCTCGACCTCGCGCAGGCCGCGATGCTGGCCGGCCTGCCCCAGGCCCCGACCGAGTGGAACCCCGTGCTGCATCCCGACTCGGCCAAGCTCCGCCAGGCGGAGGTCCTGACGGCAATGGTCCGGGCCAACTTCATCACCCAGGACGACATGGACAAGGCGACGGCGGAGAAGTTGACGTACTACGCGCCGACCAACAGCTTCAAGGCCCCGCACTTCGTCGACTACGTGCTCGCCGAGCTGCGCCAGCTCGGATTCCAGCCGGGCATCCAGCAGCTCAACGTGAAGACGACCCTGGACTGGGAAAGGCAGCAGATGGGCCAGGACGTGGTGGGCACCAACCTGGCGAGAAATCTCTTTCGCGACGCCAACGGCCAGCTCTCGAGTGGTCTCGTGGCGATCCAGCCGACGACAGGCGACATCATGGTCATGGTCGGATCGCCGAACTACAACGCCGACGCAGGTCAGATCAACTACACGACCATCCCGCGCAACATGGGCTCGTCGATGAAGCCGTACACCTACGGCGCGGTCATCAACGCGCGCGCGGCGACCGTCGACACGCCCGTCTACGACGGCCCGAGTCCCCTCGTCTACAAGGACGCCTACAGCACGACCAAGATCTACAACTACGACGGCAAGTCGCACGGCGTGCTGCCGCTGAAGAAGGCGATGGGCAACTCGCTCAACATCGCCGCGGTCAAGGTCGAGCTCTCGATCGGAGTGCCGGCGGTCCTGTCGTGGATGCGCAACCTCGGAGTCGACCCGCGCTACGTCAATCCCGACGGTAGCTACACACCGCTCGCCCCGTCAGACGAATACGGTCCTTCGCTCACACTGGGCGGGTACCCGATCACGCTGCTCGAGCACGTGAACGGCATCGCCACGTACGCCGACATGGGCGTCTACCACACGCCGCAGGCCGTGCTGACCGTCACGGACTCGCGCGGCCAGGTGCTGTACCAGGACCACCCCGACCAGCGGGCCCGGCAAGCGATCGACCCCGGCGTGGCGTTCATCATGGCCCAGATCATGGCCGACGACCAGAACCGCTGCATGATCTTCGGTTGCAACAGCGCGCTGCACTGGAGCGACCGCATCGTAGCGGCCAAGACCGGCACCACCGACAACTTCAAGGACGCGGTCACCGTGGCGTTCACGCCCGACCTCGCCACCGGCCTGTGGGTCGGCGACATCAAGGACTATCGCTACACGATGATCAGCGGCTCGGACGGAGTGTTCGTCGCGTCGCCGGGCGTGCACGAGTTCGTGTCGCGAGCGCTGGACGGAACCGCGGGAGACCGCTGGTACACGCCGCCACCCGACGTCGTCGCCGGGCCAGGCAACAGCTGGTACCTGTCGGACACCACGCACATCGACAAGCTCCCGGGCGACAATCCGCCGAGCCCGACGCCGAGCAACACTGTCTTCTCGCCTCCGCCCGACCCCGGAACCGGTCCGGTGCTGGCGAGCCCGTGCCCCAGCCCCAAGCCGCCCACCGCCTCGCCCCCGCCGTGCCATTGACCTGGTTTGTCGACATTGCCGCCGGATTTACTCCGGCGGCAACCCGCGAATTCCTGGGCCTCCGAGCGTGGCTTGCGGAGGACCATTAGAAACAGGTTCTCCGCTCCGGAAGGGGTTAGGGGCGCTCGTTCCGGCGGCCGTTGTTGCTTTGGCGCCTTTTGATTGCCCGGCGAGCGCCCCGACGTAGGGGGAACCCGGAAGGGTTCCCTCTACGCTTGCCGCCGCCGTGCCATTGACCTGGGACTGACCTGAGTTCGGGCCGACCGTAGAATTCGGGCTCGTGCCGCAGCCCGAACCTCTGACCGTCGTCACCGAGCAGCTGCCGAAGAGCCAGGTTGGCATGACGATTGAGGTGCCAGCGGAGCGCGTCAACGCCACATACGACAAAGTCCTGAACAGGCTCGCGTCTCGGGCCAAGATCGAAGGATTCCGCCCCGGCAAGGCGCCGCGCGCGCTGGTCGAGTCGCGCATCGGCCCGGCGGCTCTGCGCGAAGAGGTCGTGGAGACGATGGTGCCGGAGGTCGTGCAGCAGGCGCTGACCGAGAAGTCGATCGACCCCATCGACAACCCTGACGTCGAGGTCCTCGAGCTGGAGCGCGGAAGGCCGGCTCGGTTGAAGGCAACGATCAGCGTGATGCCTGACGTCACGCTCGCCGACGCGAAGAACCTCAAGGTCGAGCCGCCGGATCACTCGCACGAGGTCACCGACGAGATGCTCGAGCGCAGGCTCGACGACCTGCGCGAGCCGCTGGCCGAGATCACGCCGGTCGAGCGTGAGGTGCGTGCCGCGGACATCGCGGTCATCGACATCGAGGTGGAGGTCGACGGCAAGCCCGTCGAGTCGGAGGCGCGCAAGTCGACCGAGGCCGAGGTGAAAGAGGGCGTGCTGCTCCCAGAGCTGTTCGCCGTGCTGCCGGGCACCTTCACCGGCGAGACGCGTGAGGCCAGGGTGCACTTTCCCGAGAGCTACAGCAACCCCGAGCTGGCCGGCAAAGAGGCGACCATCCGGGTCACCGTGCAGGGCGTGAAGGAGAAGGTCCTGCCGCCGCTCGACGACGCCCTCGCGAAGAGTCTCACCAACGGAAAGCAGGAGACGGCGGAGGCGTACCGCAACGCGGTGCGCGAGGAGCTGGTGGAATCGTCGGAGGCCGTGACCAGGATGGAGCGCGAGCAGGCGGTCGTGAAGGCGCTCGTCGACGCGTCGTCGGTCGAGGTGCCCGAGGCGCTGGTGGACCGGGAGCTGACCAGCCAGCTCGAGTCGCTCGAGCGGAGCCTGAACCGGCAGGGGCTCAAGCTGGATCGCTACCTGCAGTACCTCGGCAAGTCCGTCGACGAGTGGATGGCTGGCGAGCGGCCCGAGGCCGAGGCCAGACTCAAGGTCGACCTGGTGCTGGCCGAGTTCGCCCGGCGCGAGGGCCTCGAACCGACTGAGGAGGAGACGCTCAAGTACCTGGAGGAGCAGGCCGCCGAGGACGAGGAGCTCAAGGGCCAGGCCGGCGAGCTCAAGAAGAGCCCTTCGATTCGGCGCTACCTCGCCTCGCGGCTCCGGCGGCGGCGCGTCCTCGACCGCCTGCTGGAGGTCGTACCTTCAGCTACTTGACGGCATCCCGGGAGGCCGTGTCTAGAATGACGTTGTGCGCGACATGACCAGGAACCCATCTCCATCCAGCTACCTCGTGCCGATGGTCGTCGAGAACACCGGCCGCGGGGAGCGCGCGTTCGACATCTACTCGCGGCTGCTGAAGGAGCGCATCGTCTTCATCGGCACTCCCATCGACGACCAGGTCGCCAACCTCGTCGTCGCTCAGCTTCTGTTTCTCCAGTCCGAGGACCCCGAGAAGGAGATCGCCCTCTACATCAACAGCCCGGGCGGCCAGGTGACGGCGGGGCTCGCGATCTACGACACGATGCAGTACATCCGCCCGCCGGTGTCCACGATCTGCATCGGCATGGCTTACTCGATGGCCGCCGTGCTGCTGGCCGGCGGGGCGCACGGCCAGCGCTACGCGCTGCCGCACGCGAACATCCTCATCCACCAGCCGTGGGGCGGGATGCAGGGCCAGGCGACCGACATCCAGATCCACGCCAAAGAGATCCTGCGCACGCGCGAGCAGCTCAACCAGATCCTGGCGCGGCACACGGGTCAGAAGATCGAGAAGGTGACGCAGGACACGGAGCGCGACTACTTCCTCACGGCCGAAGCGGCGAAGGAGTACGGACTGATCGACGACATCATCCTCACGCCGACGAAGACCGGCGTGCCGGACAAGGCGAAAGAGGCCGAAAAAGAAAAGGAAAAGGTAGCCGCCGGATGATCTTCCGACGCAGAACGAAGCGAGACGAGGTCAAAAGACATCGCGCGAAGTGCTCGTTCTGCGGCAAGGAGCAAGGCGAAAGGGGAATTCGACTCGTAGCCGGGCCTGGAGTGTTTATCTGCAGCGAGTGCATAAGCCTTGCCAACGAGATTCTGTGGGGCCATAATCCCCCGGCGCCGGCATCCCCTTAAGGACATAAAAAGCTAGGGACTTATGAACGAACGAGAAGACCGCCGCCGCTATACGCGATGCAGCTTCTGTGGCAAGGGCCAGGACCAGGTGCGCAAGCTGGTCGCCGGCCCGGGCGTGTTCATCTGCGACCAGTGCATCGACCTCTGCCAGGAAGTCCTCGAGGATGACAATCGTTCGGCCGGCACGAAGAAGCAAAAGACCGGCTTCATCCCCAACCCCAAGACGATCTGCGCCGCGCTCGACCAGTACGTGATCGGTCAGGAGCGGGCGAAGAAGGTCCTCTCGGTCCAGGTGTACAACCACTACAAGCGCATCAGCGCCTCCAAGTCCGTCGGCGACGTCGAGCTGACCAAGTCCAACGTCCTGCTCGTCGGCCCCACGGGGTGCGGCAAGACGTACCTGGCGCAGACGCTGGCGAAGATCCTCGACGTGCCGTTCGCGATCGCCGACGCCACCAGCCTCACCGAGGCGGGCTACGTCGGCGAGGATGTCGAGAACATCCTCCTTCGCCTGATCCAGGCGGCGGACTTCGACATCAGCCGCGCTGAGCGCGGAATCATCTACATCGACGAGATCGACAAGATCGCGCGCAAGTCGGACAACCCGTCGATCACGCGCGACGTCAGCGGAGAAGGCGTGCAGCAGGCGCTGCTGAAGATCCTCGAAGGCACAGTCGCCAATGTTCCGCCGCAGGGCGGGCGCAAGCACCCCCACCAGGACTTCATCCAGATCAACACGACCAACATCCTGTTCGTCTGCGGCGGCGCTTTTGACGGCCTGGAGAAGGTCGTCGAGCAGCGCATCGGCCGGCGCGCGATCGGGTTTGGCGCACCGAACAACCGCACCGAGAAGCGGATCGTGTCCGAGACGCTGAAGCACCTGCAGCCGCAGGACCTTCTCAAGTACGGCTTCATCCCGGAGTTCATCGGCCGCCTGCCGATCATCGTCACCCTGCACCACCTCGACCAGCAGGACATCGTGCGCATCCTCACCGAGCCGAAGAACGCGCTGGTCAAGCAGTACCAGAAGTTCTTCTCGCTGGACAACGTCGAGCTCGTCTTCCAGAAGGGTTCGCTCGATGCCATCGCGGAGCTCGCGCTGCTGCGCGGGACAGGCGCGCGTGCTCTGAAGTCGATCATCGAGGAGGCCCTTCTCAACTCGATGTTCGAGATCCCCTCCCGGCCGGAGATCAAGCGCTGCATCATCTCCGAGCGCTCGATACGCGACGCCCTCGAACCCGAGTTCGAGGTCACGGACGAGACGGACGGGCCGGTGCGCGCCGTCGGAGAGTCGGCCTAACCTCCCGAAACTACCGGTTAGTCCCGACTATCCGACATTCTGTGTCGCGCAATTCCCGGTTAGTCCGGACTATCCGAAGGCGGGCACCCGCTCAGGCGGTAACATTCTCATCACCATGAGCCGGGTCGAGCGCGTATCTGTAACCTCGCCGGCTCAGTCGCGCTAACCGCGACCATCTCGCCGGCGATCCTGACCACCCCGAACCAATGAAGCACGCCCTCAAATGATCGAGAACAAGCCCAAAGAGATGCCGAGAGCCTTCGATCCACAGGCCATCGAGGCCGGCTGGTACGCGCGCTGGGAGGCCGACGGCCTGTTTATCGCCGACGCCACGAGCGAGCTGCCGAAGTTCGCGATGTGCTTCCCGCCGCCCAACATCACGGGCGAGCTGCACATGGGCCACGCGCTCCAGACCGCGGTCTACGACCTGATCGCGCGGTACAGGCGGATGACGGGCCAGGAGGTGCTCTTCCTGCCCGGCTACGACCACGCCGCGATCGCCACCCAGAACGTGATCGAAAAGCAGCTCGCGCGCGAAGGTCTCACCAAGGAGCAGCTCGGGCGCGAGAAATTCGACGAGAGGGTGGAGGCGTGGTACGAGCAGGTCGGCGCGACGATCATCAACCAGCTCCGCTTGCTGGGCGCGTCGATGGACTGGACGCGGCTGCGCTTCACGATGGACTCGCGTTACTACCGCTCGGTGATGACCGCGTTCGTTGCGTTCTACGAGCGCGGCTGGATCTACCGCGCACCGCGCATCGTGAACTGGTGCCCGCATGACCGCTCGACGATCTCCGACCTGGAGGTCGAGTGGCAGGAGCACCAGGACACGCTCTACTACATCAAGTACCCCGTGGAGGGCGGAGGCGAGGTGACCATCGCAACCGTCCGGCCGGAGACGATTCTCGCCGATACAGGCGTGGCGGTGAACCCCGAAGACAAGCGTTACAAATCACTCGTCGGCAAGACCGTCGTCCTGCCGCTAGTCGGCCGCAAGCTGCCCATCGTCGCCGACGAGGCGGTGGAGATGGAGTTCGGCACCGGGGCGCTGAAGGTCACCCCGGGCCATGACCCGCTCGACTACGAGATCGGGCAGCGCCATGGCCTGGAGATCGTCAACGGCATGCACGAGGACGGGAGCATGAACGTTCCGGGGCTCCCCTATGACGGGCTGCCGGCGCTCGAGGCGAGGAAGCGGGTCGTGGAGGACCTGAAAGCTCAGGGCCTCCTGGTAAAGGACGAGCCGTACACGCACGAGGTCGGCCACTGCTACCGCTGCCACACGATCGTCGAACCGCTCATCAGCGAGCAGTGGTGGCTGCGCATGGAGGAGATGCGCGACAACGCGATCGCCGCCTCCGAGGCGGGGAAGGTGCGCTGGCACCCGGAGCGCTACGAGCGGACGTACCTCGACTGGCTGCGTGGCCTGCGCGACTGGAACATCGGCCGGCAGCTGTGGCTCGGTCACCGCGTGCCGGTCTACACCTGCGCCAACGGGCACGTCACCGTGTCGGTTGATCGACCCGAAGCCTGCAGCCAGTGCGGCAGTACCGCTTTCGACCAGGACCCCGACGTCCTCGACACCTGGTTCTCGTCAGCTCTGTGGCCCTTCGCCACCCTGGGCTGGCCCGACGACACCGACGACCTCGAGGCGTTCTACCCGACCGACATCAACTGCACGGCGCGGGAGATCATCAACCTCTGGGTCAGCCGGATGATCATGACGGGCCTCGAGTTCCTGGGCGAGGCGCCGTTCGGCGATGTCGTGATCCATTGCGTGGTTCAGGCCGCGGACGGCCGGCGCATGTCCAAGTCGCTCGGGACCGGCGTCGACCCGCGCGAGCTGCTGAGCAAGTACGGAGCCGATGCGTTGCGGGCTTGGGCGACGTCGGTCGCGATGTCAAGCCAGGACGTGCGCTTCGACGAGAGCCGCGTCGAAGGCTACCGGCGCTTCTGCAACAAGCTCTGGAACGCGACCCGTCTCATCCTCAGCTCGCCTGGCTCACCGTCGGCCGAGGCCCCCGGCCTGCTCGAGGGGCAGGAACACCTGGAAGACCGGTGGATCCTCTCGCGCCTCTCCTCCGCCGCCGCCGACGTCACGTCAGGGATCGAGGGTTTTGCCTTTCAGGACTCGATCAACGCCGCGTATGGCTTTGCCTGGAATGAGTTCTGCGACTGGTACCTGGAGGCGATCAAGGAGCGCTTGCGCGCTGGCGATGCCGCGGCGCAGGACGTGGCGTACTTCTGCCTCGACAACCTGCTTCGACTGCTCCATCCGATCATGCCTTTCGTCACCGACGAGCTCTGGTCGCGGCTCCCTGGCGATCGCGACTACGTGATGCGATCCGGGTGGCCCGAGGTCGCGGGCCGCTACATCGATCCCTCGGCGGAGGACGACTTCGGCCAGGTGATCGCGATCGTCGAGGAAGTGCGCGGGCACCGCCAGGCGGCGGGCGGTCCGCGGGGCGGCCAGCTGCGGCTCGACCACACGATCGATCGCACGGTCGCGGCGCTCGCCGCGCGTCTCGCGCAGGTCGAGCTGGTCGATGAGCTGGACCGCGGCACGCCGCTGGCGATCGCACCTGGTCGAGTGAGCTTTCCCGCGGGATCGGGTGAGGCGCGCCGCGATAAGGAGCGGAAGCGATTGCAGGACGACCTCGAAAAGACCGAGGCCAGGCTCGGCAACCCGGACTTTCGCGAGAAGGCCCCGCCTGAGGTCGTGGCCAACCTCGAGGACCGGGCCGCCGGCCTCCGCGAAGCGTTGGAGAGACTGGCCGCCGGAGAATAGCTGGCATGCCGGCAGTCGCCGTCCTCGGGCCGATCGTGCTTCCGCTGGTCGCCGCGGCGGCGATCGCCATCTTCGGGCTCGCGGGAATGGACCTCGGCCGTGTAGCGACAGCGGCGGGCGCGTGGGCGTGCGCCGCGGCCCTTTTTCTGGTGTGGGTGCCGGTGCGCTCGTCGGTCGAGCTGCAGCTTGGCCAGCTCGGCTACGGCTCGGCGCTCGACCTGCGCGTCGACGCGGTCAGCTTCGCTTTCGCATTGATGATCGTCCTGCCCGCGGCCGTGCTGCTCACGCTGCAACCGCGCGCCTGGCCGGAAGCAGCCATCTCCTTGCTGGGCGTGGCGGCCGCGGTCGGCGCGGTCGAAGCGGGAGGCGTCGTGCTGACGGCCATCGCGGGCGGGACCGCTGCGACGGTGGCGATCGTCCTGCTCGACACCGAGGATCCCAAAGCGCAGCGACCGTCGTGGGCGCTGCTGCTGTCCGGCTGGCTGGCGCTGAGCCTGGTCGGCGTGATCCTGCAGGTCGGGGGAGGGACCGCGGTTTATTCGGCCGTCCCGGTGGCGACGGTTACATCTCCCGTGTTCGCGCTGCTCGCGACATCGGCGCTACTCGCGTCGTGCCTGTTTCCCTGGCGCTCATGGTCCGCCCAGCTGTGGACGCGACCCTCGCTGCGCGCGGCCGGGATCACGGTCGCGACCCTGTTTCCGCTCGGGTTTTACCTGCTCGTCCGCGCGTACGAGCTCGGCGACGGTCGGTATCCATCGGGTGCCTTCAACGTCCTGCTGATGCTTCTCGGTCTCTCCTCCGCGCTCCTGGCCGCCGCGCGCGCCCAGGCTGCGGCGACGCGACGCGAGTTCCTGGGCGAGCTGCTGCCTGGGTTTGGCGGATTCGCGCTGGCCGCCATCGCGTTGGGCACGCCGCTGGGGCTCGTCGCCGGCATCGCGCTCCTGGCCACGGCGTCAGCGTTCGTCGCGTGCCTGGCGCTGCTGCCCGATCGCGCGGGCATCGCCTCGCTCGTCACGGTCGCGGCCGCGGTCGGGCTTCCCCCAGGCATCGGGTTCGGCGCACGCATCCTGGGGATCGAGGCCACGTTCGAGGCCGGCGACTTCTTCGGTCTCGCCGGTGTCGCGGGCGCGGCGGCGTGGGCGCTGTGGGTGGTCGCCGGGGCGCGGGCGATCGGCCTGCCCGGCGGCCGAGGTCATCCCGCCAGTGAGACGTTCGCCAACATCGCGATGCTCATCGCCGCCCTGACTGTCGTCGCCGGTCCTGCGATGGCCTTGTTCCTGTCGGGCTTCGCGAACCCTGTCGCGGCCGAGGTCATGCAGTCCGCCGCGGGCACGCTCGGCGGCGGATTCACGTCGGTGGTGACGGTGTCGAGCCTCTTGCCGGTGGCGACGCTGTTCGCACCGCTGCTGGTGATCGCGGTTGCGGCGTACCTCCTGTCCAACATGTCCGCCATTCGCACCCAGGCGCGACCCGCCCTGTTTCGACTCGCCTTCACCGGCGCGATGGAGAGAGCGCGAGCCGCGCTCCGCCAGGCCGCGGTGCCCGAGCAGTACCGCTCGATCCTCAGCCTCGGCCAGCTGGAGGCGGCAGCGGTAGGGGGGCGTCCGGTGCTGTGGCTCGTCGCGCTTGTTGCGCTCGGCTTCGCTGTGACCAGGTTTTGATCGCGGTCGGGGCCGCCGCTCTGGCGTGGCTCGGCACCTCGCTGGTAGTCTCGTCGGACGGCAGGCGTGGCCTCGCGGCCGGCACCGCGATCGTCACCCTCGGGATGGCGATCCTCGCGCTGGAGAGCTCAGGCATCGTCGCGGCGTCGGCGATCGCGATCGGCGGCGGCGTGGCCGCGGCCCGGCGCCTCGCCTCGGGCGCTGTGGGCTGGGACATTCTTCCGCCTGGCTCGACGCCTCGCCTGGTGCTCTGCATCGCCGCCGCGATCCTCGCCTTCTGGGTCGCGGCGGGCGTTGCGTCGGGACCGGGCGCGCCGCTGCGCTTCTCGGTCATGCTCGTGATCGGATTGGCGGGCGCGCGCGTGCTCGCCAGCGGCGACACGCCGGTGCTGCTGACCGCGGCGGCGCTTCTGGCGCTCGCCGTGGGCCTCGGCGCCGGGCTCTCGCTGGACCCTACGACCCTGTGGCCCTACGTCGCGGGTGGGCTGGTCGCGGCGGTGGTGGTCTGGCTCCCGCCGAGAAGCGTGCGTGCAGCCTGAAGCGGCCGAGCTGATCGTCGTGGCGGCCGCAGCGCTCGCCTTTGCCGTGGTGTTCGCTCCACCCAGCTCGCCGCGACGCGCGCTGCTCGTCAAAGGAAGCGCCGGTCTGGTCGGAGCCGCGGCCATCGCGGCGGTCCCAACGATCGACCTCTCGCTCCTCGTGCTGCTCGCCCTGGGAGCGCTGCACGCAGCCATCGCAGGCACGCGCTCGTTCGCGGTCAGGCTGCGCGCGCCGGTCGTCGCGGTGGCGCTCATCGGGCTCGGCGTCGTGCTTGTGCGAGTCGCGGCGCCGGATGTTCTAGCGAGGTTCGGCGCCGTCGGGCTCGCCGCCGGCATCGCCGCGGGTATAGGCCTGCTTCCGTATCTGCATCCCATCGAGCCTGACGAGCCGCTCACCGCATCACCGGTGGCGTGGCTTGCGTTCCTCGGACCGGTCTTCGCCGCGGTCATGGTCTCGCGCGCGCAAGCGCTGCTGCCGGTCGACGCCGGCGCCGCGTTCGGCGGGATATTGATCGGCCTCGGGATCCTCAACATGGCGTGGGGCGGCATCGCGTCCTGGGCGACCGAAAACGAGGTCGCGGCTTGGCGATACTCGTTCGTCGCGGATTGGGGTCTCGCCCTCTGCGGCTTCGGCCTGACGGTCGCGGATGGCCGCCGGGCGGCGCTGCTGGTCCTGTTCAGCATCGTGATCGGCCGGCTGCCTCTGTACGTCGCGTCGCGGCCGGCGATTCGGGAGAAGAACGTGACGCGGCGGCCTCTCAACCTCGTGGTCGCCGCGGCGCTGGCCGGATCCGCGCCGTTCGTCGGATTCGGTGCGCGCATCCTTCTGCTTCGGGCGGCGACGCAGCTCTTCTGGCCGCTCGCGCTCGTCCTCGCCGCCGGCATGCTGCTGTGGCTGCCCGGCTCGCTGCGACTTGGCCGGAGCCTGGCGATGCCGCGCGGCCGGCAGGCGTTCGGCGTCGCGCTGGTCCTGGCCGTGAACGTCGCCGCCGGCCTCTACCCGCTTCCTTTGTTGATGGCCGCGCGTCTGTGATCGCATTCCTCCTCGGGGTTGCGACTCATGCCGTCGCTCTGTTGCTGTATCCGGGGCTCGCGGCGATGATCGCGTTCGGCGCGCTGGTCGAGCTGGCGTGGATGCGCCTGACCACGAAGGAGTCGGTGCGGACCGAGCTTCCGCGGCGCCGCCCGCCGCCCACGGTCGCGACCATCGCCGTGTGTGCGGTGGTCGCGGCGGTTCAGCTCGCCGCGCCGCTGAACCCGGTGCCCGGCGCCGAGCGCAGCATCGTGCTCGCCGCCGTCGGGCTTGCCTTCACGGCCTGGGCCGACCTGGCCCTGACCGTGGAGTTCGTGGCCGAGCCCCGCCTGCTGCTCGTCGTCCAGGCGTGCTGGCTCCTCGCGGTTCTCGGTCCGGCCGTGCAGCCCGAGAGTCTTCGCCCACAGGTGCTCGGCAACGTGCTCGTGCCCGGGCTTCTGCCGGTCAAGATCGCGTGCGCATTCCTTTCTCTGTTGTGCCTGCCGGCGCTGCTTCGCCTCTGGCCCTTCGCGCCGCCGGGCGAGAGGCGCGAGCGACGCCGGATCGACGCCGGCAGGGTCCTGACATGGTTTCCGTACTGCGGACTGTTCACAACGCTTTTCATCACACCGTCAGCGGATGACCCGACCGGGCTCCTGCGTTTCTTCGGCGTCACGATTCTCGTCGCCGCCGGGGTGATCGGCATGGGACTGTTGCTGCGTGCGCGTGGCGAGGCGATCGCGCGTGGACTCTACGTGCGAGGGGTGGCGCCATTCGCCGGCCTTGTGATCGTCATCGTGATCGCGACTTCGATCGTGATGCGTTAGCGAATCCGTTGACGATTCGTCCCTGGTTCGCGGGCACGCGGTGTATCATCCACCGCGCAACTCGCCGGACAACTTGACCAACGTCTTGCACGCGATGCAGCAATGAACATAGTCACGTCCGTGTTGGGGATCTGGTCGGCCGACGTCGGCATCGACCTCGGAACCGCGAACACGCTCGTCCATGTGCGCGGCCGCGGCATCGTTGTCAACGAGCCGTCTGTGGTCGCGGTCAGCAAGCGCACCGGACAGGTTCTCGCTGTCGGGACGGAAGCCCGCCGCATGCTGGGCCGGACGCCTGCCGACATCGTCGCGACTCGGCCCTTGCGCAACGGTGTCATCGCCGACTTCGAGCAGACCGAGCACATGATTCGCCACTTCATCGCGCGCGCCCACAACAGGGCGTGGCACGTGAGCCATCCCCGCGTGGTCCTCGGCGTGCCTTCCGGGGTGACCGAGGTCGAGAAGCGGGCCGTCACCGACGCGGCCACCATGGCGGGCGCACGCGAGGCGCACCTGGTCGAGGAGCCGATGGCCGCCGCGATCGGGGCGGGCCTGCCCATCCAGGCAGCGGGCGGGTCGATGATCGTGGACATCGGCGGCGGCACGACCGAGGTCGCGGTGATCTCGCTCGGCGGCGTCGTCGCCGCGACGTCGGTGCGCGTGGGCGGCGATGAGATGGACAACGCCATCGTCCAGTACGTGCGGCGCAACATGGGTCTGCTGATCGGCGAGCGCACCGCCGAGGACATCAAGATCGCGATGGGCTCGGCGTTCCCGACGGCTGAAGACCGCTCATTCCTGGTCCGAGGCCGCGACCTCATCAGCGGCCTGCCCAAGACGGTGGAGATGACGAGCGCCCATGTCCGCGAGGCGCTGTCCGGTGTGTTGATCGACATCGTGCGCGCCGTGAGGTCGACGCTGGACGCGACTCCCCCCGAGCTGGTCGACGACATCATGGAGCGCGGCCTCGTCGTGTGTGGAGGCGGCGCGTTGCTCGCCGGGCTCGACCAGCTGTTCGCGCACGAGACGCTGATGCCGGTGCGCATCGCCGACGATCCGCTCACGTGCGTGGTGCGCGGCACCGGCATCGTGCTCGAGGAGATCGACAGCCTCAGCCGCGTCCTGCTCAAGACGCGCCGGGCCCGTGCCCTAAGGCCATAGGTAAGTGGTGCGCCCAGAGACGCCAGCCGGATCTGCGGCCCCGATGCGGCCCATCTGCGTCGTTGCCTTCTGCGCTCCTCGCTCACGCATCGACGGATGCGCTCGCTCCGGTGCTCGTCGGCGCCTAGCATCTGGACCCCCTCGGGACCGGATCTCTCGGCCGGCCCTCCGGGCGCACCACTAGTGGTCCACGGAGCGAAGAGCCCGTCTCGCTCCACCGGACTCTTCATGACGCTCTGCGCCGCGATGCTCCTGCTCGCGATGGTGAGCCAGCAGCCCTGGGCGGCGGGCGCGCGTGGTGCCGCGAAGAGCGCGCTCGCGCCGCTGGAGCAGGCGATGACGTCGGTCGCGGCGCAGGCGCAGCGGGTGGCTTCGGTTTTCGGCGACGTGTCGAGCCTGCGGGCCGAGAACTCTCGGCTCCGCGCCGCGGATGAGGCTCTGCGCAGACAGGTCGTCGAGCTCAACGCCGCGGCGAAGGAAAACGCCTCGCTTCGTCAGGCCCTCGATTTCCAGAAGTCTTCGGGCCACCACCTGGTGGCGGCTGACGTGATCGGCGTGGGACCGGACGGGTTCAGCCGCACCATGGAGATCGACCGCGGCTCGGCGGACGGTGTCCGGTCCGGCATGATCGTGGTCACGGGCGCGGGACTCCTGGGCAGGGTCCGCGAGGCCGGCCCGCACGCCGCCATCGTGCAGACGCTGGCCGATCCGCAAAGCCGGGTCAACGTGTACCTGCCGAAGTCGGGCTTGCAGGGTACGGTCGCGGGCGGCCCCGCTGCGCTGCAGCTCGAGCTGCAGCACACGATCGGCGTCGTCGCAGCGAACGGCGAGTGGGTGCTGACGAGCGGAGTCGGCGGCGGCTATCCGCGCGGACTGGTCGTGGGCGAGGTCGCTAGCGTCAACCACCGCGACGCGGCCACCACGGACGAGGCGCAGGTCGCGTGGGTAAACGACGCCTCCAACCTGAGCTTTGTCCTCGTGATCACGGACTTCACGCCGTCGTGAGGCGGATCGCCGGCCTGGGGTCGATGCTGGCCCTCGTGCTGGCGCAGGTCACGTGGGCGCCGCATCTCGAGGTCGGTGGCGCGTTCCTCAACCTGGTCCTGCTGGCGACCATCGCGGTGACCTGGACGCTCGGCCTGCGATCCGGGCTGGCCTGGGCATGCATCGGCGGTGTCCTCCTCGACCTGACCGCCTCGGGGCCCCTCGGTCCGCACGCGCTGGCGCTGCTGACCGGCGCGTACGCGACGGGACTCTGGACCCGCTACCTCGAGCGAACGACGGCGGTGCACCTCGCGCTCACGGCCGGGGTGAGCACGATCCTGTACTCGCTGGTCCTGATGCTCACGGCCGGCTTTCTGGGCATGCCGGTGCCAGCAGCGGCGACTGCGGCCCGACTGACGTTTGCGGCCGTCGCATACAACGCGCTCCTGATGCCGTTCGCGCACGAGGTGCTGCGCCGCGTGCAGGGCCTGACGCGCGCGAAGGTCGAGGCGGTTTGATCGAGCTCGGCGGAGGCCAGCCGAAGCCGCGCTGGACAGCTCGCGTCCTTACTGCCGCGTGCGCTGCGGTGCTGGTGATCGCGGTGCTGGCCCTGCAGCTCGCACGACTCCAGGTCACCGATGGGCCGCGCCTGGCGGCGCTGGCCCAGGCCAACTCGATCCACCGCGTGGTGCTCGAGGCGGAACGCGGAATCATCTACGACCGCCACGGCGTCCCGCTGGTGGAGAACAGTCCGCTCTGGAGCCTGGTCTTCGTCCCGGCCAGCCTTCCGATCGACGTGCGCGAGCGCGCTGCTGAGCTGGCCGAGCTGAGCAAGCTTGCGGGCGTGCCCGAGCCGACCCTGGCGGCGCAGTTGCTGGGCGCCCCCGATCAGTTTGCTGCTGTCACCCTCAAGGCGAACCTTGCGCCGGCGCGGGAGCTGGCGATCAACGAGCGTCTGCCCGATCTGCCCGGCGCCTCCATCGCCCAGCGGGCGATTCGGCGTTACGCGGATCCACTCGTCTTCGGCCACGTCCTCGGCTACGTG
Organism: Candidatus Limnocylindrales bacterium; assembly: GCA_035473355.1. Lineage (GTDB taxonomy): Bacteria > Chloroflexota > Dormibacteria > Dormibacterales > Dormibacteraceae > 40CM-4-65-16. Next base: position 15,838 of record DATIOJ010000041.1, read on the forward strand.
GGGCCTATCGACGCGAGCGAGCTGCCGCGTTTGCGGACGCTCGGATACCAGCCGGACGAGCTGGTCGGCAAGGTCGGAGTCGAGGCTGGTATGGAGTCGACGCTGCGCGGGGTCGACGGCTGGGCCGATGAGGAGATCGATGCGCGAGGCCGCGTCGAGAAGGTCCTCGCGATGCAGCCGCCGATGCAGGGCGATGCCGTGTTCCTCACCATCGACGCCTCCCTGCAGCGGGCGACAGCCGCATCGCTCGCGGCCGGTCTGGAGCGCGACGGAAAGAATGCCGGGGCGTCGGTCGTGCTCGATCCACGGACGGGCGAGGTGCTGGCCCTGGTCAGCCTGCCGGGTTATGACACGAACCTCTTCACCCACGGCATCTCGCAGGCCGACTACGCGCGGTTGCTCAGCGACCCCAATAAGCCGCTCCTGAACCGCGCGATCGCCGGCCAGTACGCGCCGGGCTCCACCTTCAAGATGGTCACCGCGACGGCAGGACTCCAGGAGGGCAAGATCACGGCCCAGACGCTGCTCAACTGCCCGCCGTACATCAACCTGAACGGCTGGATCTATCACAACTGGGCGAGCTACAGCCTCGGGTGGATGAACGTCGCGAAGGCACTCGCCACCTCGTGCGACACCTTCTTCTACCAGGTCGCCTCGATGGTGGGCGACGTCGCGCTGGCCCGTTACGCGCGGGCGTACGGCTTCGGCCAGGCGAAAGGCATCGAGATGCCGGGCGTGATGGCGGGCCTCGTGCCCGACCGAATCTGGAAGCAGCTGCAGTGCGGGGTGCCGGACCTCAACTCCGACGCGTGCCGCTGGAGCGAAGGCGACACCATCACGTTTGGGATCGGGCAGTCATACCTGCTGACGACGCCCCTCAACCAGGCTGTGTACGTGGCGACACTCGCCAACGGGGGGCGCCAGCTGCGGCCCACGCTCGTGCAATCCGTGCGCGACTCGACCGGGCGAGTCGTGACGAAGCAGTCCACCGAGGTGATGAGCACGGTGCCCGCGTCGTCCGACAACATCCAGGCGGTTCGCGAAGGCATGCGGCAGGAGATCAACCGGCCCTACAACATGAACTACTGGTTCCGCGCCGCCGGTGTGCCCGCCGACGGTGGCGGCAAGACCGGCACCGCGCAGTGGGGAGGCAGCGGCCTCGATCTTCCCACGCACGCGTGGTTTGTCTTCTTCGCGCCCTACGCGCAACCCGAGATCGCGCTGTCGGTCTTCGTCGAGCGCGGCGAGCTGTCCGAGGTCGAGGCCGCGCCCATCGGCGTGGACATCATGCGGTTCTACCGCGACAACCTGGGCTCGATTCGCGCCTGATGTCGCGCCTGGACCGCGTGCAGCCGCCGCTGGCGGTGCTGCTCGCGGCCCTCGGCGTGATGACGGTCTACAGTGCCGGGGCCGACTGGACGCGGCAGATCGTGTGGGTCATCCTCGGCGGCGCCGTCTATGCGGCGATGGCGGCGTACGACTATCGCCGCCTGCGCGCGCTCGCGCCTGCGCTGTACGTGGTGATGCTGGTCGCGCTCGCGGCGGTGCACCTGGTCGGACACTCTGCGCTTGGGGCGCGGCGATGGCTGTCGGTCGCGGGCTTTCCGCTCGAGCCCTCCGAGCTCGCGAAGCTGCTGCTCCTCGTCGTGCTGGCGGCTTATCTGTCGCGGGGCGCGCAGGTCTCGTGGCGTTCTTTCGCGGGCGGGCTAGGCCTGGTCGCGGCGCCGGCTGCGCTCGTCCTCACTCAGCCCGACCTCGGCACGACGCTCGTGCTCGTGGCGGTTGCCGGGGGGACGCTGTTCCTGGCCGGCGCGCGTCCGGCGCAGCTCGCCACGATCGTGACGGCGGGCGTCGTCGCCGTGCCGCTGCTCCCGCACCTGCTCCACGGCTACCAGCGGCGGCGCCTCGAGATCTTTCTCGATCCGAGCCAGGATCCGCTGGGCGCGGGCTACAACCTGCTCCAGGCGCGGATCGCGGTCGGTTCGGGCGGCCTGTTTGGCCAGGGCTGGCTGCATGGGCTGCAGGGCCAGCTCGGCTTCGTGCCCGAGCGCGCCACCGATTTCGTCTTCGCCTCGTTCGCCGAGGAGTTCGGCCTGCTCGGCAGCCTCGTCCTCCTGGTGCTGTTCGGAACGCTGCTCCTCCGGCTGCTCCGTTCGGCCACCCAGGCCTCCGACAGGTTCGGCGAGCTGCTGTGTGGCGGGGTGTTTTGCATGGTCCTGGTCCAGGTGGTGGAGAACGTCGGCATGAACGTCGGGCTGCTGCCGATCGCCGGGATTCCCCTCCCTTTGATCTCGTACGGAGGATCGGCCACGATCACCACGCTCGCCGCGCTGGGGCTGGTGCAATCCGTGACGCTGCGGCGAAAGACGGTGACCTACAAAGAGAACGACCCCCTCCGCCGCCTTCGGCACCACCTCCCCACGGGTGGGGAGGATGCTCTTGGTACAATCACTCGCCGTGCCCAAGCCTGATATTCCGCCCACGGCTGTCGTGATCAGCGGGGGCAAGCAGTACCGCGTCGTGCCGGGTGATCGGATCCTCGTCGACCGCCTCGCGGCCGAGCCGGGTGCCTCCGTCAAGCTCGGCCGGATGTTGCTGCTCGCCGACGGCGACGGGGTCAAGGTGGGACAGACCCTCGACGGCCTGGACGTCGAGGCGCGTGTGATCGCGCACCGGCGCGGGCCTCGCATCGAGAGCATCCGCTACAAGTCCAAGAAGCGCGTGCGCGTTCACCGCGGAGGCCGCTCCTATCTGACCTCGCTCGAGATCATCGCGGTCGGCGGGGTCGGGGTGGCGGTCGAGGAAGAGGAAAAGGAAGAGCCGAAGGCGAAGCCAAAGGGCCGTGCCAAGGCTGCGCCCGCAAAAAAGAAAGCGGCCGTGGTCACCGCCGAGGTCAAGCCCGAGGCAGTTGAAGAGACGAAGCCCGTCGAAGACGCGCCGGCAAAGAAACCGGCTCGGCGACGGACCAAGAAGGAAGCGGAGTAGAGATGGCGCACAAGAAGGGCGGAGGCTCGTCGCGCAACGGCCGCGACTCCAATCCGCAGATGCTGGGAGTCAAGGTATACGGCGGCCAGGTCGTCAACGCGGGCACCATCCTGGTCCGTCAGCGCGGAACCAAGATCGCGCCGGGAACCGGCGTCGGCCTCGGCCGCGACGACACGCTGTTCGCCCTGGTCGCCGGCCAGGTCAAGTACGAGCGCGTGGGCAAGGACGGCCGGCGCGTGACCGTGCAACCCGACGAGCAAGGTTCATAGCCGGCAGTTCATCGACAGCGCGCGCATCAGTGTGCGTGGCGGTCACGGTGGAAAAGGTTCGGCTTCATTCCGTCGCGAGCCGTTCGTGCCGCGGGGCGGCCCCGACGGCGGTGATGGTGGACGCGGCGGCTCGGTAGTCCTCAAAGCGTCGAACGAGATCACCGACCTCTCGCGATTTCGGCGCCGGGCCCGGTGGCACGCCGACGGCGGCGCGGACGGCGCGGGTGGCCGCAAGACCGGCCGCAGCGGGGCTGACCTGATGATCGAAGTCCCGGTCGGCACCGTCGCCGTCGACGAAGCGGGTGCGCTGGTCGCCGACCTCGACCGGGCCGACGTCAGCGCGGTCGTGGCGCGCGGCGGAACGGGCGGGCGGGGGAACGTGCATTTCAAGAGCTCGACCCGCCGCGCCCCCGACTACTCGGAGCCCGGGCGCAAGGGCGAGGAGCGCGAGCTGACTCTGGACCTGAAGCTGATCGCGGACGTCGGCCTCGTGGGCCCGCCCAACGCGGGCAAGTCCTCACTGCTTGCCGCTCTGACGGCGGCGCGGCCCAAGGTGGCGGACTATCCGTTCACGACGCTGACGCCCGAGCTAGGCGTGGCCGAGCACAAGGGTGCTCGCCTGGTGCTCGCCGACATCCCGGGGTTGATCGAGGGCGCCGCGCAAGGCGCTGGCCTTGGTCAGCGTTTTCTGCGGCACGTCGAGCGGACCAAGGTGCTGGTCTACGTGCTCGACGGCGCGGAGCCGGATCCGTGGACCGACCTGGAAACGGTGCGCAACGAGGTTTCGCAGTTTTCGCCTGACCTTGTCAAACGTCCTCACGTCGTGGCCGTCAACAAGGTCGACCTCGAGGAGGCGCGCCGCCTGCGCGCGAGGACGCGGCGCGCGGGTGTTTACTTCGTCTCCGCGCAAACCGGTGAGGGCCTGCCCGCCTTGCAGGATGCGATCGCATCGCTCGTGGCGGCCGCGCCACCGCCTCAGCTTGCGGTCATGCCCAGGGTCACGCGACTCCCGGTCCGCGACGCCAGCGACCTCGTGGTGGAGCGCAAGCCGTACGGCTACGTCGTGCGAGGGGAGCGCGTGGAGAAGATGCTCGAGCGATTGAACCTCGACTCCGAAGACGGGCTCGCCAGGTTTCAGTCCGCGCTCGACCGGCTCGGCGTCAGTCGCGCGCTCGAAGACGCCGGCGTGCAGGCGGGCGACACCGTTCGGATCGCGGATGCGGAGTTCGAGTATCAGCCGTGAGGATCGGGATCCTGGGCGGCACGTTCGATCCCATCCACGTCGGGCATCTGGCCGCGGCGCGCGTCGCGATGGCATGCGCCCACCTCGACCGTGTGCTTTTCGTGCCCAGCGCCACGCCGCCGCACCGCGAGCCTGCCGTGGCCGACGCCGTGCAGCGGTTCGAGATGAGCAAACGCGCGACGGCCGGCGAGCCTCGCTTCGAGGTCAGCGATGTGGAGATCAAGCGCGGAGGAAGGTCGTACACGTCCGACACCGTCAACGAGCTGAAACGGACGCATCCCGACGATGAGCTTTTTCTGATCCTCGGGTGGGACGCCGCGCGGCTCTTCGGAACCTGGCACCAACCAGGTCAGATCCGGGAGGACGCGACGATGGTGGTCGTAAGCCGACCCGGCACGGACCCTCCTGGATCGCGCGACCTTGAAGACGCCGGGCTCGACCCGGCGCGCACGATCGTGTGCGAGGGCGGGACGCCGGACATCTCGGGCAGCGAGCTGCGCAAGGCGATCGCGGGCCGCCAGCAGGTCGGCCAGTGGCTTCCCGATGCGGTGCAGCGGTACATCGCCGAGCACCGGCTGTACTCCTCATAATCGTGAAGTTGGCTGCGGATCGGACCAGGCGACTCACGCCCCTTCAGCTCGCCCGTCTGCTGCGGAGCGCCGCAGCCGAGAAGAAAGCCTGGGACCCCGTGGTGATCCATGTGCGCGAGCAGACCTCCGTGGCCGACTACTTCGTCATCTGCGAGGGCGAGACCGACCGCCAGGTGCGCGCGATCGCGGACGGAATGGTCGAGGCGGCCAAGGCCAGGGATCGCAGACCGCTCGCGGTCGACGGCTACCAAGACGCCGGCTGGATCCTGCTCGATTTCGACTCCGTGCTCGCGCACGTCTTTCTGCCCGGCGAGCGCTCGTACTACGACCTGGAGAGCCTGTGGGCTCCGGCGGCGAAGAGACGGCGCCGAGCGGCTTCTGCCTAGTCGCCTTGCCCCATCCCCGCCTTCGGCGGGACTTCCCCGGTAGCGGGGAAGACTCTCAACCTCTTAGATCAGCTGCGAGTAGCGATCGAAGATCTCGCGCAGCTCGGCCGGCGGCTCGACCCGATGCTTCTTCATGACGTCGAACAGGCTGAGGATGTGCCGCACGCCGGCGAGCGTGACTCCCTTCTCGCGCGTCAGGTGCTGGATAACCTGCACCTTGCTGATGTCGCGCTGCGAGTAGCGCCGGCGGTTGGTCGTGGTGCGGAACGGCTCCAGGAGCTGCGCGTCCTCGTAGAGCATGAGGGTGCGCGGATGCGTCTCCAGTATCTCGGCCGCAACGCTGATCGTGTACAGCGGCTTGTCGAGATCACTGAAGGATTGGTGCTGGCCGCGTGGCCCCTGGCGATTGTTCACGAGCATCAGTGAAGGGACCTCAGAACCTGGATGATGGCCGGTCCGAGCAGCACGATCCACAGGACGGGAAAGATACAGCCGACCATCGGAAACACCATGCGCGAGGACGCCTGGGCAGCGCGCTCCTGCGCGCCCTGCCGCTGGCGGCGGCGCATCTCAGTCGCCTGCACGCGCAGCAGACGCGCGATCGGAACTCCCATCTGGTCTGACTGAACGATCGACTCGACGAGGTGATGGAGGTCGGTCACACCGGCGGTGTCCGCCATGTGCTCCAGGGCTGCCATGCGCGGCCGGCCGAGGCGGATCTCGCGCAGCACCTTGCCGATCTCGTCGCCAAGTGCGTTGTGGAAGCGCTCGGTGATGCTGAGCAGTCCCTCGTCGAGGCTCATGCCTGCATCGACGACCAGGGTCAGCAGGTCCGTCGCCTCGGCGAGGGATCGCTGGATCTGGCGGCGCCGCTGCCCGATCCTCTGCTCGAGCCACAGACCCGGCAGCAGGAAGCCCGCGACGGCGGCAACTGCGCCGGCTATCGGTGCGGCGACAAGCTGGGGCATCGACAGCGGAAGGATGAGGCCGACCGCCAGACCGGCGATCGCCATCAGCGCGGCGACGCTGTAGCGCACGGCCTGGAACCCCGCCGGAGTCAGGCTCCCGGGGTTGCCTGCCTGGCTCAGCTTGTGTCGCAGCTGGATCGCGGTGCCCGCCGGCAGGTGCGACACCGGGCGGAGAAACGACTCGAGCTGCTTGACGAAGGTCTGTCGCGGCGTCGAGCTCACGACCGCGCCGTTGCCCACCGTGGCGCGGACATGGTCGATGGCGATGAAGTAGGCGAACACGATGACGCCGCAGATCACTCCCGCGGCAAATGCGATCGGCAGCATCTCCTAAGACTCGAGAGACGTCATGCGCTGAATCAGCAGGTTGCCGAGGAGGATCATCACGCCCGCGAACCCGAGCAAGACGTAGCCGATCCACGTGCTGGTCATGGGCGAGTAGTAACCGGGGACGAAGACGTAGAGGCCGAGCGCGAGCAGGATCGGCAGGCCGGTGATGATGCTCGCGGACGCGCGCGACTGCGCGGTAAGAACGCTCATGTCGCGCTTGGTCTGCAGCCGGTCGCGCAGAGTGTCGGAGATGTTGTCCAGGACCTCGGCCAGGTTTCCGCCGACGCGGATGTGCAGAAGAATCGCCGTGACGATGAACTCGAGGTCCGGGCTGTTGATGCGCAGGAGCAATGAGCTCAGCGCCTCCTCGACCGAGGTGCCCAGCGTGATCTCGGTGGCGACCCGCTCGAACTCCGTCGACACCGGAGGCTGCGACTTGGCGGCCACGGTCTCCAGCGCCCTGTCGATCGCGTAGCCGGTCTTGAGCGAGTTCGACAGGAGCTGCAGCATGCTGGCCAGCTGCTCGTTGAACTGCAGCTGCCGTCTCCGCTGCAGGTAGGCGATCACGAGCGGTGGGATCAAAAAGCCGACCGCGCCCAGGATCACCGGCCCCAAGGAGACTCCGAACCGGAAGAGGCCGATGAGCGCGCCGAGCGCGACGACCCCGATGCGGAGCAGCAGGTATTCAGGCGGGGTGATGTTCAACCCCGCGCGCGCCAGGTCCTCGCTCAGCGTCGGCTTGCCCTGCACCTTCCGCCTCTGGCTGAGGTTCTCCGCGGCGGGCTTGAGCAGGCGCTCGACCAGCTCTCGAGGCGTGGCCCGGACGGGCGGCTGGCCGACAGGTTGGGAGACGACACGCTCCTTGCGGACCCGGTCCAGCGCCCAGAAGAACACGATGATCGCGGCGGCCATGGGCACCGCGACGATCACCTGGGGCGGCAGGTTCATCAGCTCGAGAGCCTCAAAACAGAGTCGGGTACGCGGCCTGGATGACCGGCAGCGTGACGCCCTTGGCATCGTTGACGCTCGGGCACTTGGGGTCCGGGTTCTGATCGCCGGGCGCGTAGTCGTGGTACGACTCGAGCGTGTACTTGAGGGCGGCGTAGGTGACGAACCAGGTGATCACCTCGGCCTCGCATTCGGTCACCACGACGGTGAGGCTGGACGCGCCCGCGGACCCGCTGTTGGAGGCGGTGCCGACCTTGATCACATGCAGCTGGGTGAAGATCGTCTTCGAGGCGACCTTGTTGCCGGAAGAGACCGTAGCGATGACCGAGATGTAATCGCCGGGCTGGATGTACTCGGCCACCCCCTGCTGCTCGCTGGTGGGGATCGTCAACGCGACGTACCCCTTCGGGATGGGTAGGAATTCGGACTGCGAGCCCAGCGCCTGGGTGGCCCTGACCACGTCGTTGTTGGTGATCACCTCACCCGTCACGATGGTCACGAGCGGCACCATTCCGGCCACCTCGTCGACGTTCCCGAAGTAGACCTTCGGGTAGTTGCCCGGCACGTAGAGCGTCCGGGTGGAGAGGTCGGCGGCCGCGATCGGGACCCGGGGCTGCAGCTGCTTGTTCGCGACCACCACGGTCTGCTGGGGACTCGAGTTGGCCTGGCTGGCGTTGAGTGCTACGAGGACGAACGCGACGATCACCAGCAGCGCCAGCAGAATGCCCAAAAGAGTGAATGGCCGGCGCGAGGTAATTGCGCTAAACGTCCGCAAGGCCGACCAATCATAGGCAAGATATGCCGGTGCCGAGCCCCCCTTACTTGATACTGAAAAAGCCACATCCGAAGGAGCGCGGGCAGTCCCTCGTGGAGTTCGCGGTGTCCTCTGTGGTGCTCCTTTTGCTGGTCGGCGGACTGGTCGACATCGGCCGTTCCGTGTTCGTCCAGGAGACCCTTTCCAACGCCGTCCGGGAGGGTGCCCGGCACGGGGCCTGGTACGACGCGCCGAGCCTTTCCCACCCCTACCTGTACGACAATCAGATCAAGGGGTCGGTCGACGCGGAGCTGGCGGCGATCTCGCTTCCGGCCTCGGTGCTCAAGAACCCGGGCAACACCTGCCCGACGTCCACCGACGGAAACGCCTACCACAATCCGCCCTACACCTCGGCCTCCTACCCCCCGACTGCCAACCAGCCGTGGCTCTACATCTGCTACGCCAACACGCCCGGCCTCGACTACACGTCCCCCGCCACGAACATGGGCCAGCTCGACCTCAACGTCATCGTTCTCTACACCTACGGCCCCCTGACGCCCCTCGTCAAATCGCAGTTTGGAGTCTTCCAGCTCGCGGTCAACCAGCACATGACCGTGCAGGGTCCATGAGGGTGCCCCCCCGCCGGCCTTCCCTCGACAGCTCTCCACCGGCGGGGAGGAAGGGCCAGCAGTCCCAGGCGCTGATCGAGTTCGCGCTCGTGTCGCCCGTGCTGCTCCTGCTGCTCTTCGGCGTCATCGACCTTGGTCGGGCCGTCTTCTACTACGACATGCTCAACCACGCAGCCCGTGAAGGGGCGCGGACGGCGGTCCGGGCGTCGAACCAGCTGCCGACCAACGCTGACGTTCTCAGCACGGTGAGCGCCCAGATGCTCGGCGCGCCGGTATCTGCGCCGTGCCCGCAGGGGCCGGTGACGACTGCCACGCCGCCTGCTAACTCGGCGTGGCTCTACATCACGGAACCCAGTCCGCCCACCACGGTCGAGACGTCTCCGCCGCCCAACGCGCCGGGCGGGCAGTACGCCGCCCTCGCGGTCGGGTCATGCAGCGCCGTGAGCCCAGCCTCGGGCAACGACGCTCTGCAGGTGACGCTCCGTTTCAACCTGGTGCTGATCACGCCCATCGTCGCGCAGGCCACCGCCAACCACGTCGTGATCTCCGCGGCGGCGGTCTTTCGCACGGAGTACTGATGCGGCGTCAGGAAGGCCAGGCGATCGTTCTGATCGCGCTGATGCTCACGGTCCTGATCGGCATGGTGGCCATCGCGATCGACGGCTCTCGCGCCTTCGCGCTCCGGCGCGACCTGCAGGCTGCCGTCGACGCGGCGTCTCTCGCGGGGGGTGACAACCTGCAGCAGACGGGGAGCTGGACCAGCGCCGAACAGGTCGCCGCCTCCATCTTCGCGACCAACCTGCGGCTCTACACCGCGCCCGCGTGCAGCGGGTGGGGATCGCCTGGCGCCGCACCGTGGACCGTGACCTGCACGTACTCAGACAACACCGTGCTCACGGAGGTCGCCCAGCGACTGGGGCCGCAGGGCGGCCAGCTCACGCTGAGCGCCCGTCGCAACCTCCAGCTTCAGTTCGCGCGCATTCTCACGAACGGGACCAGTCCGGCGCTGGCCGCGTCGTCGACCGGCAACGTCAACAACCTTCGCTACACCCCGGCGATCGCCGCTCTGGGACCTGAGGGATGCGGGGGCATCAGCGGCGCCACGATCAGCATCAGCGGGAGCGGGACCCTGAACGTGAACGGTGACATCGTGGCCAACGGCGCGATCTCACTCGCGAGCGCATCCATGCGCGTCGCGGGCGACATCTACGCGCGGTGCCAGTCCCCGGTGCCCGGCTCGGTCACCACCGCCTGCTATCCAAGCGGCGCCTCGACGCCGTGCGGGTATCCAGACGTGGCCGGGGCGACGCGATCGGGTTTCAACCTGGCCGACCCCGGCTACCCCCCGCCGACCGTCACGGGGTCCGGTCAGGGATTGCCCAGCGGAACGGTGGTCGTCCCTCCAGGCGTCTACTCGTCTCGGCCTGTCCTCAACGGAGGGCAGTGCTGGTTTCTCAGCGGCGGGGTCTACGACTTTCAGGTCGGGGTCCAGAACCTGGGGGACTTCGTGAGCAACGAGCTCAAACCACCGGATGAGCCTGATCCCGCGCGAAACACTTCGCGATCCTCCAACCAGTTCTGGGACACGAATGGCGTCAACTGCTCGGGCAGCTATCAGCTGTCCAAGACATTCGGCATCGCCGATGTCCCGGTAGGACAGTGGGCCTTCGTGGTCACGTCCGTGCGCACGGACGTCTACAACGGTGTCACCTACCAGCGCGAAAGCGCTCCTTCGATGTGTCAGCAGATCAACGTGAACACCCATTTCGACGCCATCCAGCTGACCGTGAGCAATGTGCCCGGCGCCAGGTCCTACAACATCTATGCGGCGCCCCCAGGCAACGGGTGCGCGGGCCCGTTTGGACTGGCCGCAAATCTCTCCGTCAGCGGCTCGGTCCAGAACACCAACACCAATTCGTGTCCCCAGTTCAACGGCAACGGATGCTCGCTGGGCCATGAGTCGATCCTGCTGGACGCTGAGCTCGTGCCGCCTTTTGCGCCCAACTGCGCGGCGGCGCCGGGTACGTCTGGCGCCTGTCCGCCGGACCCCCAGACGGCACCGCTGGCGTTCGGTCTTCCCAACCAGAATCCGGGCCGCGCCGCGGGAGCGCGCGGCGACCGGGCGAACGAGAACAACTGCGTCACGACGGCCGGAGCATTTGCGAGCTGTCCTGCCGCTATCACGCCAGGAGCCGTCGAGCTGTACCTGCCCGGGAACGGCTGCATCGTCACCAGCAACGGCGGTGACACCTACATCTTCAGCGGCTACCAGTACAACTGGGTGGCGGTGTACGAGCCACCCAGCAACACGTGCAGCAACAACGTCATGGGCGCCAACCGCAACTCCGCCTACATCGGCCTCGTCTACGCGCCGGCCAGCGATTTCAGCGTGACCTCACCCTACGTCGCCGAGGCGGTCGGCGTCGGAGGCCTGTGGGCGGACACTGTGTCGTTCAGCGGCACGTTGCCGAGCATCACCTACAGCTCGCTCTACGCGCCTGTGCCGCCCGCCTCCCGCCTTACTGGGTAGTCAGCTCCGGCTCGGGCGCGGCGGAAGCCGTCTCGCTGACCTCGGTCCCGTCGGCGGGTCCCGCGCCGTTGGCCTCAGCTCGCTCCCCGCGGTTCTCGAGGTGCGCGATGCGATGCCGGACGGTGGTTGCCGCCTTGCCGTCGCCGAGCTCCTCGTAACGCTCGATCGACCCCTTCCAGGCCGCCTTGGCGTCGTCGAGCCGCCCCAGGCCCCAGAGCGCCTGCCCCCGGGTCGCCAGGACGTCGGCGCGCTCCCTGGTCTTGTCCGCCGGCATCAGCTGCAGAGTCGAGTCGACGAGTCGCAGGACTTCCTCGAAGGCCCCGATGGAGAGCGCGTTCTTCGCCGCATGGCTGAGGAACGAGGCGGTGCGGAACGGGTCGGCGGCCGTCCCGGCCTGGTAGAGGTGGTAGCCGATCTCGCCGGCGCGCTCCTCCGCCGCTTTGCCGTAGGCCCGCTCGAGCGTGTCGGCCACGGCGAGGTGGTAGGCCTGCAGCCGAGGTAGGGGCAGCGGCGCGAGGACGCGCTGCCTGACGAGGTCATGCGCGAAGCGGTATGTCTCCTTCGGCGCAGCCACCAGGAAGTGACCGCGCGTCGCCTCGTCCAGCGCATCGCGCAACTCGTGCCCTGTCAGCTCGCCGAAGGCCTCGAGAAGCGACACGTCGAAGTCACGCCCGATCACCGCCGCGGCGACGAGCATTCGCTGCGCCGGTTCACTCAAGCGTTGGATGCGCCGGCTGATCAATCCGCGCACGCTCTGCGCCAGCTCGAGGTCTTCCTCCGTGTAGCTGGACTGCGCGTGGCCGGACGCGCCAAGCATGCTCTCCGACTCGACCATGTACAGGAATGAGTGCTCCACGAAGAGCGGATTGCCCTCGGTCGCGGCCTGGATGCCGATGACCTGCACGGGAGTGAGCGGAACCTCCGCCATTCCCGCGACGACTCGCTCGACGTCATGGTCCGTCAACCGGCCTAGCGCGATGCGCTGCGCGCGGCGGCGCCTCAACAGCCGAGACAGCATCGTCGCGAACGGGCGGGCGGAGTCGAGCTCCGAGTCCCAGTAGGTGCCGATGATGACCATGCGGCTCGCGCTCACGCGTTCCGCGAGGTCGCGCAGCAGCAGCAGGGTCGCCTCGTCGGCCCACTGGAGGTTGTCCAACAGGACCAGCATCGGTTTGGTCGCCTGGACCCCCGTGAGGAAGGCGTGGGTCGACTTGAAGAGCTGCTCGCGGACTTTGTCCGCGCTGATGTCCGGCGCCGCCCCCATGCCGCGCACCTTCTGCCGGAGACTTGGCGCGAGCTGGGCGAGCAGTGGACCATGGTGTCCCGTCGCGTCGGTCAGAACCTTTGCGGTCGATGCGGCAACCGCCATGCTGAGGACCTCGCGGAAAGGTCCGTAAGGCGCGCCCGCGGTCTCGAGGCAGCGACCGCTCAGCACCATCCAGCCCTTCGCCGCCGCCTCGCCACCCACCTCGGAGGCGAGTCGTGAAGCGCCGATGCCGGGGGCGCCGGTCAGGAACAACAAAGATCCGCTGCCGGCCGAGGCCCGGTCCAGCGTCATGCGGATGTCGAGCCGCTCCTGGTCCCGATCGACGAACCCGTCGGCCGACGTCATGACGCGCGGGGCTTCCTTGACCTCGCCTGGCGTGACCTGGTGCAGGCGCCAGCGGTCGGGGAAGCCCTTGAGCTTGTAGCGTCCGCGGAAGTCGAACTTCATCTCGGCGATGGGCCCCACCAGCTGGCGCACGATCTCCGACACCAGGATCTCGCCGCCCTTGGCCTTGCCGGCGACGCGCGCGGCCACGTTGACCGCCGCGCCGAAGATGTCGCCGCCTTCTTCGACGACCTCGCCGGTGTTGAGGCCGATCCGGATCCGGATCTTGCGCTCTGGGTTCTGCTTGCTGTACTCGGTGATCGCGTCCTGGATGTCGAGCGCGCACTCGACGCCATGGCGCGCGGAGCCGAAGCTGATCATGAATCCGTCGCCGAGACCCTTTATGCGCCGGCCCGCGTGCTGGCTGATCTTGTCGTCGATGATCGTCTCGTACGCCTTCATGATCTCGTGCGATGCGGTGAAGCCGCGACTCGAGAGCAGCCGCGTCGACTCTTCGACGTCGGTGAACATGATGGTCACCGTGCCTTCGGTCTGGCCGACAGCGAGGCTGCCGATGATGGTCTCGGCGGTGAGCGGCGCGGCGGCGTTTACCGGCTGGCCGAGACCTTCGGCGATCTCGCGCAGCAGACCCTGCGAGGCGCGGTACCCGGCTTCGCCCTGCGGGTAACGAACGGGCTGCAGCAGCCCTGACTCGACGGCCAGGCGCAGCTCGCGTCCGGCGGAGTCTTTGCTGATCTTCTGGTCGCGCGCGTAGTCGCTTGCTTTCAGCTCGGCGCCCTCGAAAGCCTGCGTCAGGGGCTCGGCCAGGCGAAGGCTCAGTCCGCGGCGCGTGATGATGCTTTCGATCACGGCCTGGATGCGGCGCGAGGCGCCGGCCGGCCCGGGCGCGCCTTCGTTGGCGCGGACCGTCGGCAGCATGCCGCTGAAACCGCTCGAGGCCGCGGCGAGCTGGCCGAGCGCGGTCGTGGCGCGGGCCATCGCGGTCGCGGCCTCGAGCGCCTGCCCGGCGTGAAAGTCGGGTGGCGGAGCGTAGGCGGCGGGGGGGTACTGGGGCGTGTACTGCGGCGGCGGGGCGGCGGGGGGCGGGGTCGGGTACACGATCGGCGCCGGCGAAGCCGGTGTGGGATAGGCGACAGGAGCCGCGGGCGGCGGTTGCGCAATCGGGGGCGCTACCGGTGGCGCCGCGAACGTGGGAGTGGGCGCCGCGGCCTGGAGGTCGGCCACCGCAGATCGGGCGGCGTCGATCAGCTTGCGCATCTCTTCCGCCATCTCGGGCGTCTGCGCCGGCGGTGGTGGCTCGGCCTGCTCGGCCGCCCCCCCGCTCGTGGGGCGCGAGGCGGGTCGCTCCGAGCTGAAGGGGACGACCACGACGGTGCGGTGCTCGACGCTGTCCGGCCTGCCCTGGCCGGATATGAGGGGGTCCTTCGTGACCGGCATCATGCTGTCGGACCCGGCGGGGATGAACCGAGACTTCGACGGGTCGAACAGGTCCTGGTTGACCTGGACCCCATAGAACGCGGCCTTGTCCAGCGCGGTCGGCACGTAGCCGGTGGCGTTGTACTCGAGGCGCAGGTCTGATCCCATCCCGAGCAAGAAGATGTCGCGCAGGATGGGTCCGTTGGAGTCGTAGCCGACGACCTCGGCGATCTGCGCGATCTTGCGCCGGCCGTCCGGCATGCGCGCCTGGTGGACGATCAGGTTGACCGCCGACGCGATCTGCGCGCGCACGGCCTCGAACGGGATGTCGATGGACGCCATCATCACCATCGTTTCGAGACGGGACAGCGCGTCACGCGCGGAGTTGGAGTGGATGGTCGACATCGATCCGTCGTGTCCGGTGTTCATGGCCTGCAGCATGTCGAGCGCCTCAGCGCCGCGGACCTCACCGACGAGGATGCGGTCTGGGCGCATTCGCAGGCTGTTGCGCAGCAGCTGCCGGATGGTCAGCTCGCCCTTGCCCTCGACGTTGGGCGGGCGGTGCTCGAGCGCGATGACGTGGGGGTGGTCGATCTGCAGCTCGGCTGCGTCTTCGATCGTGATGACGCGCTGGTTGTGCGGGATGAAGCGCGCGACCACGTTGAGGGTCGTGGTCTTGCCGGACCCGGTGCCGCCCGAGACGAGGATGTTCATGCGACCGAGCACGGCGGCCTGAAGAAACTCCGCCATCGCGGGGCTGAGGCTGCCCTCGTGCTTGAGGTCCTCCATGCCGAGAACCGCGTCCTTGAACTTGCGGATCGTCAGCGCAGGGCCGTGGATCGCGGCCGGGCGGATGATGGCGTTCACGCGGCTTCCGTCGGGGAGGCGCGCGTCGACCATGGGGTTCAGGCCGTCGATGTGGCGCCCGGTGGTGGCGACCATGCGCCGGATGGTCTCGAGCAGCTGGTTCTCGTCCTCGAAACGCGCCTCGGCCTTGGTCAGGACTCCGCGCCGCTCGATGAAGATCTGGTCCGGTCCGTTGACCATGATCTCGCTGACCGACCGGTCGTGGAGGAGGCTGTCGAGCGGGCCGTAGCCGACCGCGGCGCGCAGGATGATGTCGGCCAGCGCCGACTTCTCCTGCGGGTTGAGCGTGATCCCGTCCTCGAGCAGGAAGCGATCGAGATGAGTCCGCACCGCGCGCGAGAACGCGATCGTGTCGCCGGTGGTCAGCCCGACGTCGCGAATCAAGGCGAGCCGGTCGCGGAAGTCGTTGGCGAGCTTGTTCAGGTCCCTACCCTGCTGCGCCGCCGCCTCGAGGATGTCGGTGCGGCGCCGGCGCGGCTGCTCGCCGGAACGGGCGGGGGTGGCCCACGTGTCGACGAACTGCATCTCGAACAGAGACGCGGAGGCAGCCACGGCCGGCACGACGCGCTGCAGCTCGGTGAGCCGGATCTTGATCGCGATCCCGTCGCCGTCCTGACGCACGCCCTGCTCGATGTACGCGGGGATCCACTCTCCGTCGCGGAAGCGGAGGATCGCCTTCTGCGCGGGGCTCTTGTCGCCGGGGTCTGGCTCCAGGCTTGGGTCGTCGACCGAGCCGAACACGATGTACTTGATGTCGCGGCTGGGGACGAAGCGCGGCCGCGGCGACTCCGGCGACGAGTAGATGGGGAAGCCGTCGCTGCTGATCCGCCTCGCGTCCGACTCGCCCTCCTCGAGTCCGCCGTCCAGCCGGTGCACGACCACCTTGATGCGCGGCACTGGCTGCGGCGCGTCAGGTGCCGGCGGCGTTTCGATCGTGACGTCGCTCATGCGGTGAATCGCTCCGGCGGACGCCGCCGATCCATGACCCACTTCGAACCGGGCATTCGCTTGGCGACGCCCTTGACCTCCGACGCGCGCGCGGCGACGGCGGCGGCGCTCGTGTAGCTGCCGGGCTCGGCGATCACGATCCCGATGGAGACCGAGACGAGCGGCGTGCGCAGCATGTTGCCGTTGCGCTCCTCGGACTCGATCCAGCCGCGCTCGCGGTCGGCGGGGTCGTACAGGGCGGGGATGGCGCTGTCGAAGCGCCTGGTCAGCTCGCCCGCGATGGTCTCCGCCATGCCCGGGTCGGTCAGGATCACGAAGTCGTCGCCGCCGACGTGGCCCGCGAAATGCTGGCTCGAGGAGTGCTCCTCGAGGACCTCGAGGATGATCGTCGCCAGCGTCTTGATCACGTCGTCCCCGCGCAGGAACCCGTAGTGGTCGTTGTAGCTCTTGAAGGAGTCGATGTCGGGATAGAGCACGGCGAACCGCTGGTGCTCGGCGAGGCGGCGAGTGATCTCGCGCAGGATGTCGCTGTTTCCGCTCATCCCCGTCAGCGGGCTGAGGCCGCGGGTGGTCGTCGAGCGGGTCATCACCGCGCGCAGGCGCGCGACGAGCTCCTCGGGGATGAAGGGTTTGGTCACATAGTCGTCCGCGCCCGACAGCAGGTGCTCGACCTTGTCCTTGAGGGAGTCGCGGACGGTCAGGAACACCACCGGGATGAGCCGGGTCCGGAAGTCCTCGCGCAGCCTGGCCATGATCTCGTCGCCGGTGACGTCGCCGATCATCAGGTCGAGCAGGATGATGTCCGGGCGCCACTCGACGGCTGCGTTGTGAGCCGAGTGGCCGTTGTTGACGGCGACGCACTCGAAGCCGGCGCGCTCGAGAACGCGCTTGACGAGGCGCAGCACCTGCTCGTCGTCGTCGACCACCAGCGCGATGTCGTGGTGGACGAGCGCAGGGTGCTGACCGTCGGGCCCGGCGCCTGTGCGCTTGACGACCGTCACGTGGCCGGTCTACCCGATCGCGGGAGCCTCTCGGTCATCGCAATCGCGCGCTCCGCCGCGGCCTTGATCTCCTGGATGTCGGCTCGAATCGCCTCCGGGTCGTTGAGCTCCTCCGCGATCAGCTCGCTGTAGTTGACGATCACGGCGAGGAGGTTGCGGAAGTCGTGGATCAGCACGCGACCGGGGTCCATCGGTTCGTCTATCTGGGGGGCTCCCTGGTGTTCGTTCATAGGTGCTTCACGAGTCGCCAACGGTTGAGACCTCCGACGCGCTCGTAGTGGAGCTCGTCCAGCAGCGACCGCGCGAGCGGAAGTCCGCGCCCGGCCTCGCTGGTCGGCGGTGGCATGTCGCGGACCCAGGCGCCGTTGACCGCAGGCCCCGGGTCGACGATCCAGGCCACGACCTTGTGGGCGTTCCAGCGCAGGACGTACTCGACGGGCTTGTTGGCCGTCGTCCCGCTGTGGCCGAGGGCGTTGCCGCCGATCTCCGCGAGCGCTGTCTCGAACTGGATGAGGGCAATGTCGTCGGCGCCGCGGCCGCTGGACTCCCGGAGCTGATCGACCGAGCGATGGAGGATCTCCAGGCCTTCCTCGAGGGCTGCAAAGGTGGCGTGCAGCTCAACGACTTCGCGCTCCCCCTGCAAGGGCTCAGAAGCCCGCGAGGGCTTCCTCGAGAGTCGCGTAATAAGGAAAGATCCGGTCCAGCGTCGTCAGCTCGAGCACGACGCGGACCTGCTGGTTGGGCGCCGCCAGGCGGAGCTCGCCCTGGCTTCCGCGAATCTGCTTGAGGGCCGCGATGACGGAACCAAGCCCTGTGGAGTCGACGAAGCTGACGCCCTCCATGTCGATCACGATCTTCGGCGGGCCGTCCTTGACCACCTCGGTGATCGCCTCCTTCAGGGCCGGCGCGCCGGCCACGTCGAGGCGGCCGGTGGGGGCGACCACCGTGATGCCTCCGTCGGTCTGGCGGGTCTGGACTTCGAGGCTCATTTGGGGGGCGATCAGCATATGGCAGAAAGCGGCGACTTTAGCCTGTATAAGGTGCCCTGCGCCGGAGTCTCCTTGCATCTGCGCAGGCCTAGGCGGCCGGGCGCGCCCGCCCACGAAATCTGACGTTTCGTGGGCCCGGCGCGCTGAAGCCATCGTCAACTCCTGCGCTCGCTCGGTCGGGCATCTACGCGATGCGCTCCCTCGCGTGCTCGTCGTCTCCTCGGCTCCGGCCGCCGATGCCGCGCATATGCTTCGGATCTCCGGCGCCGAGCACCTAGACTGCGTGGCCGTGGCCAAATCGTCTGTCTCAGAGCGGGTCCTCGTCGTCGACGACGAAGAGGCGCTGGCGAAGGTCATGGCGCGAACCTTGAGGAGCCGCGGTTTCGAGTGCGACGTGGCCCTGAGCGGGGCCGAGGCCAGGCGCCTGATCGAGACCAACGACTACGCCGTGGCCCTTCTCGACGTCCGGCTGCCGGACGAATCCGGCTACGGCCTGCTGGAGGAGTTGCGCACGACGCGGCCCGACACGGCGGTCGTCATGATCTCGGGCGTCGACGACCCTGAGCTCGGCAGGGCCGCCCTGGAGAACGGGGCGTTCGCGTACCACGTCAAGCCCGTCGGCGCCACCCAGCTCTACCTCCTGATCGTCAACAACCTGAGGCGTCGCGCCCTGGAGAGGGACAACCGCGCCAACCTGCAGCGGCTCGAAGGTTTGGTCGCCGAGCGCGCCGAGCAGATGCGACGCGCGGCCGAGCTGCAGGCCGGGATGCTGCCCGCGTCCCCCTACCGGGCCGACGGATTCGAGGTTGCGGCGCACTTCACACCGGCCCGCGAGATCAGCGGCGACTTCTACGACTGGTACGTGTCGGGCGAAGGCCGCATCACCGTCACGCTGGGCGACGTGATGGGCAAGGGACTGCCGGCCTCGCTGATGATGGCCACGGCACGCGCCGCGCTTCGCGGTGTGGCGGGAGTCGATCCGCTCGACGCGGGCATCAGGCAGGCGAGCATCGTGATGTCTGCCGCGCTCGATGTGAATCACGCCTACGTCACCGTGTTCCACTGCACCTTCGACTCCCGCAGCGGAGAGCTCGCGTACGTGGACGCCGGCCACGGCCATGCCCGCCTGCTGCGCGGCGTGGCCAGGCAGGAGCTGCTGCCTGAGCGCAGCGCGCCGATCGGGATCTTTCCCGACACCCAATTCGTCGCCGGTCGCGCGGTGCTGAATCCAGGCGACACGCTGGTTGTGTTCTCCGACGGGCTGCTCGACCTTCGCCCCGACCTCGCGACCAAAGAGGTACAGCTTCCGTACGAGGCGCGGCGGGCAGCCAGCGCGCAGGAGATGGTGGACATCCTCGCCCACGGAGCGGGAGAAAAGGAGCTCTTCGACGATGTCACGATCGTGGCCTTGAAGCGGCTTCCCGGGTAGCCTTCCGGCCCCCGCGGGCTGAGCCACGTTTCGTTGCTCTCGGTGGATTTCTTAAGGCGGCTGA
>DATIOJ010000042.1:0-18243 GCA_035473355.1 Candidatus Limnocylindrales bacterium
CGTTCTCGGCCGGCAGGCCGAAGGCGTCCCAACCGAACGGGTGCAGCACCTCGAAGCCCTGCATCCGCTTCATGCGCGCCAGCGCATCGCCCATCACGTAGTTGCGGGCGTGTCCCATGTGCAGCTCTCCGGACGGGTACGGGTACATGACGAGGTCATAGAACTTCGGCTTCGGCGAGCTGTCGGACGCCTTCATCACGCCGTGCTCGGCCCAGGCCTTCTGCCACTTGGGCTCGATCTCCTGGGGGACGAAGAAGCTACGGCGGGGACGGGTTTCCATGGGGTTCAAATTTTAAGGACGCCAGTTCATGACCCACGATCGCCAGCAAGACGATCGCCGCGCCCGCGGCCTGCAGCGGTCCCAGGCGCTGGCCCGCCAGCACGACCGACGCCGCCAGCGCCCACGCCGGCTCGGTGGCGAGGATCAGCGCGGTGCGGTTGGCGCTGATGAAACCCTGCGACCAGGTCTGGATGTAGAAACCGAGCGCGGACGCAAACACGCCGGTGACGACGATCGCGAACCACACCGACCCGCTCGGCGGCCGCAGCTGCCATGTCCCGCCCGCGCTGAAGATCACAGCCGCGGCGCCCATCTGGACCATCGCGAGCGGCGCGGCCGGCAGGCCCGGCGACCACCGGCCGAGCAGCACGATGTGCAGCGCGAAGAGCACCGCACACGCCAGGACCAGCAGGTCGCCGAACCCCATCCCGGAGGGCCCGCCGGTCAGAAGGACGAGGCCTGCAAGCGAAGCGAACGTTGCGGTCCACGTCCACCACCGTATCGGGGCCCCGAAGATCCGGTTCAAAAGAGGCGTGAACACGACGAACATCCCGGTGATCAAGCCCGCGTTGCCCGGGCTTGTCGAGGTCAGCCCCGCCGTCTGGGTCAGGTATCCGGCGGCCAGGACCGTGCCCACGATCGCGCCGATGCGCAGCTCCCGCCGCGTGGGCAGCCGGCGGACGAGCAGGACCATGACCACCAGCGCGAGCGCGAACCGGATCTGCAGGAAAGGCAGCGTCGGATACTGTGTGACTGCGTCTTTGACCAGGACGAAAGTCCAGCCCCAGACGGCCGTCACCATCAGCAATAGAAGGACGTAGATCAATGGAGAGACTGTGGGCGCCGTGGCGCATGCAGTACGTCGGCGTCAAACAGCGACCCGGCTGCCTTTTCTGCCGCGTGATCGAGAATCCCGAGGACGAGGATGCCAGGCTCGTCGTCTGGCGGCCGGAGGGCGCCATCGTGCTGCTCAACAAGTTCCCGTACAACCCCGGTCACGCCCTCGTAGCGCCGCATGCGCACAGACCGAGTCTCGAAGACCTCGAGGACGCGCAGACGGCCGACCTCATGCGGGCCGTGAAGCGCACGTTCACCGTGCTGAGGCACGCAATGAACCCTGACGGCCTCAACGCCGGCGTCAACGTTGGCACCGCGGCCGGCGCCGGCATCCCCGACCACGTTCACTTCCACGTTGTGCCGCGCTGGAACGGCGACACCAACTTCATGGCCGTGATCGACGACGTGAAGATCATCAACGAGGCGCTCGAGCAGACGGCAGAAAAGCTCAGGCAGGCTTTCGCCGCCACGTGATCCGGCCGCCGGCGACAGTGGCGATGACGCCGCCCTCGTCGACGACCGTCATGTCGCAAAGCATCCCCGGCCGCAGCGCGCCCACCTCCTTCTCCATACCGGCGGCGTAGGCGGCGCCGGACGTATAGGCGCGTAACGCGGACGCCTGCGTCAGGGCCAGCTCTGGGTGCCAGCGCGCGCCGCGCCGCCACGTGGTCGCCGCCACGATCCCTGCCAGGGGATCTGCCGTCTCGACGGGAGCGTCGGAGCCGAAGGCCAGACGCACGCCGGCGCGCTCGAGAGCGCGCCACGCATACGAGTAAGCCGTGACGGTGGGCCACATGGCATCGGCCAGCTCGCGATCGGCGACCGCGTGGATGGGCTGCATCGACGCGATGACACCCACCTTCGCCATCCTGGCCATGTCCTTCGGGTGGACGCACTGCGCGTGCTCGATGCGGGGTCGCCAGCCACTCCACGCGTTGCGATGCGGGGCGAACGCGTCGATCGCGCGGCGGACCGCGGCGTCGCCGATCGCATGCAGGCACACGTTCAGCTCGGACTGGACGCACCGCCTGACCAGGTCCTCCAGCTCCGGCTGCGCGAGCCGCGCAGTCCCGGAACCGTCGAGCATCTCCGCAGTCCGGCTTCCCAGCGAGCCGTCGAGAAACGCCTTGACGCCCCAGATCCGCAGCCACGGGTCGCCCCAGCCCGAACGCACCCCGAGGCGCTCGGCGTGCGGAAGGTCCCACAGCGGCAGGTTGTAGATGACGCGAACGGGCAGCGGACCGCGCGACGCGAGGCGCTGCAGCGAGGCGAGCCCGCGCGCGCTGTCCATCGAGTGCACACCGGTCAGGCCCAGACGCGCCAGGTCGGCCAGGACCGCCGCCATCGCCGCATCGACCTCCGCGTCGGTCGAGGCCGGAAGGAGGCGAGCGACGAGATCCATCGCCGTCTCGCGCAGAATGCCCGCCGGCTCACCCCGCTCCTCGCGGTCAATCGCGCCGCCGGGCGGATCTGCGGTGGAGCGATCGATGCCTGCAACGCGCAGTGCCGCGCTCGAGACCCACGCCGAGTGGCCGTCCTTTCGCCTGAGGTAAGCCCGCCGCCCGCCGGCAGCCCTGTCGAGCTGCTGGCGCGTCGGAAAGGCGGACTGGCCCCACGCGTCGTTGTACCAACCCGCACCGACGACCCACCAGTCTTTGGGTACGCGCTGGGCCCATTCCTTCACCATGGCGAGCGCGTCTTTCAGGCTGACCGCCGCTGTCAGGTCGAGGGTGAGCTTGCGGTCGACCAACCCTTCGAGGTGGATGTGCGAGTCGATGAGGCCAGGCCACGCAGTCCCGCGCAGCCGGACCACCTCGGCGCGCCGTCCCGCGGCCGCGCGTGCGCCCGCGCCCACCGCCAGGATGCGCTCGTCGAAAGCTGCGACCTCGGGTTCGCATCCGGCGAACAACACGGCCTGCATTTGCAAGCGGTAAGTCTCGCGCGTTTCGCGATCGGAACTTGACAGGAAACCCGGGAGCCAGCATGCTCGTCGCGCTCCGCAACGGCTGGGAGAAGAGGGTTGGAGGAGGCAGCGAAATGAGGGGTAGACAGCTCGTCCATGCGTTGGCCGCGGGATTTCTGGCCGCGTCGAGCGGTGTAGGGGTGGGTGCGTCCGTCGCCCAACAGGCGGCGGTCATCGCGCTACACCCGCAGGTGCATGAGTTCCCCGGGCTGCATAGCCCTCCGACGACGGCCGACTGCCTGAACGTCATCTTTGGCTTCCACTGCTACCAGCCCTTCCAGCTGGTCAAGGCCTACAACATGGCCGGCCTCCACAACGCCGGCATCGACGGACGAGGCGCCACCATCCTCATCGTGGACGCATTCGGCTCGCCCACGATCGCCAACGACCTGCACGTGTTCGACCAGACCTTCGGCATCCCGGACCCGCCAAGCCTCGTCATCCGGCAGGACGCCGGTACAGTTCCGCCGTTTGACGTGACCAACGGCGACATGACGGGCTGGGCGGCCGAGACCACGCTCGACGTCGAGTGGAGCCACGTGTTCGCGCCCGGCGCGAACATCGTGCTCGAGGAGACGCCCGTCAGCGAGACGGAGGGCACCCAGGGCTTTCCTGAGATCGTCACGGCGGAGAACTACGCGATCGACCACCACCTGGCCGACGTGATCTCGCAGAGCTTTGGCGCGACCGAGGAGACATTCCCGAGCGCGGGCTCCCTGCTCGACCTGCGGGGATCGTTCTTCAACGCGGCGCGCCACCACGTGACCGTGCTCGCCGGGTCGGGCGACGAGGGCGCGACCAACTTCCAGGTGAACCTCAGCGACCTGTACACGACCCCCGTCAACAGCTGGCCCTCGACGGACCCGCTGGTGACTTCGATCGGCGGCACCATGCTCACCCTTGACGCTCAAGGCAATCGCCTGCAGCCGGACGTCGTGTGGAACGACCTCAACACGGTCGGCGGTGGCGCGGGCGGGGGCGGCGTGTCGGCGATCTTCGAGCGCCCTGACTTCCAGAACCGCGTCAAGAAGATCACCGGACCGATGCGCGGCACCCCCGACATCAGCATGAGCGCGGCCGTCGACGGCGCCGTCGTCTACTACCACACCTATCTGCCGAGCGATTCGCAGACGCGAAACGGACCCTGGCACATCGTCGCCGGGACGAGCGAGGGAACACCTGAGTTCGCGGGCATCGTTGCCATGGCCGACCAGATGGCCCACCACCGGCTGGGCACGATCAACGACGCGCTGTACCGGCTCAAGTACGGCAAGGACGGGCTCGTCGACGTGACACAGGGCACAACCACGTTCGGCCCATTCATGAACAGCGACGGCAAGACCTACACCGTCACCGGCGCCAACGCCCTACCTGGCTACGACCTCGCGAGCGGCCTGGGTACGGTGAACGCGGCGAAGTTCGTGCCGGCGCTGGCCGGCGAGGAGGGCGGCGGAGGAGATTAGCGCCGGGCTTACAGCCCGTACGACTTGGCGATGATCTCCTTCATGATCTCGTCGGTCCCAGCGCCGATCCGGGCGAGCCGCGCGTCGCGCCACGCGCGCTCGACCGGGAACTCCCGCATGTAGCCATGCCCGCCGAGGATCTGAATGGCGTCGTCCGCGACCTCGCAGGCGACCTGGGTGGCGAGCAGCTTCGCCTGCGAGATCTCGCGGACCGGGTACTCGCCCTGGTCCCACTGCCGCGCGGTCTGGTAAACGAATGACTGCACCGCGGCGATCTTCGTGCCCATGTCGACGAGCCGGTGTTTGATGACCTGGAAGTTGGAGATCGGCTGACCGAATGCCTGGCGGTTGCGCGCGTACTCCATCGTGTACTCGAAGACGTGAGCCGCGCCTGCGATCGCGCCTGCGGCCGCGATCATGCGCTCGCCCTGCAGCTCCCACATCAGGTTCTTGAACCCCTCGCCCTCTTCCCCGATCAGGTTTCCGACCGGCACGTGACAGTCCTCGAACAGCAGCTCAGCGGTGTCGGACGAGTGCATCCCGAGCTTCTTCAGCGTTCGCGTGACCTCGAATCCCGGTGTCCCCTTCTCGATCACGAGCAGGTTGAAGCCGGCATGCCCGCGCTCGCGCTCGGTCTTGGTGACGACGAGCGCCCAGTGGCACCGCGCGCCGCTGGTGATGAAGATCTTCCGGCCGTTGACGATGAACTCGTTGCCGTAGCGGCGGGCGACCGTCGTTATGCCGGCGACGTCTGACCCTGCGTCTGGCTCGGTGATCGCCAGCGCCGCGATCTGCTCGCCGCGGATCGCGGGCACCACCCACCGTCGCTTCTGCTCCTCGGTTCCGAACTTGAATACCGGCGGCGTGGCCATCTCCGCCTGCACCGCCACGGCCATGCCGAGGCCGCCACACCCGACCCGGGCCATCTCCTCCGACAGCACCACCGCGGAGAAGTAGTCGCCGCCCTGCCCTCCATATTCTGGCGGGTAGCGCAGGCCCAGAAAGCCGAGCTCGCCGAAGCGCTGGAAGATGGCGTCGGGGAAGGTCTTCTCCTCCCACTCCTCCAGGTGCGGCTGGACCTCTTTCTCGAGGAACTTCCGGATGTGCACGCGGAGCTCTTCGTGGGAGTCGGTGAAATACATCGCCGGAAACGAGTGTATTGCGGCTTGCGGTATGATTCGCGGCCGTACCTTCAGCCGTTAGATCAATCACGCAGACTGGGAGTTGGATTGGGCTCGGTAATCAAGAAGCGGCGCAAAAAGATGCGCAAGCACAAGCACAAGAAGATGCTTAAGAAGACCCGTTGGGCGAGGCGTGCACACGCCTAGTAGGAGGTAGCACGTGGGCTGGGTGATCCTCGGCGTCGTCGTCCTTCTCATCGTCGCCTGGTTCGTATTCACGTACAACGGCCTGGTCACGGCCCGAAACCGGACCCAGGAGGCGTGGTCCGAGATCGACGTCGAGCTGAAGCGCCGTCACGACCTGATCCCGAACCTGGTCAATACAGTCCAGGGCTACATGGGCCACGAGCGGGGCACCCTCGAGGCGGTCACCAATGCCCGCGCCAACGCGGTGGCGGCCGGCGCGACAGGTGACCCGGCCAAGATCGGCGAGGCCGAGAACGTGCTGTCGCAGAGCCTGCGCAGCCTGTTCGCCGTCAGCGAGAACTACCCCGACCTCAAGGCGATCGCCGCATTCACGAATCTCCAGGAGAACCTGACCGCGACCGAGGACAAGCTCGAGTTTTCGCGCCGCTTCTACAACGGCAACGTGCGCGACTACAACATCAAGCTCCAGACCCTCCCCACCTCGCTGATCGCCGGGGTGCTCGGCTTCAAGCCTTTCGGGTTCTTCCAGGCCGACGAGGGCGACCGCGCCGTCCCGCAGGTGAGCTTCAACAACCCGCCCCCGGCGGGATCACCGGGCTCCCTGCCTCCCGCCGCCGGCCCCAGCGGTCCTCCGGCGCCGGGCTCCGCCGGGCCTCCGCCACAGACCTAGGCCGACCGAGCCCAGTCCGACTCGAACCGGGCCTCGTAGGCGCGGATCGCCCCTGCGTCCTCGGTTTCCACGTCGAGCTCGTGGTTCACGCCGAGGCCGCTGAGCGTCCAGTTGGCGGATCCGAGCACAAGCTCCGAGTCGAAAAGACCGATCTTGGCGTGGAGCAGGGCGCCCTTCGGAACGGGATACCACCTCGTTTCGACACCGCCCGTCCGCAGGATGGAGTAGGCATGCAGGTTGTAGACCTGGTTTGGATCCAGCACCACGCGCACCACGGCGCCCCGACGGTGCGCGAGCACCAGCTCGGCCAGAACCGCGCCGTCGGTCAGCGTGTAGATCTGAGCGAGCACCCGACGCACAGCGCGGTTGAGCGCGCCCTCGAGCATCGCGCGTATCCCATCGCCCGGCGTGGTCTGCGCCACCGGGCCGGCACCTCCCGGAAGAGGCGCCGGGTGGCCGCCCGCCAGAGCCCAGTCCTGCTCGAAGACCTGGATCACCCGATCGACCTCGGAGCGAACCGCGATCTCGAGCACGTAGTCGTGGTTGCGGTCGCTGTGAAGGCCCCAGTTCATGCCGCCGACCGCGGCCTCGCCGTCAGAGACGAGCATCTTGACGTGATCGATCTGGTGGCGGCGGTCGTCCACCGGATACGCACGTTCCGGCACGCGCAGGCGGTCGAGCTCCCTTGCCATCTTGCGGCTGGCGCTGACCGTCGGGTCGGTGATCACTCTCACGGCGACGCCGCGAGCCACGGCGCCGCCCAGCGACCGTACGATGTCAGGCCGTCCGAGCTCGTACATCTCGACCAGCACGCGGGTCCGGGCGGAATCGATTAGACGCTCGACCAGGGTGAAGATCGAGGCGTCCATCCAGAGGTGAACGGCCGCCCCATCCCCCGGCTTCGCCGGGGACTTCCCCATTAATGGGGAAGAGGCCGGGCTCGAGCAGCCCACCAGGGAGAGGAGGAGGAAGAGCAGGCAGGTCACTCGAACCACAGCGAAGCAAGCGTAGGCACGCAAAAGCGACACGCCAACCCAGCCTGTTAAGAGCTAGATCGTCTCGACCTTCATCCCCGGTCGCGCGCCGAGCAGCTTGTCCGCGCGCGCCTCGCGGACCCCGACTTCGAGGTACCCCATGCTCCCCACATACACGAACGGTTCGCCCGGACGAGCCTCGGAGTAGGTCTTCGCGGTGGCGACGACGTCGTGGTTGTGGACGCGCAGCCGCC
Organism: Candidatus Limnocylindrales bacterium; assembly: GCA_035473355.1. Taxonomy (GTDB): domain Bacteria; phylum Chloroflexota; class Dormibacteria; order Dormibacterales; family Dormibacteraceae; genus 40CM-4-65-16. The sequence goes on from DATIOJ010000042.1 coordinate 7,770, forward strand.
GCACCGGCGGCTTGAGGTTGGTCACGAGGTTGCCGAACCCGTCGGTCCAGAGCACACGCGGCCCCGTGTCCGGCAGGCCCGCGGGCGGATCCGTCGGGGGGCCCAGCGAATGGATCGGAATGCCTGAAGCCAGCGCGGCCGCCGCGGGCGCAAACACGTCGCGGCCCTCGAACGTCGGCGCGCCGTGCGGCTGGGGCGCGAGCTCGTGCACCGCCTGGACGCCGACCTCATCGATGACGATCGCGAACAACCCGTTGTCGGGGCCGATGTAGAAGCGACCGCCGGCCTGGACGATGAGGCGCCGGCGCTTGCTGCCCACGCCCGGGTCGACCACCGCCAGGTGGACGGAGCCGCCGCCGAAATGCCGCGTTCCCGCGAACAACATGAACGCTCCCGCGGACACGTCGAAACGCGGCACCTCATGTGAGACATCTACCAGCACCGCATAAGGACACCCGGCGAGCACGACGCCCTTCATCGCCGCGACGAGGGGAGAACCGGCGCCGAAATCGGTGGTGAAGGTCACGACCGGCGGGCCTACAGGTCCGCTACCAGTACCTTGTCTCTTTCCAGGGGTCTGCTTCGTCGTGATAGCCACGCTGCTCCCAGAAACCTAGCCGGTTGCGTTCCATGAACTCTAGCCCGCGCAACCACTTTGCTGACTTCCAGAAGTACTTCGACGGCACGAACAGGCGCAGCGGCCAACCGTGGTCAGGCGTGAGGTCCGCACCATTCCACGCGTAGCACAGGAGGTTGTCCTCACCGCGCAGGACATCGAGCGGCACGGCCGTCGTGTAGCCGTACTCGCAGTGCGCCATCACGTACCTGGCTTCCGGCTTCGGCCGGGCTCGCTCGAGGATCTCGGAGATTGGAACGCCCGTCCATGTGTCGCCGAGCCGGCTCCATCCGGTCACACAGTGGATGTCAGCGACGACGTCTTTCGAGGGAAGTGCACGCAGCTCGCCGTAGTCGAGCTTCAGCTCCTGCTCGACCGCGCCAAAAACGCGAAAGTCCCACTTCGCGATGTCCGTCTTCGGCCCGGGTCCGAAATGAAGTAACGGCCAGCGATCGGGTGCCGTGAGGGTCTGGCCGGGTGGAATGCGCGCGGGGTCGACGCCCTCGGGCACGCGGTTGCGTTTGAACAGACCGGCCATCGGAAAGCCGAGTATAGGAGCGCGGGTATACTCGCTTTTCGCCGCAGACGGTCGAGGAAGTGGGCCCGTAGCTCAGCTGGGAGAGCGCGTGAATCGCACTCACGAGGCCAGGGGTTCGAATCCCCTCGGGTCCACCAACCGAATGACCTACCAGACCAGCGGAATCAGCCGTTTGTGCGTCGAGGCGTAGGGGCTATACCGCTCGCCCAGTGTCTGCATCATGGCCCGCTCCTCGACATTGATGCGATAGACCAGGCCGGCGATCACCAGAACCGTCAACGCGATCAGCGCCAGCCAGTTGCCGAAGAAGAATCCAACGCCGATCAGTGTGAGCAGAAGGCCCAGATAGCCTGGGTGCCGGACGAGCCGATACGGCCCGCCCGTGATGACGGGCTGGTCCCCGCTCGTCTGCACCGTGAAGGTGAAGTACCGGCCCAGGGTCCGAAAGCTCCAGAAGCGAAGCCCGATGCCACACCACATCAGGATCAGGCCGATCCAGGCGGCGACGTGAAGCTGGATCATCGCGGCCGGCACGCTCTGCGCGATCGCGACCGCCACCAGGAATCCGGCCACGTAGGCTGCGCGCAGCGCGGTCAGGCTGCCCTCGTCGGCCTTGATCGCCTCGGGTCGCCGCGTCATGCCCTGTCGAACCTCGAGCACGAGCCAGACGACTGCGGTGACCGCGAGCAGAATCGCGTACGGTCCGCTCGCGGGCCTCAGCGCGATGCCCGCCGCGATCACGGGCCGATTCTACTGACCACAAATGAGCCGCCCGAGACCTCATGCGGGCATGGAGTAGCATGCGCCCGCCCGCATGACCGTACCCGAATACGACGCACTGATCGTCGGCGCTCGCGTCGCCGGCTCGAGCGTCGCGGCGCGGCTGGCCAGGCAGGGCCGCAAGGTCCTCCTGGTGGACAGGGATTCGTTTCCCAGCGACACCATCTCCACGCACTTTCTGTCCTTCAACGCCGTCGACGCGCTGCGCCGCCTCGAGGTCCTGGACCGCATCGAGGCCGCGGGTTTTCGGCGCATCCACCGGCATCGTGCGTGGATCGACGACATCTGCATCGAGGTGCCCGCCGGTCCGCCCGGGACCTACTCGATCGCTCCGCGCCGCATCGTGCTGGACCAGGTCCTGGCCGACCGCGCCGTGGAGTGCGGTGCCGAGCTCGTCCAGCGGGCGCGAGTCGACGGCCTGCTGACCGAGAACGGAGCCGTCGTCGGTGCGGCGGTGCAGCACATCGGCGGTGAGAAGCGCGAGGTCCGCGCGCGAGTGGTCGTGGGGGCCGACGGCAAGCACTCGCAGATTGCGAGCTGGGTCGGCGCCGAGAAGTACGACGAGCGTCCCGTCGGCAGGCCCATCTACTACGGGTACTTCAGCGGGGTCTCTCCACTCGCCGACCCGGCGATCGAGATGTTCTTCGGCTCCGATCACATTGGCTTCTGCTTTCCCATGCGCGCCGACGAGCACTGCTTGATCCTGGAGGCTCAGCCCGAAGAGTTCGAAGCCATCCGGCAAAACCCCGAGGGCTGGCTGCGCAGTCAATACGAGACCTTGCCCGGAATGGCCGAGCGCACCCGTCACGCCAAGCTCGACGGCCGCATCCTGGGTACTCGCGGCGTGGAGAACTTCTTCCGAAAGCCTTACGGGCCAGGTTGGGCGCTCACCGGTGACGCGGCGTACGTCAAGGATCCGTGCACCGGCTACGGGATCGGTGACGCGCTCATTCAGTCCTTCTTGCTGGCCAGGTCGATCGGTGCGTGGCTCGACGGCGCCGCCTGGGAGCCCACGATGGAGAGCTACCACCAGCGCCGCGACGTTGCGCTCCGTGCGATGTACGAGCAGACCGTCGCCGCGACCGCGGCCCGCGACGAGCCTTACCGCCAGCTGAACGCGCTGCGCGCTGTCCTCGTCAACCAGCACGACACCCGGCGGCTGATCCGCGGCCTGCCTGGAATGCTCGACCAGCTGTTCGAGCCGATGGACAGGATGCGGCACGCGTTCATCGCCGAGCTGTACGAGACCGCGGTCGACGCTCCTGTCTGAGCTGCGAGCTCAGCCGCTGCCCTCCGGGCCGAAGATTGCGTCCTCGATCGCGCGGATCCTCTCGCGCGTGGCGATCAGGTCCTCGCGAGCCAGCTCGTCGCGGGTAGGACGTCGTTCAGACGGATCGCGCCGCGACATGCGGCGCGCGTACAGGATGAGCAGCATGGCCAGGGCGCCGATCGGCGCGAGGTAGATCGCCAGCCCGCCGGCGAAGATCAGCCAGCCCGGCGGCGGCGCGCAATCGGCGGGCGTGAAGTAGAGCAGGCCCACCACACCCACCGCGTAAACCGCGCCGCTTGCGTGGTCGAACACCGCCCCGTGCGCGCCCGGCGACGAGGGAACCTGGGCGACAAACCGCCCATCTCCCGCGTAGACGCCCACGCTGCTGTCGCGCGGCCCGTGCGAGGAGCCGACCGTGAACCGGTCGACGCGCGGGTCGTAGGTGATGATGTCGCCCCCCGCCACCGACGTGGAGATCTCGTCCAGCCCCGTCCGCAGGCTGAAGGTCGCGATCGAGCTGCGGCACCCGACCATGGCAAGCTGGCGGCCCGGGTTGATGGCCAGACCGGACGGCCGGCAGCCCAACTGCATATACGAGCGCGTCACCGTCCCGGTCGAGGCGTCGAGCTGAAGAAGCGAATCGAGCGTGGGCGCGGTCACGTAGATCCTGCCGTCGGCCGGATTGAAGCGGGGCTGCTCCACGGCCGCCTTCACGTCGAACCGATGAGTCACCGTGTCAGTGACGGCGTCGACCACCACCACCGCGTTGCTCGAGCCGGTCCCGACGTACAGGCTCTGCGTGCGAGGGCTGAAGTCGAGCAGGTCGGCCACCGCGGTGTCGACGGTCACGCTGTCGATGACCTTCATGTAGTTGGGCGAGGTCCCATCCGCGTCGATGACGGCCACCGTGCCGCCGTACAGCCCGGCGTAGAGCCGCTTCAGGTTGGGCGCGAAGGCGAGCCCGTTGGCGGGAGCCGGGAGGCCGATCGTGCCGACGAAGCGCGGGGCCGCCGACAGGTCGACGACGTCGACCCCACCGGTTGCGCGGTCGGCGAAGAACAGCTTGTGACCCGCCTGGTCGATCTCGACGCCGTCGCTCCCACCGGCGGCCAGGGCGGGTATGGAGGCCTGGTGGACCGAGGAGGTGCAGCTGCCTCCGCACGCGCTCAGCAGAACCAGTCCGGCCGCGGCTCCGGCCACGGCGGTCGCGAGCGTGGCCATCGCGGCGGCAATCCTGGCGCACGATCGCATTTCACGGTAGGAACGTGCCGGCTACGGCAAGTACGTAGCCGGTTCGAAAGGCTACTTTTCGGCGGCGCTCCCGGCGGCGACGAGCTCGCGCAGCCGCTGCCGCGTGAACCGGCCTACGAACAGGGGTACGAACTGAGGCACCCGGGAGTCGGCCAGACGCTGGATCGATTCGCCGGCCACAAGATCGATGGACTCTTCGGGCACCCGGCCCCGGAATTCGGCCTTGATCGTGCGTACCTCAGACTCGATCTGCTTGAGCACGGTCGCGTCGAATTCAGCGGTCATGGTTCTCTCTCCTCAACCACCGCGCCACCGGCGACAAACCCTGCCCGTCGGGCACTCGAATCATAGGACCTTCCCGGGCTGGGCTTCGGGGGCCCTTGCAGGCGCCGGGGAAGGCTGTCCGCGGCGCGTGGCCAGGGTCGATCCCGCGAGCACGAGGACGAAGCCGAGGCCCATGCCGATCGTGAGACTCTCATGCAATACGAGAACGCCCAGCATGGCGGCGATGGCTGGGTTGATGTACGTGATCACGGTCGCGCGAACGGGCCCGACCTCGGCGATCAGCGCGAAAAAGAGCAAGAAAGCCAGCGCCGTGCACACCACCGCGAGTACCGCAACGGCCCCCAGGACTGACAGGCTCGGCAGGGCGTGCGGCCACTGCACCGCGGCGACCGGCGCGTAGGCGAGGCAGCACAGACCAAGCGCCACGCCGTTGACGGTCACGGCTGGAATGCCGGTGAGCCAGCGCGCGAGGATCGCGGGGCCGAGGGAGTAGCCCACCACCACGATCGCCATCTCGATGAGGGCGGTGGCGTTGGAGGCGCGAAGGTCGAAGCCCACGATGCAGGCGACGCCCGCCAGCCCAAGCAGCAACCCCGCGACGTTGACCGCGCCGATCTGCTGGCGGTTCGCGAACGCGATCGCTATCACCAGGCTCACGAGGGGGACCGCGCTGATGAGGAGCCCCGCCAGCGCGCTCGAGATGTGCTGCTCGGCGCTCGAGAGGAAGAACCAAGGCGCGGCGACCTCGACCGCCGCGAACGCGAGGAGGGCAGGCCATCGGCTGCCGATCGCGCCCAGGCCGCCGCCGCGCGTGAAGGCGAGCGGAAGCAGGATCACGGCCGCCAGGCCGGTGCGCAGGAAGACGAGCACGGCCGGCGAGATCTCGCCCACGGCCACGCGGATCAGCAGGTACGGAATGCCCCAGATCACGCACATCGCCGCAAACAGGAGAAGACCGCGGCGGCTCACAGCACTCTCTAACCTACGGGGTCGCCCCCAACTTCCCCCGAGACGTCAAGTAGGCCTCGGCTGGAGACCGTTCTCATAGGTGATGTTCATGCGATTCCGGCTGACACGCCTGATGATGTGGATGGGCCTTGCGGCGGCGGCCACGTACTTCCTCGACCCCGACCGCGGCGAGCAGCGCCGCAAGGACCTGCGCAAGCGGTTCGAGAAGGTGCGCAAGGCGGGCGCCAAGGCCAAGCTCGAGGCAGGCCTCTAACCAGACAATTGGGCCATGGCCCAAACCCGCGCCCAGGTCCTTGACCGGCGCGCGCTGAACCGCGCGCTCCTCGCCCGTCAGCTGCTCCTCGCACGCCGCCGCGCCTCGGCCGCCTCCACCCTCGAGCGACTCGTCGGGATGCAGGCGCAGGCGCCGAACCTCCCCTACGTCGGCCTGTGGGCGCGACTGACCGGTTTCCGCCACGACGAACTCTCCCGGCTGGTCGAGTCCAGGAAGGCGGTCCGCATCTCCCTGATGCGCAACACGATCCACCTGGTCACGACCCCGGACGCCGTCGCCCTCAAACCGCTGTTCACGCCGCTCGGCGAGCGGGGATTCATGCACGGCAGCCCGTGGGGACGCGGCATGAAAGACGCGGACTTTGCGGCAATACGCAGCGCCGGCTCCGAGTTGATGGGCGAGAAGCCGCGCACAGTGGCGGACCTCGCGAGGCAGCTAGGGCAGCGGTTCCCGGGCCGCGACCCGCTGGCCATGGCGTACGGCGTGCGGTACATGGTCCCGCTCGTCTTCACGACGCCGCGCGGGATCTGGGGCGCGGGCGGGCCAGTCGCGCTGACCACGTTCGAGGCCTGGCTGGGCCGCAAGCCGGGACCGGCGATCGACCCCGAGCAGCTGGTGCTGCGGTACCTGGCCGCCTTCGGCCCGTCCTCGCCCGCGGACATGCGGGCGTGGTCTGGCCTGGCGATGCGTCCGGCGTTCGAGCGCCTGCGCCCCCGGCTGGCGACGTTTCGGGACGAGAAGGGCGTCGAGCTGTTCGATCTGCCTCGAGCGCCGCGGCCGGCCGGCGACACGCCCGCGTCGGTCCGCTTCATGCCCGACTACGACAACATCCTGCTCGCCCACTCCGACCGGACGAGGATCATGCCCTCCGGGCGCCACATCGGCATGTTCAGCAGCAGTGGCGTGATGAAGGGCAGCGTCCTGGTCGACGGCTTCGTCCGAGCCATGTGGGAGCCGAAGGCAAGCGGCGGCACGACGACGCTCGTGGTCAGCGCGTTCGCCACCTCCCTCTCCAGGCAGGAGCGGTCAGACGTTGCAGACGAGGCGCGATCGCTGCTTGAATTCCTCGCCCCGGGCGAGAAGCACGATCTTAGCTTCGGACCCGTCCGTCCCTAAGCGATCGCGGCGGTGGTCGTGGGTCGAACCGAACTAGATCGTTCGGTCTGCGCCAGCACCGCGATGGCCGCCTCGACCACCTGCGGGTTCCACTGCGTGCCGGCGCCGCGGCGCAGCTCATCCAGCGCCGACTCCCAGCTGCGCGCGCCGCGGTATGCGCGCGCGGTGGTCATCGCGTCGAGCGAGTCGGCGACGGGTATGACCTGCGCGATGAGCAGCAGCCTTCGGCCTACCGTCCCGTTGGGATAGCCCTTGCCGTCGAAGCGCTCGTGGTGCGACAGCACAAGGTCGAGCACCTTCGCGTACTCGGAGAACGGGCGGAGGATGTCGAATCCGAGACGCGGATGCGTCTCCATCTCGCGGCGCTCGTCAGGAGTCAGCTTGGCGGGCTTCAGGAGGATGGAATCCGGGATGCGGATCTTGCCGATGTCGTGGACCTTGGCCGCGACCTCGAGCAGCTCGACGTCCGCCGCGCTGAAACCGAGCTTGCGCGCGATCGCGTGCGAGTAGATGGCGACCCGCTGCGAGTGGTTGAAGGTGTACGGATCACGGCGGTCGACCTCGTCGGCCATGCGCTCCATCGCGCGCATCGCGTCGCGCCGCATCTCGACTCGCTGTCGCAGTGAGTGGTAGACGAGCACGGCCGGCACGATGGCGATCAGCGGGAGCCACATGTAGCGGACCGAGGCGAACGCGGCGATGGCGCCGATGACATACAGGCTGGCGAACTGCACATAGACGATGCGCTGGGTGGCGAAGAAGAGCTGGACAGGATTGCGCGACGTCGCGAATCCGATGGCGATCGTGACCAGGAAGAGGTTGATGGAGTACATGACCCCCGCCGCCGCGATGAGGACCAGCGCGTCCTCAAGGCTCGACAGCCCGTTGCGTGCCGACACGCCGCTACCGGCGAGAAGGAGCCCTGCCGCCAGCGCCGACAGGTACGCCTGACCGCCGTTGAAGACGATGTTGATGCCGATGGCGCGCACCGGCGGTCGCTCGCGTGTCCTGCGCACCTTGCGCGCCGCGGCGACGCACAGGTCCGCCGCCTGCAGCGCGGCCACCAGCGTGGCGGCCTGCCAGACGGGAAGCAGCAGGATGGCGGCGAAGAACACCGCCGTCGCCACGCTCACCTTCTCGCTGATGTTCACGTGGAGCGGAAACTCGAGCGCGAGGATGCCGGCCAACGCGAGCGAGCCGACGAGCCACCAGTCAAGGCGACCCGCCGGCCAACGACTCAGCGTCCCCACAAAGACGGCGGCGGCCAGGAAACCGACCACCAGCCGGTAGATCTCAGATCGGCGGCGAGGCGCCATCTCGGGTTACGGCGTATGCAGGATGAATTTGAGATGGACGGGGGCGCCGCTATGTCCGCTCTCCCGCGCGTACACCGTGCCGGAGCCGAGCAGGCCGGACGTGACCTCGTCGATCGTTGCGTAGCGGAAGAGCAGGCCCGTCGGCACGCTGATCGTCATGTCGACCGCAGTTTCCGCCCCGCCACGCGCCGTGTAGACGCGGGAGACCGCGTAAGTGGCCAGCGGCAGGCCCAGGTCGAGCGGGCTTTCCGTCCAGACGCTGTCGTAGACGAGCACGACGTGCCCTGCCGGCGTGATCACGGGGACCACGGGATCCCAATCGCAGAACGTCGCCCACGCCCCGGCAGACGTCGGCGAGGCGAACAACACCCCAGCCGCCAGCATGGCGGCCAAAAACACCCTCTTCACTGTGCTCCCACTCCCTACGAAAACTGGCGACCGACCCTCGGAAGCTGAACGCTAGTCGCGGCCGGATCGATCTCAGGTAAGAAATCTGTAAGTTGCGGTTGCGGCCTAAATGGCGATGTCCTTGCGGGAGAAACGAAGGGTCGCGAGCGCGAGCGCAGCGGCGCCGGCGGCCAGCAAAAGGACCAGGTCGGCCAGCTGCACCCCGTGGAGCAGGGGCGCCCCGTAGTAGTAGAAGGGCGACAGGCGGAGGGTGGCGTCCGGCCACTTCAGGTCGGGCCCGATGAAGCTCAGGAAGAACCAACCCGCCAGCAGGAAGCTGAGCAGCCCGGTGTCCGCAGCGCTTCGAAGCCAGCCGGCACCCAGGTATCCGATGCCGGCGATGAGCAGGCCGAGCGGCACCATGCCGAGCGTGGCGGCGGCCAGGTTGCCAGAGTCCAGGGTCACGCCCGCGATGGCGGCGGAGGCCGCCGACGCGCCCAGCGTCACGAGGCCGACGATCACAGTGGCCGTCGCGAGGGCCGCGTAACGGCCGAGCAAAACGGCGGACCTCGGATGAGGCGTTGCCAGCACGATCTCGAGGCGGCCTTCGTCGTAGTCGGCAGCCCAGCGATTGACCTGGGTCACCGCGAAAGCCATGAGCAGGACAGGCAGCAGCTGGAACATCGCGCCGAGAAATATCTCTTCGAGCCTGGTGCCTCCGCCGCTGATGTTCTTCAGCACCTGCAGGTAGGCCGCGGCGCCCGAGCCGCTCGTCAGCAGCGTGTTCAAGCTCGTGACGAGCTGCTTCACGACCACGACCATCCAGGCGGCGTACCCCGCGATGCCGAGCGTCCACCAGAACGTCGGCAGGGCGATGACGGCGAGGCTGCGCGTGTAGACGGAACGCAGCGACCAGTCCGCGACCGGAAGCGCCCTGCTCGGGCCGGCGCGCCGCCGGGCCAGCCGCGCGCTCCACGGCAGGCGCACGGCGTCGCCGATGTCACGCCGCACGAACAGCGCGATTGCCGCCGCGGTCGGCAGCACGGTCAGCGCCAGCAGCACCAGCATGCCGCCCACGCTCACGCCGTAGCTGGGGACCAGTGGCTTGCTGAGGTTGTAGTAGTAGACCGGGGAAAGGTGGGACAACCAATCCGTGTTCGGGATGACGCGGTGAACCATGTCCACCACGATCGAGATCAGGAGCAGGGCACCCGTCGCGCCGGCCGCCGGGCCTCGTTCGTGCGTGAACTGTGAGATGAGAAGCGCGATCGCTCCGAACACCGCGCTGATCAGCGCCAGGTTCAGCCCGAACAGGAATCCGTCCGCGAGGTTGAAGTCCGCCTTGAACCTCACGCCGCCCACGTAGGCCAGAAGGCCGATGATCACGGCCATCACCAGGAGGGCCGTCCACATGGCGGCGACCTTCTGCACCGCCACCTGCAGGCGCGTCCGCGGCAGCGAAAGCAGGACGTCGAGCGAGCCACGGTCCTCCTCGCCGCGCAGGGTGCGGCTGCCTGCGAGAAGCGGCCAGATGGCCAGCAGCAGGATGAAGATCCCGATCTTGAAGGTTGCGTAGCCACCCACCGTCCCGGCGGCAACCGGATCCGCGGCCCACTTGAACTGCGCCGCCAGGGCCGCCAGCTGCGCTCGCTGCTCCGGCGTGCTGATCAGC
>DATIOJ010000043.1:0-3830 GCA_035473355.1 Candidatus Limnocylindrales bacterium
CCCTCGAGCGCCTCCTCGAGGGAGAGATCGAGCACAGCCTCGCGATCGCGCCCGCGAAGCGGTCCGCCGTCGGCCGTCCTGGCGCCCTGGCCGAACAGGCTCTCGAAGAAGTCCGAGAACCCGCCCTCGCCGAACTCAACGCGGACATCTGAACCGAAGCCGCCGCGTCCGAACACATCTTCGAAGTCGGCCATGTCCGGACCTGCGCCGCCCGCGCTCCGGGGATCGCCGAGACGGTCATAGCGCTCGCGCTTCTCCGGATCGTTGAGGACCTCGTAGGCCTCCCCAACTTCCTTGAAGCGTTCCTCCGCGTCGGCCTCGTGGTTGATGTCCGGGTGGTACTGACGAGCGAGCTTGCGGTAGGCACGCCGAATGTCGTCTTCGCTGGCGTCGCGCGGGACGCCAAGGACCTCGTAGTAGTCCTTGAAGCCGACCGACATCAGTGGCCGGCGCGGCGGCGCTCCGGCCGCTCTTGTTCGTGCGGGTTGGCCTTGCGCGGATCGACCTCGGGGTCGACCTCGTGGTGCGGCTCACTCGTGCTCGTTGCGCCCGTCGGGGTGTGGACCTCGCCGAAGTCCATCTCCTCGTCCTCGGCCTCGGGATTAAGCGGATCGGCGCGCTTGTCGTAGGGGTCCGGCCACTCCGTCGGATCCGGATCTGTCGCCGGGTTGTTCAGCTCGTGGTGTACGTCTCGTTCCTCAGGGCCACTCTGCTCAGTCATTGTCTGCTCCTAGCGTCTGGGACTAGGGAGCAAGTTACTCCTGAGACCGGTGCGCGAGGAATGCCTGAGCTCCGGGCCGCCCGTCAGTGTCGTTTCGCGCGCACCTGAAACTCTCGCGACCCGGGCGGGCTACCCAGCGGCTTGCCGCCGTAGATCACGTTCCCCTTTGCGTTCTGGTAGGTCAGCCAGGGGACCGTCGGCTGCTGATCGACGCCGGGCTTGGAGTAGTTGCAAACACCGTTGGGGTAGATCTGCTGCAGCTGGCTCCACTCAGCGTCGGTAAACGAGATGCCGGCGTAGCCGGATCGATTCAGCGGCTGTAGCTGGCACTTGTTCGCGTCGGTGGTGAGCGGATCGCCCGCAACGGTGCGAGGCGTTCCCTCGACGTTGACCACGCCGGCCGGGCATAGGCTGTTAGAGACCTTCTGCCCGGCGCCGTCAAAGCACTCGTCGGTGAGCCCGGAGGGCTTGTCGTGGACGATCTTCTGCGCGACGGAAGCGCGCTTGTGGTCGCGCTCGACGGCGGTCAGCCACTGATCCATGGCGATGAAGCTGTTGAGCTCGCAGCTGTTGTCGGCCAGCAACGGGACAGGACCCTCCCAGATCAGCTGGTTGGCGTGCGAACCGTGCTCACGGTCCAGGCGAGCGCGAGTGGCGAACGCGCGATACGCGTCGTGGAACAGCCCCGGGTTGGGCCCACGACAGTCGATGATCGCCGTCTGGTTCAGGTTGTTGGCCTCGTTGATCATCCCGGTCCGGTATGCCCTGGCCAGCGACGGCGAGCCGCCACCGTTGTCGCGCGCCGCGGTCGGATTGGCATCGATGTCCAGGCCGCCGATCTTGGCGTTGAGGTCGACGAAGTCCGCCGGGGTGATCTCGCCCTTCTCGAGTGCCGCAAGGCCGTACTGGACGCCGACGTTGTCGATCGGCGGCCGCACAAAGCCGTGCCCGAGCTTCTTCTCGTTCGCGGACCACAGCGACTTCGGCTCCGGCCCGAAGACGTTGATCGCCGCGTCCTGAATCCCGCAGCGGACGCCCCCGAGGTTGGTCGTCGGGTTATAGCGGGTGGCATCGGTCGTGCCGGCGCACGCGTCGGTCGGGACGGCGACGTGGAACTGCGCTTGGTCTGAGACCTCGGCGTTCTGGACGCCGTCCGGGCCGCCGAGGACATCTCCCATCTGGAGCGGGGTCCAAGCGACGCCGAGGGCCCACTTCGTGACGTTCGTGAAGTAGGCCAGCAGCACATGGTAGTCGAGGAACTGCGTCGCCGTGCTCCATGCGTCAGGGAATGAGCACGTCGGCAGGATCCCCTGGTAGATGCCCGGGTAGGCGTTCGCGATCCACTGCTGCGCCAGCGAGCCGCCCGAGCACCCCGTGCCGATCGTGTACCGGACCGTCCCGTAGGACTTGATGACGTGCTCCTTGGCCATCACCAACGACTCAGCCTCGAGCGGCAGGTCGCAGTTGTGACCGGTGTTGTCCAGCGCGGTCGACATCGTGATGAAACCCTTGCCCAGCGCGTAGTCGCCGGCGCTGTCACCCGTCGTCTTCGGGGCCGTTCCGGTCTGGTAGTCGACTCCGCACGAAGCCCCGTGGAGGATCAGCAGCTTGTGATCGAATTGCTTCTGGGGGGCCACCGCGCTCCACGGCTTGCCAGGCTGGTACAGCGCCGAGATCTGGTACTGGTCGCGGTCCATGTAGCCGGTCTCGACCCGCACGATGAACGGCACCGTCACGCCCTGATCGGTCGTGGTCGTCGCCACGTCGGACGGCGGGTTCGAGGGGTCGTATGGCTGGAACCCGGACTTGGTCGGGTCTGTCGACTTGTAGACGTAGCTGAAGGTCGCGGGCTGATTGCACTTGCTGTCGATCGCCCCTTGCTGACAGGTCCACGGCTTGAGCTGAGGGCCTGAGAACACCGGGCCGCCGATCGGATGGTCGACCAGCGCGATCCGCGCCGCCCAGCCGCTGGGCAGGGTCGCCTGCAACGTGTTGCGTCCCAGCTTGAGCCCAGTCACAAGGCCTTCGAACGAGCCGTCCGCGCGCGTCGCGAACGCCTTGGTGACGTTCCGGCGACCAAGCGTGACCTTGACGTGCTTGCGGTCAGACCGCGGCAGGCTGATCGCGACCAGCGCCGAGCCGCCGCTCACCAGGTTGGCACGACCCGAGAGGACCGAGATCGAAAGCGCCGGCCTGCGATGCTTCGCCGCGTCCGCCGGCACCGCGACCGCCACCGCGCAAAGCAGCGCGACCAGCACAAACCCGATCCAAACTCGTCCCCGGCCCGCGCCGCGGCTGCTCCTCAGCATCTCCAACCCCTCGATCTCGCTTGACATGCCGTCCAGGCAGAACCTGCAGACGGCGGTGAAGTATGTACGGTCCGGCGGCCGGTGCGTCGCACTTCGCGACGCGCGAGGTAGGGCCGATGAGTCAGGCCGCGGCGTCGGCGTCCTGCATCGAGGCCGCGAACGCCTCGGGGCCTTGCTCCGCCGCAGCCGGGTCCATCCACATGACCTGCCAGCCGTGGCCGTCGAGGTCGAAGAAGCTGCGTGAGTACATGAAGCCGTAGTCCTCGGCGACATCTGCCTCCGAGCCGCCCGCCGCGAGCGCAGCAGCGCTGACCGAATCGACCTCGTCGCGGGACGACACGCTGAAGCAGTACAGCGCCAGCGTGTGCGTGGTGGGATCGGCGATCGGCAGCTTCGCGAACTCCGCGAACTTCTCGCGGGTGAGCAGCATCACGTAGGCGTGCTCGCCGACCAGCATGCAGGCGGCGGTGTCGTCGGTGAACATCGGGTTGTAGCTGAACCCGAGCTTGGCGAAGAACGCCTTGCTGCGCTCAAGGTCGGCTACCGGCATGTTCACGAACAGCATGCGGCCGGCGTGTGCGGGATTGCTCATGGCGGGTCTCCTGTCGGTGGCTCGATGGCGTCCGTCCCGGTAGACCCGGCCAGTCGGCGAAACTCATCGGTGGATCTCGGCTTCGCCTGGGCCTCTGCAAGAATGCCCCTCGACGGATCGTTGGGGTACCAAGGGGGTCATTTCACTTGCCAGGGTTGCGCGATACGGGATTAGCGATGGTGGTCGGCGCCTTGCGCCGGGTGGGGCG
>DATIOJ010000044.1:0-11013 GCA_035473355.1 Candidatus Limnocylindrales bacterium
TGATGCCGCCCGCCTTACCCCGCCCACCGACCGGGACCTGGGCCTTGACCGCGACCGCGCCCAGCCGGGCGCTCGCGGCGGCTGCCTCCTCCGGAGTTCGCGCGACCACGCCGGGCGGGATGGCTACGCCAAGCGAGGCGAGCACCTCCTTGGCCTGGTACTCGAGGAGTTTCAATCTAGGGCGAAGGGTTGAATGGGCAGGTCTGGTTGGGGTTGCCGTTCACGTAGCTGTTGCAGAAGCTGCGCTGGAAGTCGGGGCTCTGCACGAGGACGATGCCGCCGATCGCCAGCACGATGATCACCAGGAGTCCGAATCCACAGCCGATGAGGACTGCCGGCATCGCTGAGACGCCCTTGCGGACCGGCGGCTGGCCGGTCGGCCGCCACGCCGACCCGTCCCAGTACTGAAGCCCGTCGTCGGAGATCCAGCGTCCCTGCGCGTCCTGCCTGGGCATCGACCTAAGTGTATTGGCGCGGGATCTCCCCCTCGGACAGCTGCCCCAGCTCGATCAGCTACAGCGGGATGTTGCCGTGCCAGCGCGGGCTGCGCGTCCGCTCCTTGCGCATGGCGACGCGCAGCGCGCGAATCAGCTCGAGCCGCGTCCGGCCGGGTTCGATCACGTCGTCGATGTAGCCGCGCTCGGCCGCGATGTACGGGTTGGCGAAGCGCTCTGTGTAATCGCTCACCAGCTCGGCCCGGTTCGCCGAGCCCGCCGCCAGCTCGCGCCGGAACAGGATGTTTACCGCGCCCTCGGGTCCCATCACCGCGATCTCCGCCGTCGGCCATGCCACGTTGAAGTCGGCCCGGATGTGCTTGGAGCACATCACGCAGTAGGCCCCGCCGTAGGCCTTGCGCGTGATGACCGTCAGCTTCGGCACCGTCGCCTCGCTGAACGCGTACAGCAGCTTGGCGCCGTGGCGGATGATGCCGCCGTACTCCTGCGCCGTGCCCGGCAGAAAGCCAGGCACGTCGACGAAAGTCACCAGCGGGATGTTGAAGGAGTCGCAGAAGCGCACGAACCGCGCCGCCTTGTCGGACGCGTTGATGTCGAGTGCGCCGGCCATCACTTTGGGCTGATTCGCCACCACGCCCACCGGCTTGCCGTCGAGATGCGCGAAACCGATGACGATGTTCATCGCGTAGAAGGGCTGGACCTCGAAGAACTCACCGTGGTCGACCACCATGCCGATCACTTCCTTGATGTCGTACGGCTCCTTCGGGTTGTCGGGAATGATCGTGGCGAGGCCCGGTGCTTCGCGCTCCGCGGGGTCACTCGCGTCGACCGACGGCGGCTGCTCCTTGCAGCTCTGCGGGATATAGCGGAAGAGCTTGCGCACCTGCGCGAAGCACTCATCCTCGCTCTCGGCGAGGAAGTGGGCCACGCCTGACCTTACGTTGTGGACCTCGGCTCCACCCAGCGAGTCGAAGGTCACGTCCTCCCCGGTGGTCACCCGGATGACCTCCGGGCCGGTGATGAACATGTAGCCGATGCCGTGCACCATGAAGGTGAAGTCGGTGATCGCGGGCGAGTACACCGCGCCACCGGTGCACGGTCCGAGGATGAGGCTGAGCTGGGGAACGACGCCGCTGGCTTCGACATTGCGCCAGAAGATCTCGGCGTAGCCTGCCAGCGAAACCACGCCTTCCTGGATGCGGGCGCCGCCGGAGTCGTTGACCCCGATGATCGGGATGCGGTTGCTGAGCGCGAGGTCCATCACCTTGATGACCTTTTCGGCAAACACCTCGCCAAGCGAGCCGCCGAAGACGCTGGCGTCGTGGCTGAAAAGCATCACGTCGCGGCCGGCGATCTTGGCCAGGCCGGTCACGACGCCGTCACCGGGGACGCCGTCGCGGTGGCGGGCGAAGAGGTCGATCTCCTCGAAGGAGTTGCGGTCGGCGAGGCGGGCGATGCGCTCGCGCGCCGTGAGCTTGCCCTTGGCGTGCTGGCGCTGGAACGCCTCGGCGTCGCCATGGCCTGCCTCGTACTTGCGCTGGCGAAGCTCGTTGAGCGGGTCGACCTTGCGGCGCTGGTTCACGGCCTGGCCATGAACATCCAGCGATGCCCCTCGATGTCCTCGGCCCGATAGCGCTTGCCTTCCTGGCCCTGCTCGAGCTCGGAGAGGATGGTGGCGCCCTCGCGCCGCGCGCGCTCGAAATGCGCGTCGATGTCGTCGACGTGGACGAGGTAGCCGTCGATGACGTACGGCACGTCGTGCCAGCTGCGCGCGATCTCACATTCCTCGCGGTGGCGCTTCGGACCGTGATAGTGCGTCGACGGCGTGGCCATCATCACGACGCCGGCCCCGGTGTCCATCTCGCCGTGGGTCAGACGGCCGTCCTCGACCCGCCGGTCCAGCTCCCGAAATCCAAACGCGCGCGTGAGCCAGTCCATCGATTCGGGTCCATGCTCGTACGCGATCATCGGAATCACGCCTTGATCCATCACGCAGCCTCCCCAGGTTGGTACTCGCCGAAGACGCCGCGAAGGACGCGGCAGCACTCCCCGATGGTCACGTAGTCGGCCAGCGCGGCCTTGAGCGGCGGCATCAGGTTGTCAGTGCCTCGAGCAGCCCTCTCCAGCTCGGCGAGGTGGCGCTCGACCACCCCCTTCGGACGCCTCGCGCGCAGCCTCTTCAGCGCGCGGGCCTGCGCGAGCTGGTGGCGCGGGCTGACCTTCATGATCTCGACGGGTCGCGAGTCAGTCTCCATGTAGCGGTTGACCCCGACCACGACGCGATCCCCTGACTCGATACGCCGCTGCATGCGGTACGCGCTGTCGGCGATTCGGCGCTGCGTCCAGCCGGATTCGATGCACGCCACGGCGCCGCCGAGCTCGTCGACCTCGGCCATCATCTCGAGCGCCTCCTCTTCCACCCTGTCAGTGAGGTTCTCGACGTAGTACGAGCCGCCGAGCGGATCGGCCACGTACGGCACGCCCGACTCGAAGCCGATCACCTGCTGGGTGCGAAGGGCGAGCTCGGCCGCGCTTTGCGAGGGCAACCCGAGGGCCTCGTCGTAGGCGTTCGTGTGCAGTGACTGCGTCCCTCCGAGAACGGCGCTCATCGCCTCCAGCGTCGTTCGCACGACGTTGTTCAAAGGCTGCTGCGCCGTCAGCGTGACGCCGCCGGTCTGAGTGTGGAAGCGCAGCGCCTGCGAGCGCTCGTCCCTGGCGTGAAATCGCTCCCGCATGATGCGCGCCCACATGCGGCGCGCTGCGCGGAACTTGGCGACCTCCTCGAAGAAGTCCATGTGGCAAGCGAAGAAAAAGGAGACCCGCGGCGCAAAGTCGTCGACCGCCAGGCCGGCGACCTGGGCGGCTTCGACGTAGGCGATCGCGTGGCTCAAGGTCAGCGCGATCTCCTCGGCGGCGGTGCATCCCGCCTCCCGCATGTGGTAGCCGGAGATAGAGATCGTGTTCCAGTTCGGCAGGTGCTGCGCGCAGTAGGTGAACAGGTCCGTGATCAGGCGCATCGACGACTTCGGCGGAAAGATGTACGTTCCCCGAGCCGCGTACTCCTTGAGGATGTCGTTCTGCACCGTGCCGGTGATCCTGTCCGGCGGGCATCCCTGCTTCTCCGCGACGAGCTGGTAGAGCAGCAGAAGCATCGCCGCGGTGGCGTTGATGGTCATCGAGGTCGAGACCTTGTCGAGCGGGATGTCCTGGAAAAGGATCTCCATGTCTTCGAGCGAGCTGATCGCGACCCCCACCTTGCCGACCTCGCCGTTCGCCATCGGGTCATCCGAGTCGTAGCCGATCTGTGTCGGCAGGTCGAACGCCACCGATAGTCCGGTCTGGCCCTGGTCGAGGAGAAATCGATAGCGCTGGTTCGACTCGGCCGCGGTACCGAAGCCCGCGTACTGGCGCATGGTCCAGAGCCGGCCCCGGTACATGTCCTTGTGGATGCCGCGCGTGAAGGGGAAAGTTCCGGGCGGCGGCTCCTGAGACGGCCGGTCCTCAGCCGAATAGACCGGCTTCAGGGGCAGGCCGCTGTCGTTCTCGTGGTCTTTCATGCCTCGACGAGCTCCGTGAGGACACCGCCGACGCTCTTTGGCTGGATGAATGCGATCCGGGTGCCGTGGAGACCGATCCGCGGTTCCTGGTCGATCATCTCGAGCCCCTTTGCGCGCGCGTCGGCAATCGCCTTGTCGATGTCGGGCACCGCCACGGCGATGTGGTGCAGGCCGGGTCCGCGCCGGGCGATGAACTTGCCGACCGGAGTGTCCTCGCGGAGCGGCTGGAGCAGCTCGACCTCCGCCTCGCCGGCTTTCAGAAACGCAGCCGCCAGACCGTCCTTTTCATTGGACGCGCGATGCGTCAGCTCGGCGCCGAATGCGGTGATGTACAGCTGGATCGCCGCCTCGAGATCATCGACCGCAACCCCGACGTGGTGGATGCGCATGGCCTAGTAGCGGTACCAGCCTTCACCGGTCTTGCGCCCGAGCGTGCCGGCCTTGACCTTCGCCTCGAGCTGCGGCGACGGCCGGTAGCGCTCGTCGCCGGTGACCTGGTACATGTGCAGCCGGGCTTTGTAGGTGACGTCCAGGCCGCTGAAGTCGCCGAGTCGAAACGGCCCCATCGGCCAGTTCAGGCCTTTCTCCACCGCGGTGTCGATGTCTTGGAACGACGCCACCCCCGCGTCGAGCAGCCTGTACGCCTCCTGCGTGGCCGCATGAAGGATGCGGTTGACGATGAAGCCGTCGATCTCCTTGTTCAGGACGACCGCCGTGCGGCCCATCTCCCTGGCCAGCGCTGTCGCGCGTTCCACGGTCTCGTCCGACGTGCCTGGCCCGCGCACGATCTCCACCAGGTCCATGACCAGCACCGGGTAGAAGAAGTGCATGTTGACGCAGCGGTCGGGCCGCTCGAGCACGGTAGCGATCCCGCTGATGCCCATGGTGGAGGAGTTGCTCGCGAGCACCGCATCGGGCGAAGCCGCGGACTCCAGCTCTCGAAAGATCGATTGCTTGAGCGCGAGGTCCTCGAACACCGCCTCGATGACGAAGTCTGCGTCGCGCACGGCATCTCGCAGGTCCGTGGTCGGCCGAACTCGTTTCAACGCCTGCTCGGCATCGCGTGTGGTCAGGCGGCCCTTCACGACGCGGCGCGTGAGATGTCCCCGGTTCGAATCACGCGCCTTCTGCAGCTGCGCCTCGTCTTTGTCCTGCAGCGTGACGTCGATGCCGTGAAGGGCGGCCTGCTGCGCGATCTGCGCCCCCATGCTGCCCGCCCCAACGACAACGAGTTTCATCGCACGGAGAAGATGCGGGTCACCGTGTTGACCGTCGCGATGTTCCCGAGCATGCCCTCGATCCGCAGCTTGCCCTGCACCAGCTTGGCCGCGATGCCCCGCCCGACCTCGTCGTAGTAGACCGGCATCCCGAACAGGCCGATGCGCAGGTTGCTGAGGTTCATAACGGTTTCGGCCTCGGCGCGAATCGTGACATCGCGCTTCGGCTTGAGGCCGTTCGCGACCATGAGCGTGCCCTTCTGGAAATCGAGCGTGACGCCTTCGTCGATGTCGGTCACCCAGATCCCCACCCGCGCGGCCAGCTCGTCAAAGTCATGGCGCCTTGCGGGGTTGTTGCCGATGTTGGCCTCGATGAGGCCCCCGAGCATGGACGCGAAGGCGCTCGGCTCGGCGTCGGAGTACTGAACTGTGGAGCTCGTTTTTACTTTTCGTCGGGCCATTCGACCGGCACCCGCGTCGTGCACTCGGTCATTTCCTGCGACGCCTTCGTGTAGCGGACGATCGTGGGCAGGTCGCCCTTCAGCTTCAGCTTGCCCTGCAGGATGCCCTTCGTCGCGTCGAGCTCCTTGGTCGCGACCTGCTTCCACCGGGAATAGGGCGCCGTGATCACGAAATCGCACTTCTGAGCGTCGCCGGCGGAGCCGACCTTGATGTCACGGGCGGAGCCGTCGAAAAGATCCATCACGACGCCCTTCGACTCGGGGAAGTTCTTGTCCGGCTCAGCCTCGACGACGAGGCCCACCGTCCACTTCCATCCCTTGGCCGCGGACTTGTAGACGTCCGAGCGGTTGACCTCGTCCTTGAACTGTCTGGCCCACTCGTCGGAGAAAGCGTTGACCGCCATGTTGACCTCCAATGCTGGATCGAACCAGGAACCCTCGCCCTGAAGGTTAGCGGGGCGTCCTACCCGACAAAATCCCCGACAGACACCCGCCCGGGCTTCACGACCCGGCAGTAGACCCCCATGCGCTCATCGTGGCGTTCCACCAGCACCCGCAGGATGTCGGGGGCGGCCTCCGTCGTGTCGGGGTCCATCGTTATGACCTTGCATCGCTCGCAACGACTCGTCACCTCGAGCTCGGAGTCCCCGGCCCTGATGACGCGACCGAGCCACCGCAGCTCCTCCTCCGGCTCCAGACCATCGACGTAGAGGTTCGCGCGAAAGCGTCGGTGGTCAAGCGGCATCCCGACCTCGAGGCCGAACGATTCAACCGAGGCGAGGTTGACGATGAGCACGTGCGAGTCGTCGAAGTTTGCCCCTGGAAGCTCACGCAGCTGAATGGGCCTGGCCGACTCGGCCTCGAACCTTCGCACCAGGTCGCCGTCGAGCGCCACGCTCGAACCGTCGGGAGCGACCAGGTCCAGCTCGCCCTCCACCAGGCGTGCGCGGTAGGTCATGAGCGGCGAGTGCTGCTTGATGTTGAACCACTTGCCGAGTCGGTTCGGCGATTGATCGATGAACGCCCACCGCCGGTCGCCTTCCAGTCCAGCGTCGGTGACAGCGCACGATTCGAGTCGCTCGCCCGCCATCGACTTCACGGGATAACGCCAGATCTCGACCACGGAAGCCATCGAGTCGAAAGCCTACCGTCCGACGTTCGCGGATACCTGGCGGAGCGGCTACGCCTCGAGCGTGAACCGCAGGGTGTTCTGGCCGATCGCGATCATGTCGCCGTCCGAGAGCTGTTTTTCGATCACCGGCTCGCCGTTCACGAGCGTGCCGTTGGTCGACCCGAGATCGCTGATCCAGAACGAGCCGTTCCGCGGTTCGATTCGGCCGTGATGGCCCGAGGTTGCCGGGTCCCCGACCACGACGTCGTTGTCGGGGGCGCGGCCGATCGAGACCATCTGGTCCGGCAGGGCCACGATCCGACCCGCAAACGGGCCGGACTCGAACGTGATCAGGGCGGCGTAGGAGGCGCCGGACGCGACCTCTTCCGGCGGCATGGCTCCGAGCGACACCGTCTCCTTGGACGCAGCGTTCGAGTCGGATTGCCACGCCGGAATCACCGAGGTGGCCTCTTCGAACGATCCAGCCTCGGACTGGGCGCCGTTCTCGCGCCCGGACGCCGGCGTGGTCGGCCATGCGACCAGGGTCGAGCTCACCCTGGGGGCCGGCTCGGGGGCCGGCTCCGGCGGGACCGCGGCCCGTGCCGGTTCTGGTTCGGGCTCGGGCTCGGGCGCGGGCTCCGCGGCCGGGGCCGGTTCCTCCATCGCCACGATCGGTTCCGGCTCCTCTTCAACCTCCGGTTCCGGCTGCGGCTCCGGCTTCGCCTCAGGCTCGGGCTCGGGGGCGGATTCGGCAACGAGGGGCTCCGCCTCTGGCTCCGGTACAGCGGCTTCGGGCTCGGCGACCACGGCTTCGGGTTCGGCCGCCGGTTCGACCAGCGGAAGGACCGCGGACGCGATCGGCACCTCGGGGACGGTTTGCGTCGGCGCCTCCCCGACCACCTCCTCGAACGACGGGAGGTGGGGCAGCGCCTCCGGCTCGACGATGGGTGCCGGAGCGGTCGCGAACTCCGAGACCGCCGGCTGGATCACCTCCGGCTCGGCGGCGTCGGGCGGCGGGGGCGCCAGGACGGCCGCGGCTTCGACCAGTTCGACCGGGATCTCGATCGGGGCGGTCGGCTCCTCGACCGGCTTGATGTCCACTGGTTGAGAGGTGATGGCGAGCGTCTTGGCCCACTCGCGGGGAGCCTCCGCGGGCACCTCGAGGACCTGCGTCGCCTCCTCGGCCGCCGGACGGTCCACCGCCGAGGTGCCCAGGAACCGCTCGTACCACCCGGCGATCCGCCGCAGGCGCTCGACCCTGCGGTCGGGCCGGCCGTTGCGCGAGAGGTCGTGCGATTCCTCGGGAAAGCGAACCAGCTCGACGGTCTTGCCCAGCAGCCGCATCGCGCCGAACAGCTCCTCCGACTGAGACATCGCGCAGCGCAGGTCCATCTCGCCGGCGGTCAGGAGCAGCGGCGTCCGTATGTTCTGCACGTAGCGGATCGGAGAGCGCCGCCACAGCTCGTCGAGGTCCGGCCAGGGCGGAGGACCGAGCTGCAGGACGCCCCAGAGCACGATGTCGTGCTGGGAGTACTCGCTGACGAGGTTCGATATGGAGCGCATCGAGACCGCGGCGGAGAAGCGGTCGTTCTGGCCGATGATCCAGTTGGTCATGAAGCCGCCGTACGAGCCGCCACCGACGCCAAGCCGGTTGGTGTCGATGTAGCCGGTCCGCTCGATCAGCTGATCCAACGAGCTCATCAGGTCGACGTAGTCCTTGCCGGCCCAGTCGCGCACCACGTCGCGGCGGAACCGTTCGCCGTACCCGTCGGACCCGCGGGGGTTCATGTAGAAGACCACGTAGCCCATCCCCGCCAGCATCTGGAGCTCGTGGAAGAAGCTCCAGCCGTACTGCGCGTGAGGGCCGCCGTGGATCTCCATCACCATCGGGTGGAGCCGGCTCGGATCGTGGTCCGGCGGCTTGAGCACCCAGCCTTCGAGCTTCCAGCCGTCCGGCGCCGTGAAGTAGTGCTGCTCAGGGGTCGCCACGTAGCGGTCGTGCAGCCACGGGTTGAGGTCGGTGACCTGCGCCTCCGCGCCCTGGGTGAGCATGTAGAGATCGCCTGGATTGGTCGGGTCCGACGCGCAAAACACGAGCACGCCCGAGGCGAGGTCGAAGTCATAGATGCGCCTTTCCCCGCCAACCTCGTCCCGAACCTCGCCCTCGAGGTCGACGGACTTGATGCTTGTGACGCCCGGTCCGGCGACCGGGAAGTAGATGCGATCTCCCTCGGCCGACCACATGACCCGCGTCGCGTGACCGGAGCGCATGTCGTTGATCACGCTGTCGTTGACCGCCTGGTCGAGGCCGGCGGTCAGGCAGCGCGGCCCGCCACCGCTCAGCGGCACGACCCAGATGCGCTCCAGCAAACCGACGTCCAGGCCGTTCGGGGCGATGAAGGCGATCTGGTCGCCGCGAGGGGACCACATCGGCGAGCCGAGATAGAAGCCGCCCCCCAGGCGCACCCTGTTCGCGTCGAGGTCGACCATGTAGAGGTTCAGCTCGCGCTGAAGGTCGGCGCCCGGCTCCGCGTTGCCGGCTGTGACCAGGCGGCTGCCGTCAGGCGACCAGTCGTAGTCGGTGACGTCCCACGCTCCGTTGGTCAGCTGTTTGGCGTCGCCTCCGGCGGCGGGCACCACGAACAGGTGGTGGTAGCGGCCGTCGACGTAGCCACGCCCGTCGTGCTTGTAATCCAGCCGGCGGACCACGCGCGCGACCGGGGCGCGGCGAAGCTGCTCCCGGCCCTCGGGCGGCCGGGGGTCGTCGACCACGGCCTCCGCGTCGGCGAGGAGCGAGCCGAGAAACGCGATCCACTTGCCGTCGGGGGACCACTTGTGCAGACCGACGCCATCCGGAATCGCACTGACCTGGAGGGGCGCGTCGCGGGTCGTCGTGTCGACGACGAAGAGCTGGTCGACCGCGCCGACCCTGCTCAGGAAAGCGAGCCGGCGTCCGTCAGGCGACCACTCGGGAGAGTGATCGCGGAGCACGCCGGCGGTCGGTTCGACCGGCTCCGCGTCGAGGAGCCTGCGGACTACGATGCGGCTGCGGCTCTGCCTGGCGTTCGCGTCAGCCCAGGAGACCTGGTAGGCGACTCGCTCACCGTCGGGGGTCAGACGGACGTGGTCGATCCACCGAAAGCGATAGAGATCTTCGGGCGTGAGCGGGCCAGCCATGCCGTCCCGCGGATGCTACCAGCCGGTGCCGATCCCTACAGAGGATGGCGTACCTGATCGGAGTAAAGAAAACGTCATGATCGACAGTTACAACGTGTCGGTATGACACGCAAGCAAGCCGCATGGCACGGTTTTGGCTGGGGATGCGTCGGCGGCCTGGCCCTGGTCGCTCTGATGTACCTGGCCAACGCGTTCCTCGGCCTACGCCCGCTGCCCGAGCTCCTGAACGAGCCCCTTCTGTCGCTGATGCCCGGCTTCGTCTTTGGGTTCCTCATCGACACGCTGCAGCACGCGGGCAAGGTGGTCGAGGAGTTCGGGCTCATCGTCGCGATGATCGTTACGCTCGGCGTGCTGGGCGCGCTGGGCTCGGTCGCGAGCCTGCGGGTTCGCGAAGGTCGCTGGACGTCGCGGTACCTGCCGTTCGGGTTCGCGGCGCTGGGCTGGCTCGTGGTCGTCGGGGCGCTGCTGCCCATCGGGGGCGCCGGTGTTTTCGGCCTCAACGACGGACCCGCGACGCCGCTGATCTGGGCCGCGCTGTTCGCGATCTACGCGGTCGTCCAGCAGTTCGGCTCCCAACCCGCGCCGGGCCTGGACACGGGACGGCGTCGCGTCCTGAGCTCCCTGCCTCTGGGCATCGCGGGATTCAGCCTGGTCGCCCTCGCCTATCGCCTGGGACCCGACTGGTACAGGGCGATCTTCAGCCCGCCAGAGGCCGCCCTGCGCGGCATCTCGTCCGCGATCACGCCCGCCCAGAACTTCTACGTCGTGTCGAAGAACTTCGTCGACCCGTCGGTGGACGGTCAGACGTGGTCGCTGGGCGTGGGCGGCATGGTCGACCGGTCCGCGAGCCTGACGCTCGCCGAGCTGCGCGCGCTGCCTGCGACCAGCGAGTACGTGACCCTCGAGTGCGTGAGCAACGACGTCGG
Source organism: Candidatus Limnocylindrales bacterium (assembly GCA_035473355.1). GTDB lineage: Bacteria > Chloroflexota > Dormibacteria > Dormibacterales > Dormibacteraceae > 40CM-4-65-16. Next base: position 10,905 of record DATIOJ010000044.1, read on the forward strand.
GGGCAACCAGCTGAGCACCGGGGCCTTCACCGGCGTCCGGCTGGTCGACCTGGTCGATATGGCGTCGCCGCAGGCGCAGGCGTCGTGGGTCTCCTTCCACGCCCGGGAC
>DATIOJ010000045.1:0-3873 GCA_035473355.1 Candidatus Limnocylindrales bacterium
GCCGACGTCTCAGTCGCATGCAACGCCACCGGAACGTTGAGGCCCGGCACAGCGTCGAGCAGCCGCCGCAAGTAGGCGGCCGTCACGTACCCGGTGTTCTCGGTGCCCTGGTTGAGATACAGAAGATCGACGAAGTTCCACAGTGTGTTCTGCTGGGACGCGGCCGCCGCCACACGCCCTGCCTTGACCGAGTCGGGGCCGATGAAGGAGAGGTTTTCGAACTCCATCTGCAGCTTGCCCGTGCGCACGTAGTCCTTGACCAGCGTCGGCAGGGCCTGAACGGCGTACTCGTCGCAATAGGGGCACTGCAGATCGGCGAATTCGACCAGTCGCACGGGCGCAGAGGGGTTTCCGAGCTGTGTCCCGTGCTGCGGGATCCCGGCGAATAGATGGCGTGAGAACGCAGCGGCCGACACCTTTGCGCCGGTGGCGGCGCTCGGTTGGTCGCTGCGGCCGCTGGACACCGCGACCAACACGGCAACCACCGCCGCGGCGCCTATCACGGCGACCGCCAGCAGCCTCAGCCCCAGCTGCCGGCGTCCGATTTGCTCGAGTTGAGCTTCCAGCGTGAGCCGCCCCTGGCGGGCCTCCTTCTTCCGGGCAGCTCGAGAGCTCATCCGCCGATGATACTACACGCTACGTATTACATAGCATCGTAGATAAGCTTGGTAGCCCTTCGGCGCCAGAGATCAGGCCGCTCTACGAGTCGGGGTCGGGCGTCCCGCGAAGAACTCCGCCTCGGCCACCCCCAGGGTCGAAGACGGAGCCGCGCCGTAGATCCACTCCGACATCACCCGATGCCAGTTGGCGGTGGCGTTCAGTTGGCCGATGACGGCCAGCGTCATCCCCTGCATGCGATTTGAGAACAGTGAGTCCGCGGGCACCGTCTCGTTGCGCATCAGGTCCCAGTAGTCCGAGCGCGGGTCTCCTGCGTCGACCATCAGCTTCGAGACGTACCGCGACGTAATCGTGAACGGCACATCGTCCGCGTACCAGGCGTTCAGCGCGCGAACGTGCGCAAGCACTCGCTCCGGATCGAAGTGGGGATCCGCCTGCTCGAAGAATCCGAGCGACGCCAGCCCCGCGTGAGCCCCGACCGCGTCGCCCTCCAGGCCGGCGCGCAGCACCCCGAGCTCGGCCTCGATCGTCGCCCGCGGGAGAGTCTTGGTCATGCCGAAGTCGAGGAACGCCACCCGCCCGTCTGCGAGCAACAGGAAGTTCCCCGGGTGCGGATCTCCGGAGAAGTGCCCAAACCGGTACAGCGACCCGAAGAAGAAGCGAAACACGATCTCGCCGACGCGGTCACGGGTTGCCTTGGGCGCCAGCTTGAGTTCCTCGAAGCGGGTTCCCTCCATCCATTCGGTGACGAGCACGCGCTCGCGACACAGGTCGGGGACGACATCGGGAATCGCGACGAACGGGTGTCCGCGCCAGCGCCGCGCAAACAGTCGTTGAGCGTGGGCCTCGTGCTCGTAGTCGAGCTCCTCGGTAATTCGCTCACGCACCTCCAGCGCCATCGACTTCGCATCGAGCCCGGGAGCGAAATGCTTCACCACCCGCATCAGCAGCCCGAGGTTCTGCAGGTCGGCACGCACGGCGGCCGCCACCCGTGGGTACTGCACCTTGACCGCGACCTCGCGGCCATCGTGCAGGCGCGCCCGGAAGACTTGGCCGATCGACGCTGCCGCGGCGGCCTCGGGGTCGAAATCGGCGAACAGATTGCAGAGCCGTTCGCCTAGCTCCTGCTCGATCACCTTCTGCATGTCCTTGAACGACGTCTTCGGCGCACGATCGTGGAGCTGCGCCAGCTTCGCCTGGAACTCGTCCCGCCCGTCGCCGGGAAGGCGGTTGAAATCCATTAGCGCCGCTATCTGCCCCACCTTCATCGCGGCGCCCTTCAGCTGCCCAAGCACTTCGACCGCGTGGTCTGCGGCCTCCAGTTGGCGGCGCTCGTCGGCGGCCTTTCTGCCCTCCTCCGGGCGCGTCACGTTGGCGACCCGCGTGGCATAAGTCCGTGCCGTCTCGACCCCGAGCAACGCTCCGACTTTCACGCCTCGACGAATGCGGCCGACGGGGATGGAAGGAGCTCGGTCGCTGGGCATCGCAGCCCAGATACTACTACACGCCGTCGTAGATGTCTAGCGACCTTCTCGTGCGAGACGCTGAAGCGCTCGGCGGCGGGCCGGATCGAGGCTCGCCATCTGCTGCGCGAAATGACTCAGCGCGACATCGCCGTACTGGGCCACCAGCTCCTCGACCTCCGCCTGCGCTCTCAGGGCCATGTACTCGTCGCGCGCGTACGCGGGCGTGTAGTAGTCGGTCTTGCCATCCCGGCGTCGCGCCAGCAAGCCCTTGTCGTGGAGCCGGGCCATGACCGTCATGTACGTGGTGTACGCCCGGTCCGCTTTCGCCCGCGCGTTCAGGGCCTCCATCACCACTCGCACCGACGCCTCGCCGGACGACCAGAGCTGCTCCATCACCTCGGACTCGAGCTCATGCAACGCCGGCGGGACCGGCCGGGCTCGAGGCCGTCTTCTAGAGCGCGTCACCATCTACGACGGACGGTAGCAGGTAACCTGCATGGAGTGCGGGTGTCCGCGGTGAATAAGGATCACAGCGCAGAGCGGATGGTCGCTACCAGGAGGCTCTACGATGGGCGATCGGAGACGTCCGTGACAATGCAGAGCCAGCCACTTGACAGCTCCGCCGGAGACCGGTCGGCATCGGCTACGCCTCGGCGTCGCTCTGCGGCGACCGCGGCGGGCCGGGCGGCAGGGGCCGAGGCTCTGCTCGGGACGCTCGGGCTGGCGTCGTTCGGGTTGGTGCTCCTGCGACTCGTCGAGACATGGCGAGTGTCGCCGCAGAAGGTGTCGCACCAGGTCGCGATACTCGGGCAAACGCTGAGCTACCCCGCGGCGAACCTGGCCGCCGTGATCATCCTCGTCCTCGCGGTGCTCGGTGCGGTCGTCACGGCGAGGGCGGTGCTCGGTATGGCCAGGGAGGTGATGGGCGCGCGGAGGTTCCATCGACGGCTTGCGGCAGCGACCCGTCGGGACCTGGGCGGTGCGCTCGTGGTCGAGGACGAGCGCCCGCACGCATTCTGCGCCGGGCTGCTCACCCCCCGCGTCTACATCACGACCGGCGCGCTGGCGATCCTGGACGAGCAGGCACTGGAGGCGGTCTTGGCGCACGAGCGCCACCACGCTCGCCGACGCGATCCCTTAAGGCTCGCGACCAGCCGCGTGCTCACCCAAGCGATGTTCTTCCTCCCGGGACTCGGTGAGCTTGGCCGCGGTCAGCGGTCTCTCGCCGAGATGAGTGCGGATGAGAGCGCGATCGACGCGGAGCCCGGCAACCGGTCGGCCCTGGCACGGGCGATGCTGGCTTTCAGCGACTCATCGGAGGTCGACGACTCCGTCGGGATCGATCCGGCCAGGGTCGATTACCTGCTCGGCGAGCCGCCCCGCTGGCGGTTTCCGGCCATGCTGTGCATCGCCGCGATCGGATTGCTCGCGGTCGTCGTCACGACGGCCGTGCTTGTCGGCCGGGAGGCGGCCGGCACGGCGACGCTCGCGCCGCCATTCCTCTCGGCACAGCCATGCGTGGTCGTGCTCGCCATCATCCCGGCCGTGGTCGGGCTCGCTGCCGTGCGCCTACTGCGCAGAGCGTGGCCCGCGGGCTGAAACTCCGATCACGTATCCGGCGGCCGGCTCCTACCGCCACCACGAGACGGTCCAGGGAGCGGCGCCCCACACACACCAGCCGGCGCGCGCAGCGATAGCACGCGCCGGCGTTGGCGTGGGGGTTTGGGCTGGGGGACCCGTTAGGTAAGGCTTGGCATCTCCCGGGTGGGTACCGGGCCCTCGTTGGGCG
>DATIOJ010000046.1:0-1533 GCA_035473355.1 Candidatus Limnocylindrales bacterium
TCGTCGTCGAGAACTACCTTCGCACGTACGGGCATAACCGCCTCCCATCGTCGCTTGCGATGGCGACGGCTTCGACGGGTGTGACGCTATGCCTGCGAACTATCGACTCAGGTCACTAGCCGGTGGCGGTTACCGTCGTCAGCGGATAGCCGAGATGGGCCAACCGCTCGGGCAGGTCGACGTGGAGCCAGTGCGAGAGGTGAGTGGGCGGGGTCTCGAGGATGATCTCGTGGTAGTTGCCACCATCCAACGCCGCGACGATGTCGTCGTAGGCGTTGGGGCTCTCGGCGACCCGCCCCGAGACAACCGACTTGGCGGGTGACTGCATCTGGGTCAGCGCCTTGGTAAGCAGCGCCTCGCCGTCGATGGAATCGGGGCGGTTGCGATCGAAGCCGACGTGGTCGGGGTTCGGCACGAGGACGAAGAAGCGAGCCGCGCCCGCGGCCGTGCGCTGCTTCACCGCATCGAGCAGGGCGGCGGTCGCCTCGACCTTGTTGAGGACGACGAGGACCGCGGGTGAGCCATCGACGCCGAGGTCAGCGACCGCCCCCGATCCCGATCTGATCACGTCGCGCTTGGTAACCGCCAGGAAGACGACAAGGCCGAGGATCGCGGCGAGAAAGATGATGCTCGTCAGGTTGGTACCGAGCCCGAGGCCGCCTTCTTCGGTTGGTTGGGCGAGATAGTCGCCGATCGAGGCGCCAAGCGGGCGGGTGAGGATGTAGGCGAGCCAGAACGAGAGAATCGCGTTCATCCGCAGGCCGAAGTGGAGCACCGTGACGACGATGATCGCCCCGGCGAAGATCCCGAGCGCCGCCAGGTAGCCGAGTTCCAGCTTCTCGGAGAGGAAATCGCCCGACGCGGTGCCGAGGGCGAAGGTGAAGAGGATCGCCAGCCAGTAGAAGCTCTCGCGCCTGGTGGTATAGATCGTGTGGACCGAGAGCGTGCGCTCGACCGCGTACCAGACGGCGAAAACCCCGATCAGGGCCAACGCGAAGCCGATCGTCGTCGCTTCCAGGGTGACGCCCTGTTCGACCAGGTTGTCGGTGATCAGCGTGCCGACGACGCTGATCAGGACCACGGCCAGCCAGTAGATGCCCGGCACGTAGCGGCGCGAGCGGAACTGGAAGATGAGCGCGACGATCAGCACCGCGGTCATCACGTAGCTGGTGCCGGAGAGGCCGAGGCCGAGGTTTTCGTTGAGGTTGTCGGCGAAGGTCTCTCCCACCGTCGTGCAGAGGATCTTGATCAGCCAGAAGTAGAGGGTGACCTCGGGCACCTTGTTGAGCATCTGGCGGGCCCACCACTTGGTCGAGTGGGCGGTGGACGGGGCGGCTGGGGAAGCTTGCGCGACGTTCATGGCGCGGCAGTGTGGGATACCGCGCTTAACCGAAGATGAGAATCGCCGCGTCTCATCAAACAATTAGCAAGGCTCCACCTCCGAGCCATTCTCATCTGCCGTTAAGCCCTGAACGGGAGGGTGGCCCGGCAATGCCCCTGCTCCTCCTCGCCAGCATCAGCGACAAGGTCGTC
>DATIOJ010000047.1:0-26010 GCA_035473355.1 Candidatus Limnocylindrales bacterium
CTAGGCTCTTCCCCGCTTGCGGGAAGTACCGGCCGCAGGCCGGGGATGGGGCCGAGACGCCGGCTAGTAGTGTTTTTTTGAACGGCGGCGGAGGTATCCGTACGTCCAGAAAAGGCAGACCAGCAGCAGTCCGACGCCAAACCCGACCACCGCCGCTCGCTCCATTGCGGTAAATAGTTTCACGTGAGCAAGCTCTCCATCGTCAAGGTCAAGCTCGACCGTGAGGTCAACGGCTACATCGTGTCGTGCGCGTCGACGAAGGAGGCGGTGGTGATCGACCCCGGCCAGCCGGCAGACAAGATCCTCGAGCAGGCGGCCGGCCTGACCGTCAAGCACATCCTCGCCACCCACGGCCATCCGGGCCACGTCGGTGGCAAGGACGACGTCAAGGCCGCCACCGGCGGGCAAACCGGCATCCACTCGGCCGACGCCAAGCAGTTCCTGCGTTCCGCCGACCATTACCTGGTCGACGGCGACGAGCTGGAGTTCGGCGAGTTCAAGCTCCAGGTCCTGCACACGCCCGGCCACACGCCGGGCAGCGTCTGCTTCGTCGTCGCCAACCACGCCTTCGTCGGCGACACGATCCTGGCGGGAGGGATCGGGAAGCAGACCCCGGAAACCGACCTGCGGCGCCAGATGATGAGCATCGGCACCAAGCTGCTCCGCCTACCGCTGCCGACCGCCCTCTACCCGGGTCACGGGCCGGCGACGAGCCTCGAGCGCGAGCTCGCGCAGAGCCCGATCTTCCGCGGCGCCGGGGTTCGCTAAGCCGGACTGAGCAGGCTGAGCAGGATCCTGTTCACGGTCACGTCGCCGTCGACCGCGAACGTGCCCATGATGCGGGGATTGCTCTTGCGCGAGATCGTGCCTGTCCACACAGAGGGAGTGCTGGCAGGACTGAGCTTGAACGTCCAGTCACCCTCGTTGAGCTTCTTCTGGTAGAACGCCTGGATCTTGGAGAGGCTGTCCATCGTCTGCCACTCCATGCCCCACGTGACCTGCCCGCTCGACGCGAACGATGCCGCGGCTGTCAGCCGGGCCTTGTCGTAAACCGGGACGTCGGAGGGGAATCCAGGCGGCACCGCCACCTCGGCATCCAGCGCTCCGGAGGCCTTGGCCAGCGGTGTGCCGGCGGCCCGCGCGGCGGAGGCCGCGGATGTGGCCCCGCTCGACCCGATGCCGGGGATCGGCGAACAGGCGGTCGCCAGCATCGCCACCGCCATCACCGCCACAAACGCAGGTCTCATCGTCTCGATCAACGCGCGACGCCGGACGGGCCCCCGCGAAATTTCGCGGGACTTGACGCCGGACGGACCAGGCGTCCCCTCGGCCGATCGGCGTCCAAGGCACGCTCGCCGCGCAGGAATACCTCGTCGATCGCAAAGTCGAACTGCTGTCCTTCGAGTGCCCCGCGCCGCTGCCGGGAGCGCATCATCTCCGCCGCGACGCGGGTCCTGGCGCGCGGATCGACGATCACGACATCGCCGTCGAAGCCCGGGGCGATCGCGCCCTTGCTCTTCTCCAGACCGGCGAAAGCGGCCGGCGCCTCGCTGACCCAGCGCGGCGCGAGCCAGACATCGCCAAGGTTCTTGGCGATCTGCAGACAGCTCAAGTAGAGCGTCTGCACCCCGGGGCTCCCCGCCGGCGCCTCCTCGAAGGTGCGCGACTTCTCCTCGTCGGTGTGAGGCGCGTGATCGGTGCTCACGATGCCGATCACCCCTCGGCGCAGGCCGTCCACGAGCGCCTCGCGGTCAGCCTCGGTGCGGACCGGGGGGAGCATCTTCATGGCCACCCCCACCCGCTCGAAGTCGCGCTCGGTGAGCAGCAGGAACTGGGGACAGGTCTCGAGCGTGAGCAAGGTGCCGGACTGGATGGCGTCCTCGGCCGCCTGCAGACCGAGCGCGCTCGACAGGTGCGCCACGTGAAGGCGAATCCCGGATTCGCGCGCGACTGCGGCGGCGGCCGAGACCGCGACCGCCTCGGCCTCCGGCGGCCGTGATTCGAGCAGGTCCTGGTAGGTCAGCAAGGGCCTGCGAAACGCGGCCAGGACGCCCGGGTCCTCGGCGTGGATGGCGAGCGGCAGGCCGAGTCGCGCCATGACGGGCGCCAGGCGGGCCAGGGTCCCGTAGTCCGCTGGGGCCTCGAGGTCCGGGTCATCGGCGCCGGGCGAGTACAGTACCTGCTTGCGGCTCAGGCTGAACGAGTAGGCCAGGTAGGCCTTGAAGCCGACCGCGCCGGCCGCCGCCATGCCCTCGAGCTGTTCCTCCGTGGTGCTGGAGCGGACGAGGGCCCACAGCCCAAAGTCGACCCGCGCCTTGCTGTGGGCCAGCGCGGCCTTGGCCTCGAGCACGCCCGCGCTGTCCACGGCCGGCACGGTGTTCGGCATGTCCAGCACGACGGTCACGCCGCCGGCCGCGGCCGCCGCGGTCAGCGACCCGAAGTCCTCCTTGTCGGGAAAACCGGGATCGCGGCTGTGCACGTGCACGTCCACGCCACCGGGCAACACGTATTTGCCGCGAGCGTCTACCGTCTCACCGCTAGATTCGAGACCGGCTTCGACTCGCGTGATGACGCCATCCGTCACGAGGACGTCGACGCTGCGCGGACCGTCCTGCGTATAGACCTTGCCGCCGCGAATCAGAAGCTCAGTCAAGCTCGAGGTCTGAAATTCGGAACAGCGGCGAGTAAGGAATGCGCGCCTCGCGAATATTCTCCTCCCCGCCCTCACCGCGGTCGAGCACGACCACCAGGTGGATCACCTCGAGCCCCACGTCTCGGAGAACCTGGATCGAGCGAAGCGAATCGCCGCCGGTCGTGACGACATCCTCGATCACGGTTACGCGCTCCCCGGGTTTGAAACGACCCTCGAGCTGCTTGCCGGTGCCGTAACCCTTCGGCTCCTTGCGCACCAGGAGCAGCGGCAGTCCGCTCTCCATCGAGACAGCGCCCCCAAGAAGCACCGCGCCCAGCTCTGGCGCTGCGAGGCGCTGCGTCTCCTTCGGCACGAGCTCGGCGAGATGCGCGCCGATCCGCTTCAGCAGCTCGGGGTCCGTCTCGAACAGAAACTTGTCGAAGTAGCGATTCGAATGCCTGCCCGATCGCAGCACGAAGTCACCTTTGAGATATGACGCCGCCACGAGATCGCGCGCAAGGTCCTTGAGCTCGGCGATCACGCCCTCAATCTAATTGAGTTCCAGTCCTCCCCGTTTACGGGGAGGTGGCCCGAAGGGCCGGAGGGGCGGGGGTGCTCCTAATCAAGGGGGTAGAAGCAGGCTGCCTTGTGCTCGTCGCCGAACGTTTCCAGCGGTGGGACCTCTTCCGCGCAGTGCTCCTTCGCGCGCGGGCACCGCGTCCTGAATCGGCAACCGGACGGCGGATTCACCGGCGACGCAACGTCGCCCTGCAGGATGGTGCGTTCGCGTCCCATCTCCACCAGCGGGTCCGGGATCGGGATCGCGGACAGCAGCGATCCCGTGTACGGATGTCGTGGTCGTTTGTACAGCTGGCTGCCGGGCGCGATCTCCATGATCTTGCCGAGGTACATGACCGCGATGCGGTTCGAGATGTGCTTCACGACGGACAGGTCGTGCGCGATGAAGAGGTAGGTGAGGTTGAACTTCGACTGCAGGCGCTCGAGCAGGTTGATGATCTGCGCCTGGATCGAGACGTCGAGCGCCGAGATCGGCTCGTCGCACACGATGAAGCTCGGCTCGACGGCGAGAGCGCGCGCGATGCCGATCCTCTGTCGCTGGCCGCCGGAGAACTCATGCGGGTAGCGGTCGACGAAGCGCGGATTCAAGCCCACCACCCGCAGCAGCTCCTGGATGCGGTCCTGTCGCGCCCTGCCTTTGGCCAGGCCGTGGACGTCGATCGGCTCGCCGACGATGTCACCCACCGTCTGGCGTGGATCGAGCGACGCATACGGGTCCTGGAAGATCATCGCCACGTCCCGCCGCAGCGCTCGGAGCGGCCCGCCGTGCAGATGCGTGATGTCCTCGCCTTTGAACGTGATCTTCCCGGCCGTCGGTTCGATCAGGCGGATCGCCGTGCGGCCGAGGGTCGACTTGCCGCATCCCGACTCGCCGACGAGGCCGACCGTCTCGCCAACCTTGATGTCCAGGTCGACGCCGTCCACCGCATGGACGTGGCCGACGGTGCGCTGCAGCACGCCGGATGCGACAGGGAACCAGACCCTGAGGTCGGTGATCGACATCAGCGGATCGGCGGTCGTCCACGCGCGGGTGAGGGGCTTGACGGCGCCTTCTAGGGGCCCCCGCGAACTCAAGCCGCAGGCTCCGAGTTCGTGGGGATTTTTTCAGGCACCCTTCAGCTCCCCGCCGGCCTGCGTGACCCAGCAGGCGGAACGCTGGGTCTCGCCAACCTGCATCAGCTGCGGCACATCGCGGCTGCAGCGCTCGACGCGAAAAGCGCAGCGCGGGTGGAACGCGCATCCCGAGGGGAGGTCGACCAGGCTCGGCGGCAGGCCCTCGATCGCCTTGAGGGGCTCGTGGCGGTCGGCGTCGAGGCGCGGAATCGAGCGCAGGAGCGACCACGTATACGGATGCTTGGGATGCGCGAAGACGTCAGCCGTCGGCCCCGACTCCACGATGCGTCCCGCGTACATGACGATGGTTCGCTGGCACATGCCGGCGACGACGCCGAGGTTGTGGGTGATCAGCATCGTGGCCGTGCCGAACTCCCGGTTGACGTGCCGGAGCAGGTCGAGGATCTGCGCCTGGATGGTGACGTCTAGCGCGGTGGTTGGCTCGTCCGCGATGAGCACGGCGGGTGTCGTGGTCAGGCCCATGGCGATCATGACGCGCTGCCGCATGCCGCCGGAGAACTGATGTGGGTAGTCCCGCGCCCGCTCCGCCGCCGACGGAATCCCGACGCGCCCGAGCATGTTGATGGCCGAGGTGAGCGACTTCTTGGCGTCCCATCCATGGTGAAGGCGCAGCGGCTCCGCCACCTGCCATCCGGTCCGGTAGACGGGATTCAGCGAGGTCATCGGGTCCTGGAAGATCATCGCGATCTCCTTTCCGCGGATCTCGCGCATCTCGTCGTCAGTGTTCTTGGTCAGGTCTTGACCTTTGAAGATGACCTGGCCGCTGACGATCTTGCCGGGGCGCTGGAGCCGCATGATGCTCAAAGCCGTCACCGACTTGCCGCATCCCGACTCGCCGACGATGCCCAGGGTCTCGCCGGGATTCAGCTCGAAGGAAACGCCGTCGACTGCCTTGACCAGACCTTCCTTCGTCTTGAAGACGGTGTGCAGGTCTTTGACCTCGAGGAGCGGCTGGGTCACGGAATCAGGTTTTCAGTCGGGGGTCGAAAGCGTCCCTGATCGCGTTGCCGAAGACGTTGGAGGCCAGCACGGTGACGAAGATCATCACGCCGGGGAAATAGACGAGGTAGACCGAGTGGAAAAAATAGCTCTCGGCGTTGGTGAGCATGTTGCCCCAGCTGGGTGTAGGCGGCTGGATGCCGAGGCCCAGGAAGTCGAGGGCTGCCTCGATGAGGATGATCTGGCCCACGCCGAGACTTGCGGCCACTATCAGCACCGGCAGGACGTTCGGCAGCAGGTGGCGGAACATCAATCGAAAGTCCCGCGCGCCTATCGAGCGGGTGGCCATGATGAAGTCGCGCTGCTTGACCGACAGCACCTCGCCACGCACCAGGCGGGCGACGCTGCCCCACCCCACCGACGCGATGATCGCCGCGAGGGTGATCGGTGTCGGGTGAATCAGGATCGACATGAGGATGAAGAGAAAGATCGCGGGGATGGCGAGCACGGTGTCGACGAGACGCATCAGGATGTCGTCGATCCAGCCGCCGTAGTAGCCCGCGGCCATGCCGAACGCGGTGCCGACGGTGAGCGCCATTCCAACCGTCAGGAAGGCGATGCCGAGCGTGACCCGGCCGCCCCAGATGAGCCGCGTCAGCGTGTCGCGCCCCAGCTCGTCGGTGCCCAGCAGGTGCGCGCCCCCAGGCGGCCGGAAGGTAGCGCTCAGGTCGACGGACTGTGGTTGGAAGTGGGTCAGCACGGCCGAGAAGACGGGCGCAAGGATGGCGATGACCGCGAAGATCAGGATCAGCGCTCCGGCAATCATGCCGATGGGGTTGGTGCGCAGCCGCTGCCACGACTCGTTCCAGTAGCTCTGGGCAGGACGGCCCTCCGCCGTGTCGATCGCCGCACCCGTCGTCTCCAGCTCGGCGACGCGGCTTGGCCCGATCATGATCCGTACCTGATTCGCGGGTCGAGGACGCCGTACAGGACGTCCGCGAGCAGGTTGCCGGCGATCACGAGCAGCGTGGCGAAGAAGGTGACGCCCATCACGGTCGTGTAGTCGTACTGCAGGGCCCGCTCAAAGGCGAGCTTGCCTATGCCGGGCCATCCGAAAACGACTTCGACGACGAGGCCGCCGCTCACCAATCCGGGCAGCTCGAGGCCGATCAGCGTGATCAGGGGGATGAGCGCGTTGCGCAGGCCGTGCAGGTAGACGACGCGTCGCTCGCTCATGCCCTTGGCGCGGGCCGTGCGGATGTAGTCCTGGGACAGCACCTCGAGCATGCTCGAGCGGATGAACCGCGACCAGGTCGAGATATAGAAGAAGGACAGCACGGTCGCGGGAAGGATCAGGTGCTCGATCCGGTCGATCAGGTCGCCGCCGTTGACGGCGCTGTATGCGCCGCTCGACGGCAGCCAGGGTAAGCCGTGCTGCTCGAGCGTCACCGAGAAAACGAGGATGAGGATGAGCCCCATCCAAAACTGGGGCACCGCAAATCCAGCTACCGACACGACCGTCATCGTGTGGTCCGTCTTCGTTCCGTGGCGGAGCGCGCCGATGATGCCTACGGGGATCGCGATCAGAACGCCGATGACGATCGCCGTAGCGGTCAGCTCGATCGTGTTGGGCAAGCGGTCGCCGATGTGGCTCATGACGGTGCTGCCGTCGATCATCGAGTGGCCGAAGTCGCCGTGGAGCACGCCCCAGATCCAGGTCGCGTACCACTGCCAACCGGGCCGGTCGAGGCCGAGGTCGGCCCTGAGACGGGCGATGTCGTCCGGCCGCAACGCCGGGTTGAGGTCGATGCCCGGCACGTAGGAGCCGCTCGTCGTCTTCATCAGGGCGAGCGTTATCGCCGTCACCCCGAGGACGACAACGACCGAGGCGAGGAACCGCCGGGCGATGTATTTGGCGAGCATTCGCGCCTTACCTACTTAAGCCCGGCGGCTCCTCGTGTACCTCCGCTACTTGCCATCCGTCACCCAAACGTTCTTGAGCCAGGGCCGGAACTGGTACTGGTTGAAGGGCCCGAAGTCGGTGCCCTGGACGCGGGTGTTGACGCCCCAGATTCCGTGCGTGAAGTTCAGGATCGGCGCCGGCACCTGGTCCGACATGATGTCCTGGAACTGGCCGTACAGCTGCTTCCGCTTGGCCTGGTCGAGTGTGCCCAGGGCCTGGTCGAGGATTGCGTCCACCTGCTCGTTCTTGAAGTCGAAGCCGTTGAATCCGCCGGGGACGGTATTGCGCGAGTGGAACAGTGCCGCCTCGTCGGGGTCGACCGACCAGTTGAAGCCCACCAGGAATACGTCGAACGTGCGGATGTCGACGATCTGGCTCACCAGCTGCGGGAACTGGATCAGCGAGGGCGTCGCGTCGACGCCGATGTCGTGCCAGGCCTGCTGCATGTAGGTCAGCGACGACTCACGCTGCTTGTTGCCCGCGTTGGTGATCATCGTGAATTTCAGCTTGGTCCCGCCCTTGGCCCGGATGCCGTCCGTACCCTTCGTCCAGCCGGCCGCGTCGAGCATGGACTCCGCTTTGGCCTTGTTGAACGGGTAGAGCACCTGCGGCTTGGCCTTGTACGCCCACGAGGTCGGCGGCTCGACGGAGTCCGCGGCCGTGGCGTGGCCGAAGTAGATCGCCTGGTTCATGGAATTGCGGTCGAGCGCGAAGAGCAGCGCCTGGCGGACCGCCTTGTCCTGGAACAGCGGTCCCGCCGGCTTGTTCGGATCCAGCTGGTACGCGTAGAACGTGAAGGTCGGCACGGGAAACTCAGACCGCGCCACGGTTTGCGTGCCTGTCAGCGAGTCGTACTGGCCGGGATCGATCGGGCCGATGTCGATCTCGCCCGTCTTGAGCTGGTTGGTGACCGCAACCGAGTCGGGTAGCACCTTGTAGATCCACTGGTCGAGGTTCGGCGCGCCGCCGTAGTAGCTGTCGTTGCGGCCGACAGTCACCTGCTGTCCTTTCTGCCAGCTCACGAACTTGAAGGGCCCGTTGGAGACCGTCGGATTGTTGTTGTAGTCGGCGGTGTTGAGGGCCTTCGCGTCCATGCTCCCGAGGATGTGCTTGGGCAGGATCCCGTACTGGCCATGACTCGCAAGGAACGGCGCGTACACCTGCGTCGTCGTGAGGACGACCGTCAGAGGGTCCGGCGTGTCGATGCTCTTGATGTACTTGGAGAGATCGCCGCGCCTTGGTGACGCGAAGTCCTTGTACGCAGGGTCGTACGCCAGCGCGTAGGTGAACTTCACGTCGTCGGCCGTGAGCGCCTGGCCGTCCGACCACTTCATGCCTGAACGGAGCTTGAACGTGTAGGTAAGGCCGTCCGACGAGGTCTTCCAGCTCTCGGCGACGGCGGGAATGACCGTGCCGTCCTTCTTCTGGTTGGTGAGGCCGTCGAATAGCAGGCCGATGACCTGGTTGCTGGCCGTGTCGCTGCTCAGCATCGAGTTGAGCGTCCGGATGTCGGTGAAGTTGCCCTCGACGATGTGCCCGCCCTTCTTGACGGTGGCGGTGGTGTTGTTGTTGCTGCTGCCGGCGCAGGCCTGAAGGAACTCGACCACTCCTCCGCTGAACGCCATGAAGGCGGCCGCGCCGCCGGCGCGCTTTAGAAAGTCACGCCTGGACCAGGCATCGAGAAATCTCTCGAACTGGGCGAACCCCCTATCGTCCGCATCCTCTTCTCGGCTCATCTGTCTACCTCCCCGTTGGTTCGCCCTGCGTCCCGACATGGGCCATCCGGGCGCCTCATTTCCCCGAACATGATTATGAAGAGTTGTGTCCTCAGGTCAAAAAAGAACTTAGATGGCCTCCAGGGTTGCCATAGGCATCGCCCGGGTCGTCCTCCACCTACCGGAGTCCGGCTCGCTCAAGTCCAAGCGCCAGGTCGTCAGCGGCCTGCTCCGCCGTCTGCGCCAGGAGCTCAAGGTGGCGGCGGCTGAGGTGGGAGAGCTGGACCGCTGGCAGCTGGCCGAGCTGGTCGTCGCCACCGTGAGCGGCGACGGGCGGCAGGCCGACCGCGTCCTGGCGGCCGCGCTGTCGTTCATCGAGGCACACGCCGACGGGGCGGTGATCACCGACGTGTCGACGGAGCTCGTGCAGGTATGAAAGCGGTCGGCTCCCTGGTTGACGAGTTCGAGGAGACCCTGCCGTTCAGCCTCGACCCCTTCCAGCGCGAGGCGATCGAGAAGCTCGACTCCGGCCGGGGCGGCGTGCTCGTCAGCGCGCCCACATCGAGCGGCAAGACCATCGTCGCCGAGTACGCCATCTTTCGCGCCCTCAGGGAGGGGGCGAAGGTGCTGTACACGACCCCGCTCAAGGCGCTGAGCAACCAGAAATACCACGACTTCGTGCGGGCGTACGGCGAGGCGACGGTGGGGCTGGTCACGGGCGAGAACACCATCAACGACGATGCGGCGGTGGTCGTGATGACCACCGAGATCCTCCGCAACCTGATCTACGAGGATCCCGCCCGGCTGGACCTCGTCCGCTACGTCGTGCTCGACGAGGTGCACTACATCGACGATTTCCCCCGGGGATCCGTCTGGGAGGAGATCGTCATCCAGGCCCCGGCCACGATCAAGCTCGTGGGTCTCTCCGCCACGATCGGCAACTACCGGGAGATCGCCGACTGGATGGCCGAGAACCGTGGCGGCATGGAGACCGTGTTCCATGACGTACGCCCGGTCGAGCTGAAGATGTGGCTCGCGATCAACAACCGGCTCTATCCGCTCTTCAAGGGCGACGGCGGCATCGAACAGCGCACGTGGAGCAAGGCGGCCCAGGAGGAGGAAGCGTCGTATCGGATCGGGGGCTACAAGGGCCTGCCCTCGAACGACCCGCTCCACGTCATCGAGGAGCTGCGCCGGAACGAGATGCTGCCGGCGATCTACTTCATCTTCTCCCGGCGTGGCTGCCGCGAGGCGCTGCAGCGCTGCGCGTACCACGACCTCGACCTGACCACGGCCGAGGAGAAAGATGCGATCGACCGCGTCGCCGCCGAGCGCCTGCAGGGCTTGAAGGACCAGGACGAGGAGGCGCTGTTCCGGCGGATGGTCGACGCCCGGCTGCTGCGGCGCGGGCTGGCGGAGCACCACGCCGGCCTGCTGCCTTACCACAAGGAGATGGTCGAGGAGCTGTTCCAGCGCGGCCTGATCAAGGTCGTGTTCGCCACCGAGACGCTGTCGCTCGGCATCAACATGCCGGCGCGCGGCGTCGTCGTCTCGTCCTTCACGAAGTTCGACGGCGTCAACTTCTCGACCCTGACGACGGGAGAGCTGACCCAGCTCATGGGACGCGCGGGCCGCCGCGGTATCGACGTCATCGGCCACGGCGCGATCCTCAAGGAGTCGGACGTCGAGGTCGGAACGATCTACGAAGTTGCGATGGGACCGACGCTTGTCGTCGAGTCCAAGTTCCTGCCCAGCTACAACATGGCCCTGAACCTGCTGCGCGTCTACACGCCTGAAGAGGCGGAGGCGCTGATGCAGCGCTCCTTCGGCCAGTTTCAGAAACGGCTGGCCGCCGGTGAGGCGGACGAGCGCCTGAAGAACGTACGGGAGCAGCTGTCGGACGTGAGGCGCATGTGGGATGACCCGGACGTCTCGATGGACGACGTGGCCGCCTACTTCAAGCTCGAGGACCGGCGCCGCGCCATCCGGATCGAGCTGCGACGCCTTCGGCGCGAGTCCGGCGCGCAGCGTCGCGGCCGCCGCGGGCGGGGTCGCGCGCCGACACACGCCACGCGCATCGTGCACCGGCTCGAGGTGGAGGCGAAGGGCCTGCTCGAGCGGCAGCGCAAGCTCAAGCTGGTGCGCTCTCCGCGCTTCGGCGAGCTGCTCCACAAGTACTCGGAGATCCGCAACCTGCAGCAAGAGCTGGAGCGAGGCACGCGCGAGGTGAGCGGGCAGATGGACGAGTACCCGCGCAAGCTGCGCCGGCTGTCGCGAATCCTGGCCGAAGCCGGTTTCCTCGCCCACGACAGGCCGACGGACAAGGGCCTGTTCGCGGCGCGCGTCTACGGCGAGAACACGATTCTTGTCGCTGAGGCCGTGTGGCTCGGCTGGTTCGAAGGCCTGACGCCGGAGGAGCTGTGCGCAGTGATCGTCATGCTTGCCGCGGAGGACCGCGAGCGCCGGGGTGATCGGCAGGCGCACGGCCCTCGCCGCTATCCGACTCACGCGATCGCGCAGACGGCGCGCCTCGTCCGCTCCCTGTACTTCCGCTTCGCCGACATGGAGCGAGAGCTGGACGAGCCAAATCTCCGCCAGCCGTCGCATGACTACATCGACTTCGCCTATCGATGGGCGTCAGCCGAGGCGCTGGATCGCATCCCGCTGCCGGCCAACGTGGACATCGGCGACGCGATCAAGGCGATGAAGGCGCTGTACTCGCTGCTGCGCCAGCTGGAGTTCGCGCTCCGCCAGGCGAAGTCCCCGCTGCTCGAGACCGTGTCGCGTGCCGTCGTGCTGATGGAGCGCGACGTCATCAAGCGAACCTATTAGAGAGTCGAACCCCGGGTAGTCCGGACTAACGCGTGCTATCGGTCGCGAGAACCCCGGATAGTCCGGACTATCCGGCATTATGGAAATCGCATGGCCAAGAAGAGGCGAGTTCTGGTCACCGGCGTGGCTCGCTGGTGGGGCGCGCTCGTCGTGCAGCGATTGGTCGAAGACCCCGACGTCGCCGAGGTCATCGGCATCGACATCCGCGAGCCGCGTTACGACCTCGGTCGCGCTGACTACCTGAAGCTCGACATCCGGCACTCGCTCATCGGCAAGCTCGTGCGTGCTGTGGGCGTCGACACGGTGGTGCACACGCTCACCCGCGTCGACTCGTTCGACATGGACCCCGCTCGAGCCCATGAGATGAACGTGATCGGCACGCTCAACCTGCTCGCGGGCTGCGCGGGCGAGGGAAGCCCCGTGCGGCGGTTCGTGCTCAAGTCCTCAGGTCACGTTTATGGGTCAAGGTTCGACCTGCCGACGGGGCTGCGCGAAGATCACCGCCTGGACAGCAACTCGCGGCATCAGTTCGTGCGCGACATCGTCGAGGTCGAGTCGTACGCGAGCGACTTCGCCGTGCGCAACCCAGACCTCACGATCATCGCTCTGCGTTTCAGCAACAGCCTCAACCCGGAGGAACCGCAGCCGTTGGCGCGCTACCTCGACCTCGAGGTGGTGCCGACGGTGATCGGCTACGACCCGCCGATCCAGCTCATCCATCGCGACGACTGCATCGACGCGATGGTGCTGGCGGCCAGGCGAGGCCCCGGAGGTGCGTACAACATCGCCGCGCCTGGGCCCCAGTCGCTGTCCAGGTTGCTGGATGGCGCGGGCAAGCTCCACGCGCCGCTGCTGCCGCCGGTCGGCCTCGGGCTGGCCGCTTACGGGATCCGGCGGGCCGGCCTCGCCTTCCTGTCGCCGCAGCTGCTGGACCTGCTCCGCTGGGGCCGGACGCTCGCGACGAGCAAGGCGGCGCGCGAGCTCGGCTTCCGCGCCGTCCGCGACACGCAGGCGGCATTTGACGACTTCATCCAGCAGCGCCGAGTACTCCGCTACGAGACGGACCGCCACGCTTACCAGTACGAGAAGGAGCTCGAGGACTTCATCCACAGCCGCCAGCTCACGTCATCCAACGGCGAGGCCGAGGTCGACGGCTCGCCGGTCGACCCGCCGGAGGCTCCTAAACCTCTCCGCCCCCGCCCCCGTCGACGACAAGCACCTCACCGTTCACGTAGCTAGCCGCGTCCGAGGCAAGAAACAGGACCGCGGCCGCCACCTCTTCGGGCACACCGACGCGGCCCATCGGGTTCTGGGCAAGGATGCGATCCAGGATCTCGGGATTGCCCCACAGCGCCTCGGCGAAGCGGGTCTTGATCACCCCCGGCGCGACCGCGTTCACGCGGACCTTGCCCCCCAGCTCGCGAGCAAGCTGCTTCGTCAGCATGATCACGCCGGCTTTCGTGATGTTGTAGACGCCAAGCCCGATCCCAGGCCGCAACCCGCCGATGCTCGCCACGTTGACGACGGCGCCGCCGCGGCCCTCCATCGACGCCTCGTACACCAGCTTCGTGAGCACGAAGACGCCTCGGAGGTTGACCTCGAACGTCTTGTCCCACGCGCCCAGCTCGGCGCCGATGAGCGGTCCGAAGTAAGGATTGGTGGCCGCGTTGTTGACCAGGATGTCGATCCGGGAGAAGCGCTCCATGACGTCCTTGACGAGCCGCTCGAGCTCCTCGGGCCGGCCTGCGTGGGCTGCGATCGCGGTCGCCCGCTCCGGGTGTCGGGAGTTGATGCGCTCGGCCTCTTTGTCGAGGTCCGCCTGCTTGCGGCTGGACAGGACGACCTCGGCGCCGTGCTCGGCGAGGACCTCGGCGATCGCGCTCCCGATGCCGCGGCTGGCCCCCGTGACCAGCGCGACCTTGCCCGAGAGGTCGAAAAGGGAGCCTGCGGGCACGACTGATACGATAGCCCGCACTTAATTTCGATTTGTCTAGGGGTCCACTAGTGCGCAGTCCCGGAAGCTCCACGCATCTTCGCGGCCTAGGCCGGCGGGCGCCTTCGGCGCTGAAGCCGGCGTCGAGGGGCCCGGGCGTTGCGTCGTCGCGCAGGACCGGCTGCGCTCCTCCTGGCGCCACCCTCTCCTTGGCTCCGCCGGCCGATGCCGCGAATCTGCCGTGTCGCTCCGGGGCCGCGCACTAGATGGCAATAACCGGGAAGGCCGCCGAGGACATCCTCGAGCGCATTTTCCAGCCCACCACCAAGCCGAGCGCCCGCGACCAGGCGGAGGAGACGCTTCGACACCCGAAGCGGATCGTCTACGTCGCCATGTCCAACAAGAGCTTTTACTGGCGCGCCCACATCCAGAAGTTCGTCCTCGACTCCGGGATGGTTCCGATCAGCCCGTTCATGCTGTTCGACTACTACCTGATGCACACGGTCTCGAAGGACGTCGTGCGCGAGGCGATGAACAACCTGCTCGCCCGCAGCGACGAGGTGTGGGTGTTCGGGAGGCTGTCGCTGGGCGTCAAGGTCCAGGTCGGCATCGCCAAGCGCATGAACAAGGCGGTGCGCTACTTCGACATCAGCGACCTGCCCATTGCGGTGATGCCGATCAGCGAGGAGACGGCCCAGGAAGAGCTCCGGGACTGAGTACCCCTCTCCCGTGCGGAGAGTCACTAACCCACCCGGCGGTGCCACACCTCCGGGTTGCGCAGCTCGTTGAGACGCGGCATCCAGTCCGGTCCATCCCAGACCCGGTTCAGCACCGCCAGGCCGTACCGGTCGTGGACCTGCTGGCAGAACGCCTCGCCCGAGCGGTACTGCTGGAGCTTGAGCTCGAGCCCCGTCAGCTTCCAGATCAGCACCTCGATGGCGCTCTTGCCAGAGCTGCGCTCGCGGTAGGCCCTCTCCAGCTGGTCGAAGCCGGGCAGCAGCTTGCTCCCCAGGCGGTTCATGACCAGGTTGCTGTAACCCTCGACGACGGACATCGTCGCCTGCACGTCCCGCATCACCCGCCACTGCGCGGGTAGCACGCCGGCAAACGCGGCGAAGCGCCGGAAGGCCGGACCCCTGCGCGTGACCGAGTCGACCAGCACCTGCATCGACTCCTCCATGTAGCGGCGCAGCCAGGGGTGGGCGGCGAACTGCCAGGCGTGGGTCATCTCGTGGAGGATCAGCCACCGGCGCAGGTCCTCCCCAGGCAGCTTGGCCGCGCGCTCCCACTCCTCGACGTTTGTCTCGACCAGGTAGAGGCCCTCGCCGCCGATCGGCTCAGCTCCCAGCAGCTGCGGGTCGTACTGGCCGAGCACCCGGTGCCCGAGGAAGGCCAGCATGTAGCCGACATACCGATTCACCCCGGCGCGGCCCACCTCGACGACCAGCGAGTTGGGCATCCGGCCGCTCTCGAGCACGGGGTCGACCACGCGGCGAAAGATGTTCAGATTCAGCTCCAGCCATCCCTGCCGGTCGAGGGCGTCGAACGCAGGCAGCGTCGCGCCCTTGGGCAGCGGCCCGACGAAGTTCAGGAGCGGCTTCTCGAGGTCGCGCGCGAGCCTTCGGTAGTCCGCCGCCGCCGCGGCGAGCTTGGGCCGGGTCTCGACTGCGTGGTCCAACCGAGCTTGGGCGGTGCGGCTCACCTCGGCCCAATCGAGGAGCACCGTCGTGCCGCCGCGCGGACGCACCGCCTCCGCGACCGCGGCCGTGGCGAGGCCGAACAGCACTCCGTAAAGCGCCGTCCGACCGGCTGTTCGCCTCATCCCCCTAAGAGGCTACGACGGGAAAGTTGCTTCAAACTGGCGCCTGACGGTGCCCACCGAGTTCCAGACCGTCTTTCTCGCCAGCGCCGGCGCGAGCGCCGGTCTGATCGGGCTGCTGTTCGTGGGCGTCTCGATCGCACCCGAGCGGGTCTTCGGCGCCGACGCCGACGCGAGGCGGCAGGCCCAGGCGGTGAGCGCGTTCTCGGCCCTGGCCAACGTCTTCTTCATCTCGATGGCGAGCCTGATCCCGGGCATCAACCTCGGCGTCGTCGTCACCGTGATCGGGGCCATCTCGTCGTTGCAATTGCTCGGCCTTCTGCTCCGAGTCCGGCCCACGGGCGGCAACGCCGTCGAGACGGCGCGCGGTGTGATCCTGTTCCTGGCCAGCGCCGCGATCTTCGCGACGGAGGTATACCTCGGCCTCGTGCTGTGGAGGAAGCCGCTCGAGCCGTCGGCGATCTCCGGCCTTCTGGAGGCCATCCTCGGCGCGTACGCGATCGGCCTGGGTCGGGCCTGGCAGCTCCTGGGCGCGCCGAGGAGCGGCCTGCTCTCCTACGCTCTCGATCTCCTGGAGAGGCGCCTGTCGAAGGCGCGACGCCAGTAGTTCGCGCTAGTAGATGTACGGCCAGTGGCGGTTTCGAGATGAGAGGGAACCGCCCGGTTCCCTCTCATACGCGGCGCTCAACGGCCGGCAGACCGCGTGTCTTCAAATCAGCCTGCTTCCGGCCGGGTTCGCGCCGCCACACCCTCCGGAACGGTTTGGTCTTCGGTCTGCTGGAGGCAAGCGAGGCCTGGTGGGCGGAGTAAACAAGTCGCGGCCGGGGTTAACCCGGCCGCCATTAGTTCGCGCTAGTAGATGTACGGCCAGTGCCGGTTTCGCTTGAAGACGACCTTGCAGCCGTCGCAGCGAAACACGATCTGAACATGCCGCCTGCCGATCGCCTGGGCGTCGCGGCCGCAGACGGGACAGGAGGCCGTCTCCTCCATGTACATCGCCGGGATGGGGTCCACCTTGATCTCCAGACGCCTTCTTTTCTTTGACATTTGCCTCTTTGTTGCCTTTACCTCAAACCAGGAATTTTGCTCAGACGTCGAGTTGGGTCACGTCCAGTTTCTTCAGGGCCTCCGGCGGCTCTACTCCCGCGTTCTGCAGCCGCTTCAGCAGGGCGAGGATGTAGCGCACGCCGGCCAGGTCGACGTGGTGCTCGCGGGTCAGGGTCCGGATTGCCTGCAACTTCATGACGTCTCGGCGCGAGTAGCGCCTGCGATTGGTAACGGTCCGCTTGGGTGAAATCATGCTCAATCGCTCGTACATCATCAAAGTTCGGGGATGCACCTCGATGATCTCCGAGGCGACGCTCAGCGTGAAGATGGGCTTGTCCAGATCGACGTCGTGATTGTTCGCGGCTGAAGCCGCGAGCGTATCGAGTGACTTGACCTTCATGGTTCTCTGTGGTGGGCTGAATGTTTGGTTTAAGCGATTGTGGGCCTAACTTTGGGTGACAAGAGCGTTTGCAGGTTCGGTGCAATTCTGCGGGGCCCTAATGGGGCAGGCAAAGTATTTTTGTTAAGGAGTGCGGCTATATCGCCTAACAAGGTGCCGCCAGGCGGCCTTTTGTAGCCTCCGGGCGGTAAATATAGTTAGCGGCCGTGCACGCGCTGCTCTCCCTATTCCTGGTGAGCATCTCGGTCGGACTCAGCAACTTCGCCGGCGCCATCGGGATCGGCCTCAGCGGTATAAACGCCCGAACCCGGGTCCGCGTTGGCATCGCGTTCGGCTTTTTCGAGGCTCTGATGCCCGTTATCGGCCTGATCCTGGGCCACGAGGTGGCGGGATTCTTCGGCCAGTACGGCAAGTACGTGGGCGGGGCGATCCTGATCCTGACCGGGGCTTACACCATCATCCAGGCCCGCTTCATCAACGTCGAGCAGAAGTCGCGCATGCCGCGCAGCCTTCGCACCGAGAGCCTGCTCATCACCGCCCTGGCGCTCAGCATCGACAACCTCGCCGTGGGATTTGCCCTGGCGGTCTACCCGGTCGACATCTGGCTGGCCGCGATCACGTTTGGCGTCGTCAGCATCGTGATGTCGCTGCTGGGGCTCGAGCTGGGCAACCGGATGGGCAAGCGGGTCGAGGCCTGGAGCGAGGAGATCGGCGGCGGAGTCTTGATCCTTGTGGGCATCGCCATCGGGGCCGGAGTTTTAGGCTAGGTCCCGTGACTGCCCAGCCCCAACTCGAGCAGGTGCTGCTCGCCGCTGACGGTCACGTCGCTACAGTCACCCTGAACCGCCCCGAACAGCGCAACCCTCTCTCCGCGACGATGCTCCGCGACCTGGGCGCCGCCTTCGGCTGGTGCAAAGAGGAGCCAGACGTCCGCGTCGTCGTGCTGACCGGCGCCGGCCGCGTGTTCTGCGCCGGGGCCGACCTGAGCAGCTTCGACGGCGAGATGTCGACCCTCGAGAAGTTCCGCAGCCGCGACCTCTTCGTCGAGCTGTTCGTCCTGATGGCGGACCTGGGCAAGCCCATAGTCGGGCGAATCAACGGCCACGCGCTGGCGGGGGGCTTCGGGCTGGCGTGTTCGTGCGACCTCCTGGTGGCGGTCGACACGGCGACGTTTGGCACGCCGGAGATCAACGTCGGAATCTGGCCGATGATGATCCAGGCGATCCTTTCTCGAAACATCCCGCGCAAGGTGCTGCTCGAGATGGAGATGCTGGGCGATCGCTGGACCGCGCTCCAGCTCCAGTCGCTTGGGGTGATCAATCGGGTGGTCACTCACGACCAGCTCGACTCGACCGTGAACGAGATGGCGGAGCTGCTGGCCAAAAAGTCGCCGATCGCGATGCGGCTCGGCCGCGACTCGTTCTACCGCCACCAGGACATGGACTTTCGCGCCGCGCTGCACTACCTGCACGGCCAGTTCCTGCTGGTCTCCCAGACCGAGGACTCGCGCGAGGGCATCAAGGCGTTCTTCGAGAAGCGCGAGCCTGACTTCAAGGGGAAATAGGTGAGCGAGCGGTCGCGCGAGCTTCGCGACAAGGCCCGCAAGGGCGGCACGCGGTATCTGCCCAAGCTGCGCGAGCAGAACAAGCTGACCGCGCGCGAACGGCTCGACCTGCTGGTCGACGCCGGATCGTTCGTCGAGGACGGCCTCTACGCCAATGCGCTGGCGGACGACCTTCCGGCCGACGGCGTGGTCACAGGTCTGGGCACGGTCGAAGGCCGTCAGGTCGCGGTGATGGCCAACGACCCGACCGTGAAAGCCGGCAGCTGGGGCGCCCGGACCGTCGAGAAGATCGTCCGCATCCAGGAGACGGCTGCAAGGATTCGCGTGCCGCTGTTCTACCTCGTCGACTCGGCGGGCGCTCGGATCACCGACCAGATCGACATGTTCCCCGGCCGACGCCACGCCGGGCGCATCTTCTTCAACGAGGTCCAGCTGTCGGGGTTCGTGCCGCAGATCTGCATGCTGTTCGGCCCGTCGGCGGCCGGTGGCGCGTACATCCCGGCGTTCTGCGACGTCGTGATCATGGTCGAGGGCAACGCGTCGATGTACCTCGGCTCCCCACGCATGGTCGAGGTCGTGGTCGGAGAGAAGGTGACGCTCGAGGAGCTCGGCGGCGCTCGGATGCACGCCACCGAGAGCGGGCTCGGCGACGCGTTGGTGGCCGACGATCGAGAGGCGATCGAGTACGCCAAGGCCTACTTCAGATACATGCCGCAGCGATCGGGCGAGAAGCCGGCATCGTGCGCGCCGAAGGCGCCCCGACCCAGCCCCAAGCCGATCGCAGACCTGATCCCCAGCGAACCCAACCGCGGCTACGACATGCGCAAGGTGATCGACGCGATCATCGACGAGGGCAGCTGGGTCGAGATCAAAAAGCTCTTTGCCCGGGAGATCCTCACCGGCTTCGCGCGGCTGGACGGCCAGCCCGTCGGCATCGTCGCGAACCAGCCGATGCAGAAGGGCGGCGTCCTCTTCAACGATTCGTCGGACAAGGCCGCGCGCTTCATCTGGCTCTGTGACGCCTTCGAGATACCGCTGCTCTTCCTCGCCGACGTGCCCGGCTTCATGATCGGCACCGATGTCGAACGGCGAGGCATCATCCGCCACGGGGCGAAGATGATCAGCGCCGTCTCGGAGGCGACCGTGCCTAAGATGTCGGTCATCGTGCGCAAGGCCTACGGCGCCGGCCTGTACGCAATGTCCGGTCCGGCGTTCGACTCGGACGCGGTGCTCGCCCTACCCTCGGCGCAGATCGCGGTGATGGGACCCGAGCCCGCGATCAACGCCGTCTTCTTCAACAAGCTCGCGGAGCTGCCCGAGGACCAGCGCGACGCTCGACGCAAGGAGCTCGAACAGGAATATTCGCAAGACGTCGACCTCTACAAGCTGGCGTCCAATCTGATCGTCGACGATGTGGTCGAACCTGACGAGCTTCGCGACCAGCTGATCGCACGCTTCCGCGCCTACGCCTCCCGGCGTTCGCCGCGAGTCGAACGCAAGCACGGGGTGTTCCCGGTCTAGAAGACCTTCGAGGCAACCGCGCCCAGCCCGAGCAGCACCACGCCCCAGGAGAAAGCGCCCAGAGCGCGCTCGAGCGGACGCAGCAGCGCGGGCTCGTCGAGCTCGGTCTCCGACCCGTCGTTCAAGGTCAGCGTTCCGCTTACCGACCGCGTGTTGCGCCGCAGCATCCGCGCGGGCGTGCTGAGCACGCGCTGGCCAAACGACAGCGCGTAAGCGGCGGCGGCGACGGCGATGGCCCCGATCGACAGGCGTCCGGTCTGCGCGAAGTACGCAGTCAGGAGCGGGAACGCGCCCCACGAGAGCGCAAACCAGAAGTCCCCGTGCAGTCGGCCGCCCAGCAGCTCGAGGTTGTAGGCGAAGACGAACAGGACGCCGGCGGCGATGAACGGGAGCAGGCCGAGACCAACAATGGGCACGCCCGCGACGCCCAGCGCAACCGCTCCGAGGAGACCTATCACGGCCGCGACCCACAGCACCGGGGCGGGAACCTCCGTCCGCAGCGGCCGACCGCGCAGCTCGTCGAGCGCGTGCGCGGAGATCCCCACTGCGAGTAAGAACGCGACCAGCGTCGCCATGAGCCGCGTCAGGCTCAGGTGCGGGGCGATGCCAGCGCCGATCAGCACGTAAGACAGGTGCCACGCGGTGTACGGCGGATGGAGCAGCGCCCACACGTCCCGCCTCCAGCCGC
Organism: Candidatus Limnocylindrales bacterium; assembly: GCA_035473355.1. Taxonomy (GTDB): domain Bacteria; phylum Chloroflexota; class Dormibacteria; order Dormibacterales; family Dormibacteraceae; genus 40CM-4-65-16. Next base: position 20,767 of record DATIOJ010000047.1, read on the forward strand.
GCGCCCTAGTCGCGTAGAACGCCGGGGCCAGGACCGGGGGCTCTGCCTCAGGCATGGTGCTTGCGACCCCACATCACGAGCCCTCCGCCGAGGCTCATCAACCGGTCCTCGACGTCGACCATGCCCGCCTCGCGCCAGGCCTCGAAGATCCGATCGGTCGGCCACAGGCGGTAGAACTGCTCGATGTTGGGACCGAGGAACCGACCCGCCTTCCACCACGGGCGGCCCCCCAGCAGGTAGCCGCCCGCCGGCATGAGGAAGCGGGTGTACACGCGCCACGCCAGGCGCCACGGTGGGCTGGGCGGCACGTAGAAATCGAGGCTCGCCATGCCGCCGGATGGGCGCAGGACGCGCGCCAGCTCGACGAGCGTCGCGGTCGGGTCGCGGACGTAGCGCAGAAGGTAGGTGAAGGTCACCGCGTCGAATGAGGCGGTGGGAAACGGCAGCTCCTCGGCGCGCGCATGCTGCAGGCGGACGCGCTGGTCGAGCCCCGCCTCGTAGACGCGCCTGCGGGCGAGCTCCAGCATCGGCTCGCTGAGATCGACCCCGACGATCTTCGCCTCGGTCGCGTGGGCCAGCGCGATGGCGACTCCCGCCGTCCCCGTGGCCACGTCGAGGATCCGGTCAGGCCGCAGCCGGGCGATGTGGCGGACCAGCTCGCCGCGCCACTTTCCGTTCTGGCGCAAAGACAGAACCTCGGCCAGGCGGTCGTACTTCGGGGGCAGATCCTCAAAAAGACCCGCCGCGAAGGCGTTCTCGGGCGTCGCGGCCATCCGCGGGTTCAGGGTACGGGTAGTTGGGTGGTTGCGGAGTCCCGGCTTTGGCTGCGGCCCTATCGTCATGGACGTGGCGTCGTGGGGGGAGTTCGAGTCGGCGCAGCCGGAGTTTGCTCGTCGCGTCAAGAGGCTGCTGACGACGCGCAAGCACCTCACGATGGCGACGCTGCGCCGTGACGGCTCGCCGCGCATAAGCGGCACCGAGGTTCAGTTTGCCGGCGATCAGCTGACCATCGGATCGATGCTGCGCGCGGTGAAGGCGGCGGACCTGATGCGCGATCCGCGCGTGGCGATCCACGGACCCACGCACGACCCCACCAACGGCGGACGCTGGCGAGGCGAGGCCAAGGTTGCGGGGAAGGCGGTGGAGGTGCGAACCGAAGGCGACGCGCACGCCTTTCGGATCGACATCTCGGAAGTCGTGGTCACGCATCTGAGCGACGCGGGCGACCGGCTCGTGATCGAGTCGTGGCACCCGACACGCGGTTATCGACAGACCGACCGGGACTAGACGAAGAGGGGCTCGGCGTGATCGCCCTCGTACAGCGCTTCCATCTCCGAATCTGGCGGCGACTGGTGGAACCTGCCTGCGGCATCGAGCACCAGGGGAAGCAGATCGACGTCTCCCACGCTGTTGAGAAACACCCCCTTGCGACCCATCGCCCACCACACGGCCCTGTCGATGTCGTCCGGCGACTCGAGCGGTTGGTACCACGTGGTGCGCGTTTGGTCGCGATCCATCCAGGGCCGCAGCGCGATCGACTTGATGGTCTGCACCGCGACGTTGCGCTCAACGCACGTCGCGTAGAGGGCATCGAAGTTCTCCCGGTAGTACGGGCTGCGCATCGTGACGAAGTTGTAGGGCAGCAGTACGGAGTCGAAGTCGAACCGGTCGAGGCTGCGCCGGTGAGTGGCGGCGATCTGGGAACCGTGACCCGTCACGCCGATCCATTTGATCAACCCTTCTTCGCGCGCCTGCAACGCCGCGTCGAGCGCGCCGCCCGGACTCAGCGCCTGGTCCCACTCGATCGGGTCAGCGATCGAATGAATCTGCCACAGGTCGACGTGGGCGACGTCGAGCCGATCGAGGGAGCGGCGGATCTCCTCGCGGGCGCCTTTCTCGTCGCGCTCGTCGCCCTTGGTCGCCAGGAAGAACCGACCCGGCTCTTGCTTGAGCCACGGCGCAATGCGCACCTCCGAGTCGCCGTAGACGGACGCCGTGTCGATGTGATTCACGCCGTGGCGAAGCAGCACCTCGAGCGTCTGATCGGCGACCTTTTGACTGGCGTGCGCCAGCGAAGCGGCGCCGAATATGACCCTGGTGCTGTGGTGCCCGGTCCGGCCGAACTCGGCTTTCGGGATCACAGGCTCAAACCTAGCCGATGCAGGGCACGGGCGGGAGTCTGTATTGTGGGTCGGCGTCAGTTCAATTCAAGAGGAGGCTGCCAGTGGAGTTTTTCAACCTCAAGACCAAGCAGAAGGTGCAAATTCCAGACAATCAGCTGAAGAAGCGCCGCAGCGTGCGTACGACCAGCGGCGGCAAGCGCCAGGAGCGATACGCCGTCGTCGCCGAAGTGCATGACAACGGCAAGCCGCTTCAGCTGTTCAAGTTCGTCAACAAGGAGACCTTCGACAGCCTGAACGTGCCGGAAGTCAGCTAGAGGCTCTTCTCAGGCAACGTCCAGAAACGGGATCACTGTCGCCGGCAGGGCCGGGGATAGGTTGATTTCGTAGTGCGTAGCGCCAGGCAGGATCGCAAGGCGATGCTTCGTCATCCTTGAGCGATCCCGCCCGGCGTCCCATTCGGCGCCGCCGGAGTTAAAGTCAACCCGAAATACCGGTCGGAGGGGCGCCACACATGGACAGATCCACCAATGCGGATGAGCTGGCTAAAGCCCTGGTCGAGGCCGCCCGCAACCTGCGAACAACGACCGCCCGGCTTGACAGCGGACGGGTGAGAGAAGCGGCCCGCGACGCTGAAGCCGCCATCGCCGTCATCCTCAACGCGCCCATGTCGAGCGTCAACCACGACATGGGCCCCGACGTGCGTCGGGCGCTCGAACCGCTCGGCGTCGCGGTCGACCAGCTTGCGACAAATGTCGAAGGGATCAACGGCATCCTCCAGAAGCTTGGCGAGGATCTGTTGAGGGCGGCCCAAACGCTCGGCCGGTAGTTTCGACTCTGCCTGACCTCCGCCCGGCTTACTGGCTCGCGCTTCCCGTCAGACCCTGAAGCCCGCGAATCGCCTCGATCATTCCGAGGTGCCGATTCAAGTGCTCGAAATAGAAGAACACGTTGTCGAGGTTGGTGTCCCCGTCCCGGTCATCCTTGGCGGTGCTCAAAAGCTGGTCGTCTGGGATGGCGGCGATCGCGGCCTCGATGAACTCGAAAGCCCGCCGCGCGTAGCCGACGACCTCTGCCTGAGCCGGCAAGCGCATTCGCTCGGCCGCGGCGTCGTCCATTCCAGTCCCCGCGTCGCGGCGGCCCAGGGATCCAGGACTTAGGGACCACCGCTCGGCGAGGGATTCGCGCTCCCACACCTGCGTCGCGGGCTCGCGGCCGAAGTCGGCCTGGATGTGGGCGCCGAGGAAGTCGTCCCACCGCGCTGCATGCCAGAGCTGCCACGCAACCGAGTGAAGGCTTGGGCCGGCGCTCCAGGCGAACTGTTCCGGCGCGATGTCTTCCGAAACTTTGAGCAGGCGCTCGTGGGTGAGCGCGTAGAACCGCTGGACGACTTGAGCCAGGGATCGAGTGCCCACTGCCACGATGCAAGGTTAACGCGAGGCAGTCATGGAGCTGATTCAGGCCGGCTGGTCGTCGAGGAAGGCCAGCGCTACCGTAGCGAGCAGTGGCGAGTCGCCGATGTTGTAGTGGGTAAGGCCCGGCAAGATCGCCAGTGCGTGACCACCGGCCGGCCGGCCCTCGCCCATCCAGCCACCGTCGCGCACTCCGCCACCGAGCAGCTTGAACACCTCGACGTAGTGACTCGGAGGAGCCATGTCGGCGTCGGCCGCGACGATGAGCGTGGGCACCTGGAGACCGCGGACCTCGTCGGCGAAGTCGAAGTCCTTCGCCATCGACGCACCGATCTTGTCGAGCAGCTTCGGGAAGTCCTCGGGACGCGGTGCGACCCGTTGGTAGAGCTGATACATCGGCGTGTCCTTCATGAACTCGGCCGCGGCCGCGTTGACCTGGCCTTGCTGCGCTCGCATATCCGCGTAGATGGCGTCGGGGCGGATGTTCGCTGAGACCGCGACCAACCGGCGAATCTTGGCCGGGTACTTCGCAGCCGTGTGAAGCGCTACGCCGCCGCCGAGCGAGTAGCCGACCAGGTCTGGCTTCTCGAGCCCCAGGTGGTCGATGAGGGCGGCGATGTCGTCGGCCATCAGACGAGCGTCAATTGGTCGATCGATGTCAGCGGTCCGGCCATGTCCCTGGAGGTCGGGGGCGATGACCTGATGGCGCTCGGCGAGCAGGGGCAGGACGGGACCGAAGGTCTCGTTCGACATCAGTCCGCCGTGCAGCAGGATCACCGGGCGTCCGGCGCCGTGGGTCTCGTAGTACAGGTTGAGGCCGTTGACCTTGGCGTACTGGCCGGTGCCCCTCGTGTCGGTCGTCCTCGTTGTAGTCATGGTCAAGCTCCTTACGTGCTGATCGAATCCTGTAGATAAGACTCAGCCTGTGCCCGGAATTAATCGGCGCGTGAGCAACACGAATGCGAGTGGTGGTGCGCCTGGCAGGAATCGAACCTGCTGCCTTTCGGTCCGGAGCCGAACGCTCTGTCCGGTGAGCTACAGGCGCGACAGCAACAAGTCAGTCTAGGTGACCGGACACTAGTAAACTCCGGCCCCCGTGGGTCGATTCCTGGCGGCGATGCTCGTGGCGGTGGCCCTGGCCTCGTGCCAGAACGAGACGCACGCTGTCTTCAGCCCCGTGCCGAGCCCCACGCCCCACACCGAGGCGACCGCCGCAATCCTCCAGTCGAGTGACGTCCCGGCCGGCCTCGACGTATGCCTGGGGTCCGGGCCGATCGACGTCTACCTCGCGGTCCTCGCCGGCACCGACGCAGCACTGGCAGGGCGCGAGAACGAGCAATGGCGGCAGCTGCGCAGCCAGGGCGCGAAGTCCGGCGCGATCTCGGTTTTCACCTCCAACCCTTCGTCCTGCAGCGCCGAATTCGGTGCCGCGTCGAGCGTCAAGGGAATCACCAGCTTTGTCGCTCAGTTCGGCGACGAGGCGCAAGCCGATGTCGCGTGGCAGGCGGGCGTGTTCGGGTTTGTCCCCCCGCCGCCCGGGCAGCTGACGACGGGTCTGGCCCGCGGGACGAGCACCGGCCTCGGCCTCAGCTCGTTCACCTATGACCGCCCGTCGGTCCGATTGGCCTCCTGGCGACGGTCCGTGTTTGTCGCGCTGGTTGTGGTGAGCAACATGGACCAGACCGCGTTCCGCGCCGCGACGGGTGCCGTCG
>DATIOJ010000048.1:0-38013 GCA_035473355.1 Candidatus Limnocylindrales bacterium
GCGCATCGAGCGCCGGCGCGAGGGAGGCCGCGTCGTCGATGGCCCGTAACCAGGCGCACGCAAAGTCCTTCCGGACGACGCAGGAGAGGCTCGTCGGCAAGGAGATCGAGAAGGTCTTCAACTCGAGCTCTGACCCGGTCGAGGTCAGGCTCGAGAACTTTCCGAAGTACGTCCGCCGCGCGCACCTGACCCGGCTGCTCGCCCTGTACGAGCTGTTCAAGCGGGTGATTCCGGTGAAGGGTTCGATCATCGAGTGCGGCGTCAACCGCGGCTACGGCCTGATGACGTGGGCCAAGCTCAGCGCCGTCCTCGAGCCCAACAACCTGACCCGCCGCGTGTACGGCTTCGACACGTTCGAGGGCTTCCCGGCGATCAGCCTCCACGACACCGCGGGCAACGGCTGGGCGCGGCGCGGGGAGCTGCGCGCGGACTCGTTCGACGAGCTGAACCATCTGATCGAGCTGTACGACAGGGACCGCTTCCTCGGCCACATCCCGAAGGTCGAGCTGATCAAGGGCGACGCGACGGAGACCATCCCCGATTTCATGGAGACGCACCCGCACCTGGTGGTCAGCTTGCTGTTCCTGGACTTCGACCTGTACGAGCCGACGCGCGCGGCCCTGGAAGCGTTCCTGCCGCGCATGACGCGCGGCGCCATCCTCGCGTTCGACGAGCTGGACAACCCGGTCTGGCCCGGCGAGACGCTCGCCCTGCTCGACACGCTCGGCATCAACAAGCTGCGACTCGAGCGCCTCGAGTTCGACCCATATATCTCTTTTGTTAGCATTCCGTAGGCTTGAACAGCCGCGCTTCACAGGACGAGCTGCGCAGCCTCGCGCGCAGGTTGCGCTCCCACTCGCTGAGGATGATCAGCCAGGCCAAGACCTCCCACATCGGGTCGTGCCTCTCGGTCGCTGACATCCTGGCCGTGCTCTACGGCCGCGTGCTGCGCGTCGACCCGCAGCGTCCCGAGTGGCCCGACCGCGATCGCCTGATCGTGTCGAAGGGACACGCCGCCGCGGTCACATACGCAGCGGTGGCCGAGGCCGGCTTCATGCCCGTGGATCGCCTCGAGGGTTACGCTCGGAACGGCAGCCAGCTGTACGGCCACGTCACTCACGTCGGAGTGCCGGGGATCGAGCTCTCGAGCGGATCGCTGGGCCACGGCCTTCCGGTCGGCGCCGGAATGGCTCTGGCGGGTAAGCGCGATGGTGCGAAGTGGCGCGTGTTCGTCGTCATGAGCGATGGCGAGTGCGACGAGGGCTCGAACTGGGAGGCGATGCTCTTCGCAGGCCATCATCAGCTCGACAACCTGACCATCGTCATCGACTACAACAAGATTCAGAGCCTCGACGCGGTGGACAAGACGCTGCGCCTCGAGCCGCTCGCCGACAAGCTGCGGGCTTTCGGATGGGCGCCGCGCGAGGTCGACGGCCACGACGTCGGCGCCCTGACCACGGCCTTCGAATCTGTTCCATTCGAGAAGGGCCGCCCCAGCGCGGTCATCGCCCACACCATCAAAGGCAAGGGCGTGAGCTGGATGGAGGGCAAGGTGCTCTGGCACTACCGGGCGCCGACCCCGGACGAGCTGGTCACCGCGCTGGCCGAAGTGGAGGCCATGTGAGGACGGCCTTCATCCAGACCCTCGATGAGCTCGCGGACAGGGATCCTCGAGTGTGCCTCGTGGTCGGCGACCTCGGGTTTTCCGTGATCGAAGAGTTTGCGCAGAAGCATCCGGACCAGTTCGTCAACGCGGGCGTTTCGGAGCAGAACATGATCGGCCTGGCCGCCGGCATGGCGCTCACCGGACGGATCGTGTTCACGTACTCGATCGGCAACTTCGCCACGCTGCGCTGCCTCGAGCAGATCCGCAACGACGTCTGCTACCACCGCGCCAACGTGAAGGTGGTGGCAGTCGGGGGTGGCCTCGCATACGGGAACCTCGGCGTGACGCACCACGCGTCGGAGGATGTGGCGATCATGCGCGCGCTGCCCAACATGGTGGTCGTCGCGCCCGGCGATCCGGTCGAAGCGCGACTGGCGACGCGCACTGTCGTGGCTCTCGACGGCCCCTGCTATCTGCGTCTCGGCAAGGCCGGCGAGCCCGTCGTGCACGAGAAGGAGCCAGATTTCGAGATCGGCAGGGCGATCACGTTGCGCGAGGGACAGGACCTCACGCTCATCGCCTCCGGCGGCATGCTCGCGACCGCGGAGAAGGTCGCGCGCAGCCTGGCGGCGCAGGACGTCGGCGTGCGGCTGGTGAGCATGCACACCGTCAAGCCGGTCGACAAGGACGCGGTCGCCCGAGCCGCGACCGAGACGCGGTACGTTTTCACGCTCGAGGAGCACAGCATCGACGGCGGGCTCGGCGGCGCCGTGGCCGAGGTGATGGCGGAGCTCGAGCGCGGGCACGCTCCGCTCAAGCGCATCGGGCTGCGGCCAGAGTTCAACAAGACCGTCGGAGATCAGAATTACTTGAAAGCGCTGCACGGACTCGACGAGGAGTCGGTCCTGAAAACCATCCAGCAGGTCATCGCGAGGAGCTATGGACGTGTCGGTTAGATTCTGGGAACCGGGAAAGGAATTTCACCGCATCGAGACCGAGGTCATGGACACGATGCGCGACGTGCTGTCGAAGGGCGACCTCATCATGCGCCACCAGATGGAGGACTTCGAGCACAACCTCGCGGCCTTCGTGGGCACGTCCGATGCCGTCGGCGTGAGCAACTGCACCGACGGCATGCGCCTCCTGCTCGAGGCTGTCGGCATCGGGCCGGGCGACGAGGTCATCACGGTGTCGCACACCTTCATGGCCACCATGGCGGTGATCCACCAGGTGGGCGCGACTCCGGTGCTGGTCGACGTGGGAGACGACCACAACATGAACGTCGACCTGGTGGAGGCGGCGATCACACCGCGGACCAAGGCGATCATGCCGGTCTACCTCAACGGTCGGCTCGTCCAGATGGACCGGCTGATGGAGATCGCACGCTCGCACGAGCTGATGGTCATCGAGGACACCGCGCAGGCGCTCGGCGGCGCGTACCTCGGCGTGCGCGGCGGCGCGTGGGGCGTCGCCGGAGCATTCAGCTTCTACCCGGCCAAGCTCCTCGGCGCGTACGGCGACGCGGGCGCGGTTGTGACGAGCGACGACCAGATCGCGAAGCGGCTGCGCGAGCTTCGGGATCACGGTCGGATCTCGAAGACCGGCTTCTCCGGCTGGGGCTGGAACTGCCGGCTCGACAACCTCCAGGCGGCCGTCCTGGACCTGAAGCTGCGCAAGGTCCCGCAGTGGATCAACGAGCGGCGACGCCTGGCGGCGATCTACGACGAGGAGCTCGCCGACGTTGGCGCGGTCAAGCGTCCGCCGGGGCCGGACGGGGGCCCGTTCTTCGACATCTACCAGAACTACGTCATCGAAGCCGACCGTCGCGACGAGCTGGCGGGTCACCTCGCGCAGAAGGGGATCGAGACGCTGGTCTCACCCGGCCCGATCCCCAATCACAAGCAGCCCGTCGGCCTCGACCACTTCCACCTGCCGCGGACCGAAGAGCTCTGCGCACGCGTGCTGTCGCTGCCGCTGAACAACGAGCTCGACGAATCGCAGGTCCTGGAGGTCGCGGGCGCGATCAAGGATTTTTACAGCTGACACGAGCGAGACCCGCTAAGCGCGCTTTCGACATCGCGCTGGCATCGCTCGGACTGGTCGTCTCGTCGCCGGTGCTGCTCGGGGTGTGGGCGCGCGTACGGCTGGTCGACCGAGACGGGCCCGTCCTTTATGCGGGCAGAAGGGTCGGCGCCGGAGGCCGCGAATTTCGGATGTACAAGTTCCGCAGCATGGTGATGAACGCCGACAAGATCGGCGGCGCGGATACGCCCGATGACGATCCGCGGCTCACCAAGACCGGGAGGTTCCTGCGCCGCTACAAGCTCGACGAGCTGCCCCAGCTGATCAACGTGCTGAAAGGGGATATGAGCCTGGTCGGTCCCCGCCCGCAGGTGCCGCAGGAGGTCGCCAACTACACCGACGAGGAGCGCGAGATCCTCAGCGTGCGCCCGGGCATCACCGACTGGTCGTCGCTCAAGTTCCACAACGAGGGCGAGATCCTCGCGGGGCAGGCCGATCCCAACGAGGCGTACAACCGGCTCATCCGTCCCGAGAAGATGCGGCTCGGCCTGGAGTACGCGCGCCGCGCCACGTTTCGCGACGACCTTTCGATCCTCGCCAGGACGTTTCTCGTCCCGTTCCGCAAATGACCGGCGACTTCTCGACCGTAACCGAGACCTGGGGCCTCGGAGCGTCGCCGGAGCAGCTCGCCATGCAGTACTTCCGTTACCGCATGGCCGCCGACGTGGGCCAGGGCGGAACGGTGCTCGAGATCGGATGCGGCAGCGGGATGGGTCTGCCCTACCTCGCGGCGCACGCCCGCATGGTCGTGGGTGGCGACTACACGATGGCGCTGCTGCGCGAGGCGCGCAGGCACCTGCCGGACGCAAACCTGGTCCGCATGGACGCGCAGCACCTCCCGTTTCGGGACGCGGCGTTCGACGCGGTGCTGATGCTCGAGATGATCTACTACGTGCCCGACCAGGCGGCCGCGTTCGCCGAGTGCCGGCGCGTCTTGAAGCCGGGCGGCAAGCTGATGGTTTGCCTCCCCAACCGCGACCGTGCCGACTTCAACCCCAGTCCGTACAGCACGCGCTACCCGAACCTGGCCGAGGTCGGCGCTCTCTTCAGCCAGTCCGGCTTCGAGGCGCGGACGTACGGAAACTTCGCCGTGGAGCCCGCCTCGTCACGCGACCGCGTTCTGGACGGCATCCGGCACTTCGCCGTGCGCTACAAGCTCATCCCGGGGTCCATGCGCGCCAAATCGATGGTCAAGCGGCTGATGTACGGCAAGCTCCCGACGCTCGGCGCGGTGCACGACGGGATGGCCGAAGATTCGGAGCCGGTCGAACTCGACGGTGCGGCCGGATCCGACAATCGATATAAGAATCTTTACGCGGTGGGCGTCGCAAAGTCGCGGTAAGCGACTGTTAAGATGCCAGGCAGTGTCGCCCCGCCCCTGTAGTTCGTCCATGCCGAGCGATCGATGGTCCTAGAAGGCTCAACCGAGCTCAAAGATCGGCCTGAGCACCGGTCTTCAACCGTCCAGGCCGACCTTCTTGTGATCTGCGTCAACTACCGCAAGCCCGCGGAGACGCGTCGCTTCGTCAGCAGCGTGCTGGAGCAGGCAATGACGTCGTCGCTCCACGTGATCGTGGTCGACAACAGCCCTGCCGGCGAGGAGAACGGAGTGCCGGACTCCGTGAAGGCAGACCCGCATGTCGAGTCTTTCGGCAACGGCAAGAACCTTGGCTATTTCGGCGGCGCTGCGGCGGCGCTGCGCGATTTCCGCGCTGCTAATCCGCAGCCGGAGTGGGTCGTCGTCTGCAACCCAGACATCTACCTGCCTCAGCATGACGTGCTGCAGCGCCTGGTCGAGATGCACCGCGGGGACGAGCCCGCGGTGATCGCGCCCTCGATCCACACCTTGAACTCGGCGGTGGACCAGAACCCGTACATGCGGGTCCGCCCACAGTCCTACCGCATGCGCCTGAACAGCCTGATCTTCAGCACCTACCCGGTCGACGTCGTCTATCAGAGCGTCAGCTACCTGAAGCATCGCGTGCTCGATGGCATGTCGAAGGAACCGCCCGCCGGCGCCCCACGATTCGCCGAAAAGATCTACGCCCCGCACGGTTCGTTCATCGCGCTGCACCGCAGCTACTTCGAGCGCGGGGGGACCCTCGACCACGGCGCGTTCCTGTTCGGGGAGGAGATCTTTGTCGCGGAGACCGCGCGCCGTTACGACCTGACCGTCCTCTACGAGCCGGCGGTCGCCATCCAGCACACGGAGCGAAGCCCGGGGCGCGGTTTGTGGAACCGCGACACCTCTCGCTATCGCAGGCAGGCCTCGCGCTACCTGGCCCGTACCTTCTTCTAGACCATGACCTGGCTGGCGGCAGCCATCTTTCCCCTGGTCGTGGTCGTGGCCCTGCTCGCCCGGAGGATGGGCGGCAGCTGGTACGCGCCCGCCGCGTTCTTCGGCGCCTACTGGTGCGTCTTCGGCGGGCTCCCCCTGCTCGCGAGCCCGATCGGCATCCAGCCGGTGGGCATGCTGTTCGTGGCCGGCGCGTGCGGGGCATTGCTGCTCGGCGCGTGGCTGGCGCACAGGCTGGTTCCCAATTTCGCGATCACGAATGCGCCGCCGGACGAGCCGCCGTACCTTGGCTGGGCCATCGGCGCGTGCACCGTGCTTGGGCTGATGGTCGTGGCGATCATCCTTTACAGCGTCGAGACCGGCAGCAACGCCGTGCGGATTCTGTCGCTCGACGCGATCGTCCAGACGATCCACCGGCTGGCGGTCGCGCGCAACGGCGGCACCTGGAGCGAGCCCGCGGTCGCGCGCGTGCTCACGACGGCGACCTACCTCGGGCCGATGCTGAGTGGAGTCATGCTCGGCATGCGGACCGCGGGCCGCGCGCGCTGGCTGTCCCTGGTGTCGCTCGCGCCGTCGGTGATGATCACGGTGATCCTGACGACGCGGTCATCGCTGCTGCTGCCCATCGCGCTGGGAGCCAGCGCGTACCTGGCGACCACCGTCGCCACGGGTAGGGCTCCGTCGCTGACGTGGAGGCGAGTCGCGTGGCTGGCCGCCGGCGTGGCGGTTGTGGCAATTGGCTTCGTGTTGATCCAGATGGCTCGCTACGCGGGGTGGTCGAGCGGGCGCCCGTCCGCCGTCGTGCAGTCGCTGTGGCTCAGCGTCTTTCCTTATCTCGGAGTGTTCTCGCTGTGGCTGCAGAACGATGGTGTCTCGGCGTCGCTTCACCCGACGTTCGGCCAGTACACCTTCGCAGGCTTCTTCGACCTGCTCCACATCCACACGCGAGTGGCCGGCCTGTACACCGACCAGGTGGTGATCGACGGCTCGCAGTACAACATCTACACCGCGTTTCGCGGTGTGGTCCAGGACTTCACGATTCCGGGCGCACTGCTCTTCTTCGCGCTGGCCGGATTCGGCGCCGAGCTCGCGTACCAGCGCGTGAGGTCTGGTGACGCGGCGCTGATCGGAGTCCTGGCCGCGTTCTACGCGGCGACGTTGTGGAGCTTCGTCGTCGACGTGTTCATCTACAACACGATTGTGCTGGCTTTCGTCCTGCTCATCGGCTACCTGGCGATCGCGGCCAGGCTGGCGTCATCCCGTCAGCGCGTAACCGGCAGCGGGGAAGAACGCGTCTTCGCAGCCAAGGTTGCCGCAGCCGGTCCCGGTGCTGCTGGCGTCCCGAACCCACACGGTGTAGAGATAGGTCCCGGGCGCTAGGCCGCCCGTGTTCCACGTGAAGGTCGCCTTGGTCGAGTACGCCTGGACGACCTGCCACGTATGCGACCCCGGGGCCAGGATCCAGAACTGATACAGCTGATGGAGGCAGCCAGTGGAGGTGGCCGTGAACATCACGGCAGCGCCGGCGCGCTGGGGTGAGGCGGGAGCGACCCCGTCGGTAACGCTCGCGCACGGCGTGTCGAGGACGTACGCAGTGCCCGGGAAATAGGAGTCGTCGCATCCCAGTGAGCTGCAGGCCGTGCCCGCACTCGCGGAATCTCGGACCCAGACAGTGTACATGTAGGTGCCGGCAGCCAGCCCGCTCGTGTTCCAGGTGAAGCTCGCACTACTCGAGTACGGCTGCGCGGCCTGCCACGTGGCGGAGCCTGGGGGCAGGATCCAGAACTGGTACAGAGGGTGCAGACATCCTGACGCCGCGGCGGTGAAGGTCACCTTTGCTCCGCTCAGCTGCGGTCCTCCGGGGGACACCGAGGCGTTGACAGAAGCGCACGGCTTGTCAACGACGTAGGCGGTGCCGGGGAAGTACGCGTCGTCGCAGCCCAGGTAGCTGCAGGCCCTACCGCTGCTGGCCGCATCCCTGGCCCAGACCGTGTACAGGTACGTGCCCGGCGCCAGGCTCGAGGTGTTCCACGTGAAGGTCGTGCTGGTCGAGTAGGGCTGCGCGAGCTGCCACGTTGTCGACCCAGGGGGAAGGATCCAGAACTGGTAGAGGGGGTGCGGGCAACCGGCCGCGCTCGCCGTGAACGTGACTGTTGCGCCCGCCAGCTGCGGCGGGCCTGGCGTCGCGGAGTCCGTGACGGACGTGCACGGGTTGATCAGGCCGTACTGCGTCCCCTGACTGAATGCGTCGTCGCAGCCCAGGTTGCTGCAGGCCGTGCCCGTGCTCGACGCATCGCGCGCCCACACGGTGTACATATACGAACCCGGTTGCAGACCTCCCGTCTTCCAGATGAAGGTCGCGCTGCTGGAGTACGGCTGCACGATCTGCCACGCCTGAGAGCCAGGTGCCAGCGTCCAGAACTGGTAGAGCGGATGCGGACAACCGGCCGCGCTTGCGCTGAACGTGACGGATGCGCCCGAGATCTGCGGCGGGCCCGGCGAGACCAGTTCGGTGACAGAGGTGCACGGCCTGACCACAGTGAACCCGGCCGCGGCAAAGAAGGCGTCGGTGCAGCCGAGGGAGCTGCATTGGGTCCCGCTGCTCGAGGCGTCGCGGGCCCAGGCGGTGTACAGGTACGTGCCGGCGTCCAGGCTCGACGTGTTCCATCTGAACGTGCTGCTGCTGGAGAAGGCCTGGGCGACCTGCCAGCTTCCGCCGGGCGGGCGGACCCAAAACTGGTAGAGAGGCTGGGCGCAGCCGGAGGAGCTCGCGCTGAAGGTCACGGCCGCGCCCGCGACCTGCGGTGAGGCGGGGCTTGAGGCGACGGTGACGCTGGAGCACGACGAGAAGTGGCTGGACAGCGCCTTCCACAGCTCCGGCGCCCCGCCGCCGTAGTTGAGGTTCCAGATGCCGACCCCGCGCAGCTTGTTCGCGTTCACGAGGTCGTACTTCTTGCCGAGCGAGACGGCGTCATCCCAGTACAGCTCGCGGGTGCAGCCGAGCGACGTGTTGTACCACGTGTCCCATCGCTCGCCACCCGACGAGTTCGCGTCGCGATGTGTCGCGTAGCTGCCGGCCGCGACCGCCGGGTCCGTCGCCTCGGTCAAAGCGTCGAGATAGCTGTCGGCGGACACGTCAGACGTCGGGAACCCGTTGGCGACCGCACCTCCGACGCACGCCTTTCGTCCGTAGTACGGCACCCCGAGCAGTACCTTCCCCGCGCCGACGACGGAGGCGTACTGCGCGGCGACGCTCGCGTCGTTGTAGTAGTAGCCGCTCAGCGGCGCCGTGGGGCCGAGGCAGAATCGGGAGCAAGTTGTCGGGAACCGGGAGTAGTTGGAGTACTCGAGGTCGTACGCCATGACGAAGAACGAGTCGACGTACGACGCGAGGTTGGGTACGTCGAAGAACCCGTAACCGTCGGTCGCGCTGGATGCGTACGTGTCCACGGACAGGTAGTAAGACGAGCCCAGCGCGGCCCGCATCTTGGCGGCGAACGTGGTGAACGCGTGCTGCGCCCAGTAGGGGTCGCTCTTGCCGCAGCTGCCGTCGAGCCCTTCGTAGTCGATGTTCACGCCATCGACGCCTTTCGCCTTCACCTGGTTGACGGTCTCCGCAACCGTCGTGTCGGCGTTCTGGAGCCCACCGCACATGTCCGGCGTGTTCGGGCTGAAGTCCTGGAGCACCACCGTGAGCACGACCTTGGTTCCGTGCTGGTGGGCGACGGAGACGAGATCGCTCAGCGACGAAGAGCTCCAGGTCGTCCACGCGGAATCACCGGCGATATGTCCGTTGCTGCCGACGTGCAGGCCGAAGAACGCCACCGTCGAGAGCAGGTCGAAGTTCCAGCTCGGATAGCCGAATGAAGGATCGGCGAGGCTGCTCGCGAGCGCGAAGCCGAACACCTCACGCTGCACGTGCGGCACGGCCGCGACGGCGCGCGATGAAGCGATCGTTGCCTGGGTGGGCGCCGACGCCGGCGCGGTGCCGGGAGCAGCCACGACCAGGACGATCGCGACGGCCAGTGCAAATGCGAAGTGGCGGGACCCTTGCATCGACTTTGGCCTGGTGAGAGTTGACCAATGTAGGGATCGGTCACGGGCGAGTCAAGCCGTCTTCCCCGCGCCCCTCCGGCGCTGCGCGCCACCTACCCATGAATGGGGAGGAGGAAGAGAGCTAGCTCAGCGCGAACTCCAGGTCGGCGATCAAGTCCGACACGTCCTCGATGCCGATCGAAAGCCGGATCAGGCCGTCGCCCACACCGGATCGCGTGCGTTCCGCGGCGGGAATCGACGCGTGGGTCATGCGCGCGGGGTGCTCAGCCAGCGACTCGACGGCGCCGAGCGATTCGGCGAGCGCGAAGATCCGCAACCGCTCGAGGGTGCGGAATGCGGTCGGCTCGTCTGCCACCTCAAAGCTGACCATGCCGCCGAACATCCGCATCTGCCGCGCTGCGACGCCACGATTTGGATGCGATTCGAGACCCGGATAGTAGACGCGCTTCACCGCCTTGTTCATCTGCAGCGCGAGGGCAACCTCCATCGCGTTCTCGCTCTGCCGCTCGACCCGTAGGGCGAGCGTCTTGACTCCGCGAAGCAGGAGCCAGCAGTCGAACGGCGATGGCACAGCGCCGACCGCGTTCTGGTGAAAGCGGAGCTGGTTGGCAAGGTCTTCGTGATTGGTCATCAGCGCGCCGCCGACCACATCGCTATGACCACCGATGTATTTCGTCGAGCTGTGCACCACGACGTCCGCGCCGAGGTGGAGCGGTTGCTGGAGGTACGGGGTGGCGAAAGTGTTGTCGACGCACACGGATGCGCCGTGGCTGTGCGCGATCTCGCTGACCGCATCGATGTCGACAACGCGGAGCAGCGGGTTGGTCGGGGACTCGAGCCACACCATTCGGGTCTGCGGCGTCATGGATCTCTCGACGGCGTCGAGGTCGGACGCGTCGATCGGGCTGAAGCTCAACCCGTATCGCTTCAGCACCTTGTCGAAGAGGCGGAATGTTCCGCCGTAGACGTCCTCCATGTACACGACGTGGTCGCCCGGGTTGAGAAGGAGCAGCAGAGTGGTCTCCGCGCCAAGGCCCGACGCGAACGCCAGGCAGTGCCGGGCATCCTCCAGCGCTCCGAGGCATTCCTCGAGCGCGTTGCGGGTCGGGTTGCCGGTCCGTGAGTACTCGAAGCCCTGGTGCTTGCCCACGCCCTGCTGGGCGAAGGTCGTCGCCATGTGAATCGGCTGGACGACGGCGCCGGTGGCTGGATCAGGACCCTGTCCGACGTGGACGGCTCGGGTGGAAAACCCCCAGCCGTCCGGCCCTCCCGGATAGTCCGGACTAACCGAGGTTTCCCGCGAAGATCTGCTCGATTTGTCCGGACTATCCGAGGGTGTGTGCAAACGCTCAGCCCCGCCCGCGATGCGCGACGAACTCGAGCAGGTCGGCGCGCGTGATGACCGCGACCGGCCGCTCGCCCTCGATCACGAGCACGGCCTGCTCGCCCCGCAGCAGCGGCTCGAACGCATCGTCGAGAGAGGAATCGACCGCGATCTGGCTCAGCGGCGCGTCCATCGCCGCCGACACCGCGGTGCTGACGACCGCCGGGTCGCGATAAACGCGATCGAGCAGCGTGCGCTCCTGCAGCGTTCCCACCACGCCCTGGCCGTTCGACTCCTCGACGACCGGCAGCTGCGAGATGCCGTAGCGCTGCATCAGGTCGATCGCCTCCCCCACCAGCGTCCGCGCTTCGACCGTGACGAGCTGCGGCAGGCCTTTGGGATGCGAGTCGAGCACCTCGCGGATCCGCACCGCGCCCAGGCGGGCCAGGTAGCCGTTCTGTCGCATCCATTCGTCGCTGAAGAACTTGCTCAGGTAGTTGCGGCCCGTGTCCGGGAACAGCACGACGATCACGTCGTCCGGGTCGCGCTCGTATGCGACCTTGAGCGCGGCGTGCAGGGCCAGCCCCGAAGAGCCGCCGACGAGGATCCCCTCCTCGCGCGCGAGCCGCCTCGCGGCGACGAACGACTCCTTGTCCGTGACCTGCACGATCTGGTCGACGATCTTGATGTCCATCGTCCCGGGCATGAAGTCCTCGCCCACGCCCTCCACCTTGTAGGGCGCGATCGGACCCGAGTAAAGCGAGCCCTCGGGGTCGGCGCCGACGATGTGTACGGACGGCTTCCGCTCCTTCAGGTACTTCGCCACGCCGCTGATGGTCCCGCCGGTTCCCATGCCCGCCACGAACACGTCGACGCGACCCTCTGTCTGCTCCCAGATCTCGGGTCCTGTCGTCGCGTAGTGGGCCTCAGGGTTGCGCGGGTTGAAGTACTGGTTGGGCTGGAAGGCGCCCGGGATCTCCCGGGCCAGCCGGTCGGCCACCGAGTAGTAGGACTGTGGGGACGAGCGCTCGACGTTGGTCGGGCAGATGACCACGTCGGCGCCGTAGGCCTTGAGCAGGCTGATCTTCTCCGCCGACATCTTGTCCGGCATCACGAAGACCATCTTGTAGCCCTTGATCGCGGCCACCATCGCGAGCCCGTGCCCGGTGTTGCCGGAGGTCGGCTCGATGATGGTGCCGCCCGGGCGCAGCTGCCCCATGCGCTCAGCCTCCTCGACCATCGTGAGGCCGATGCGGTCCTTGACGCTGCCGCCGGGGTTCAGCTCCTCGAGCTTGGCCAGGATGGTCGGCCTGATGCCGGCGGTCACCTTGTGGAGCCTGACCAGAGGTGTGTTCCCGACCAGGTCGAGAATCGACTCTGAATACTTCATGCGCGCCCTGCGCGCGCCCGGCGAAACTTCACCGCACCCTCACCGCCGATTGTAGAGGTGCGCCCAAGGACCCCCCAGCGGATCTGCGGCGCCCATGCGGCCTGTCTTCGGGCTCAGGCCCTCCGCTGCTCGCTCACGAATCGACGGATGCGCTCGCTGCGCTGCTCGGACCTTCGCCCGAATCCAAGCCACCTGGATCGCCGGATCTCTCGCCGCGGGGTCCCGGCCGCACCTCTTGACCTCGGTCCTCGGCCTGCTCGGCAGCAAACCAACGGAAGAACACGACCAGCGCCGCGACCGCGAGCGTCACCTTGCCGAAGATCATCAGCACCGCCCCTGCGATCGTCTGATCGATCAAGGCGGTGAACCCTTCGATCAGGCGCGGGACGTGGGTGTAGTACTCGTAGAAGGGCACGCGCGAGAAGATCAGGACGAGAGCGACGCCGTCCTGGGGCAGGGTCGCCAGCAGCATGTAGACCAGCCTGGCGCCGGGCGACATCTGCCAGCGCGACTGGGCCGACGTCGCATCGAGCATCGGCCAGTACAGGACGAGCCCGCTGCCGATGAACATGAGGTGCTCGACGATGTGCAGCTCCTCGTTGCGCAGGGTCGCGTCGTAGAGGGCCGGCACGTGCCAGGCGATCATCACCACCGCGGCGACGACCTGGGCCGGCACCGGTTCGGTGAGGGGCCGCAGGCCGGGGAAGCGGGCGATCCGCGCTGCCATCTCCGGCGAGAGTCCGAGCAGCAGGAGCGGGGGCGCCACGAACGCCAGGAGGACGTGCTGAAACATGTGGACGCTGTCGAGGTAGTGGTCACTCAGCGTGTCGATCGGGGTCTCGAGCGCGACCCACAGAGTCGCCAGACCGGCCAGAAAAAAGAGTGTGTCCTTGGGCTCGGCGTCCGCGGCGCCGCGCGCGAGCCACGCGTGGCCGAAAAACAGGATCAGGAGGCCGGCGTAGACCGTCAGATCGAACGGCCACGTGATCACGGGCTCAACGTATTCCTTGCCGGCCACATCGTCAGGGCGATGAGGACGACGACCAGCACGAGCAGGTGGGCCCCGGTGCACCAGAGGCATACCGCGCCGAGGCGGACGATCTCGACGAAGACCAGGTACAGCACCGTCAGCAGCCCGAGCCCGGACCACGCGAGATGCAGGCGACTGATCGGTCGCGTCCACAGGAGCACGCTGACCCCAAACCAGACGATCCCCGCCGCCGACGTCGGCACTGCGGTCCCTGCGATGACCGCGTAGGAGCTGGTCAGCACCTCCTCGCAGTTGACCGGCCCCGTCACCGGACAGCCGGGCACGACGCCAGCGTAATGCAGCACGGTCAGGTAGATGGAGACCGCCACGCCCGCCACGCTGGCCACCAGCGCGGCGAGCTGGAGACGGGACATTACTTCAGGCTTTTCTCGAGGTTTTGAATCGTCGTGCTCGAGCAAACGGCGGCCGGCTGATCCCCGGTCATCTTGCACACGGCGGCCGTGATCAGGTTGGCGGACCCGATGATCGCCTTGGCCTGGTTGGAGTCGGGCTGCTTGAGCGAGTCCGCCACCGCGAGCCAGCTCATGCCGCCGATCGTGTCCGGGGTGTACGTGGCGCCGGTTGACGCGTACTTGTTGCCGAAGTCGAGGAAGGGAATCGTGCCGCTCGTGTCGTAGCGGCTCACGACCTGCTGCTGGGCCGCGGTCGGCGACTGCAGCGGGTTCTGGTCGCGGTCTGTCGTCTCCACCGACGCGAAGTCGATGTACTGGCTTGAGTACTTGGCGTTGCGAAACGTGAACGTCACCGTGTTTGGGTAGATGTCGCTCGAGGAGGAGGTGGTCGTCTGCAAGCCGGACCACGTGCCGAAACGCGAGAGCGCGATGATCACCGGCCACCTCTCGGCCGCGCAGTAGGGGCAGAACTCGGCGCCGTAGTAGAACACCTCGGGCTTGCCCGTCCCACCGGTCAGAGCCGTGCCCGAGACAGGCTTGATCAGGTTGTTGGCGGTGCCCTGCCCGACCGCGTCGAACTCGGAGGCGGGGAGGGTGGTGAGGATCATGATGACCTGGGCCGTCGTGTCCTGGCTAGGCGCCGTCGGTGGGAGCGGCGTCGTGTACCAGCGCACGATCAAGAAGCCGGCGACCACGACCGCAAGCCCGGCGACGACCGCGGCGGGCATGACCCAGGCGGGTGTGCCCGCCACTGGCTTGCGCATCGGCGCCCGCGCCACGGCTTTTTTGATCGGCTTCCGCGCGCTCATGACTCCTTGGTTATCGGCTGGGCCAGGATCCACAGGCTCGTCATCGTGTACAGGACCATCAGGAGAAGCATGGGGTACTGGCTCAGCAGCGCGCGCTGAGCAGTTCGAAAGCGCTCCCCCGCGCGCAGGTGCGAGAGAAAGACGGCGATGACGTGGCCCAGGACGATGAGCACGATGTCTGCGTACCAGACAGTCGACGCCTGGGCGAGCGCGAAGTTGGGCGTGAAATGTGCCACGGCCGGCCAGAGGTGCCAACCCTTCGCCAGCGGGTCGTTGAGCAGCGGGATGAGGTACTGCGCCGAGACCAGGACGTAGCTGTAGTTGTGAGCCGCGTTGTAGACCAGCGCGATCGGAACCAGGGTCAGCGCAAAGGAAGTGACCGTGGCCTTCAGGTCGACCCTCCGCTGGCCGAGGTAGATGACCGCCTCCATGAAGGAGATGAAGATCAACAGGAAGGCGACCGTCAGCAGCACGAGGCCGAACGTCTTCACGGCGAAAAACCCGAACGCCCCAAGGGGCAGCCAGTAGGGCTTTAACGCTGCCATGAAGTCCTGCCACGCCGGCGTGGCCGAGACTCCATCGAAGGCGAGCGTGCTCAGCATCAGGATCACGAACAGGACGCGGTCCCAGCCGGAAGCCGAAGGTTTGAGCAGGCCCACACCCCACGGCCGGATGTAGACCGCGCTGACCTTGCCGCTGCCGTCGCGGTCGGCCTCGAGCGGACCAAATCGGCCGACGATCCCGAACAGGACTGTGAAGGCCTCGCAGTGCTCGAGCCAGGCGGCGCGGCCGAACAGGACCATCCCGGCCAGAGTCAGCAGCGAGTATCCAACCGCGGCCAGGGCGACGATCTCGGGCCGGTTGGCCATCCCGCTCGTCAGCTCGAGGCACGCGAAGGCGAAGTAAGCGGCGGCCGCCGGCCAGACGCCGAGACCGGGGGGCAGCGTCCACACCGGCTTGGGCCGAACGACGCCCGCAATCGCGTCGTAGATCGCAGTCCAGGGGTTCAGGTACTGGAAGAGGTTGCCGACGAGCCCAGAGAGGATCACCAGCGTGGCCCAGAAGAAGATCCAGACGATGTATTCGGACGGGTTGTAGAAGGCGTTCGTTGATCCCCACACGCCGGTGACCACCACCGCCACGAGGCTCAACACGCCGAGAACGCCGCCGACGATGCGCGGCCAGGGAGACCGGGCGAGCGGCACCAGCCACGGCACCGCCCGGCGGGGGTATTCGGTGGCCTTCGCTCCCACGCGGTCGCCGGCGAACACCACCACCAGCACAAACGAGATGAACACCACACCGCCCGCCGCGTACAGATAAAGCGCTGTGGCGATGGGCAGGTCGTATCGGGGACCGAAGCCGTGCAGAAGGATATGAGCTGCGACCGTCATGGGCTGACCACCAGCGTGCCGAGCCCATGGCTCGTGCTCTCCCACTCGATGTCACAGCTGCAGGTCTTGTCCGCCTTGAACGTGTGACTCACGACCTGGCCGGCCTTGGCCTCGAAGTGGATGTCGTACTCGTGAAGGTGCACCTCGCCGTCGGTATCGCTCGTGACGTTGATCGTGACGTTGTCGTTCTGGTGCGCGTTCAGCGTGCTGGGCGTCATGGACTGGGCTCCGGTAACGGTCACGTTGAACGTGAGGTTGGCGCCGCCCTTATGGCTGTTGCTGTAGATGAGAATGCCACCGGCGACGAAAAAGATCACCAGCAGCGCGACGACGACAAGAACGCGAGTCCTGCTCACGTGTCTCCTCCTTTATCTATTGCGCGATGACGAAAGCGACGGTGCGCGCGCTAGAGAGGAGGGCCTCGGCGGCTGAATGCGCCGCGCCGAGGATCGTGTGGTGCTGTCGACCGAATCGCGACGGGCAGCACGACCAGCCGGCTGGAAGACGGAGCGAGCTGGAGTGTCGCGACGAGGCGGGCGCGTAAGCTCGCGAGGGCCGGGCCAACTCGGACGGCCAGCCAGCGCAGCGCGACCGCGGCCACCAGGGCGACGGGCAGCTGGCCGGCGGTGCCCCACAGTAGGAGCACGGCCGGGGATGTCGGGGCAGCCCCCGCAGCGCTTTCGGCGCTTTCCTGGACCACGAAGCACGCCAGCTGAATCCAGAACAGCAGCGCCACGGAGCGCAGCAGCGATGGCGGAGCGGTGGTCTCTAGTCGGCGACCGGCCAGGAGGCGCGCGGCGCCGACGACCAGGAGCGCCAGGAGAAAGAACCCGGCCCCTAGCCCAAGACCCGTCTTGACGACCGACGGGAAGTACGCGTGCGCGCCGGCGCTCTGCAGCTGCTGCGCGGCCGATCCGTAGCGCAGCTGGAAGGCGAGCAGGTGGCCGGCCTGCGAGGCGACCACGCCGAGCACGAGTCCAACCGCCGCGAGCCGGCCGCGCGTCACGTCCCGATGATAGGCACCCTGGCCCCTCTTAACGCAGGGACTCGCCCGGGGCCGAGCCCTCCCACGCGGTCGTCTCCCAGTTGTCCTTGCGCCCGTCGGCGGGAGGCAGCCACGGCGGGAGCTCCATCAGGAGCTCGGCGCTGAGGGCGTACGCGTATGGCTCATAGCCCCTGCGCAGCTGCGAGAGCCGCTCCTTGAAGGTCGCGAAGTCGACCACTCCGACGTCGGCGCGGACCAGGTCGTCGTAGATGGCCTCGAGCTCGGCCTCGGAGAGTCGCTCCGGCGCGTCGAATCGCGGCGCCGCCTGCAAGATCTGGCTCAGGTCTCCCAGGGCGTGGCGCCCGATCGCGTACAGGCGCCGGGACGACCAGGTCCGGCCTTCGGCCTTGCCCGCGAGCCACGCCGACGCGAGGTCCATCATCGCCGTGAGCGCGGCCAGCCAGGACTGATTCTCGTGCTGCGAACGGAAGTAGCTGAGCACCTGGTACGACAGGTGGCTTTCCAGAAGCTCGGCCGTCCACTCCTCCCATCGGTTGATGAGCGGCCTGAGGTCGTCGATCGCGGAGGCACGGACGGCGCGGCGGAACAGGTCGCCGGCGCTGGGCGGGGATCCCGCCCACTCGTCGAGCATGGAGATCGCCGTCTCGCGCCGGGAGAAGCTCTGATAGAGGATGGGCAGGTAGGAGATCACCACGGCCAGGAAGCCGAAGCCCGTGCCGGCCTCGACCACGGTGATGAAGCGAGCGAGGTCGGTGTGGGGCACGAAGTCGCCGATCCCGAGAGTCGTGAAGCTGGTCCCGCTCACGTACAGGTGGCCGAAGGCGGAGAGGCCCCCGTCAAAGTTGGCGGCCCACAGCAGCACGGCAAACCCTCCGATCAGCAGGACGCCCCACAGGACGAGGAGGATCAGCAGGGAGAGCGGCCCGTAGACGCTCAGGAAGGTCTCGCGCCTGTCCCCCAGGGGCATCCGGCGGGCGACCGCGCGCCACGGCTTCCAGGTCAGCCGGTAGAAGATCTTGGACAGACGGACGCCCGAGACCCGCCTCGGCAGGATGATGGTTTCGAACGCGTCGCGCAGCACCCCGCCCACCAGCAAAACCCCAACCAGCGCGGCGACTATGCTCATCTGCCCCTCAAACTTCTCTCCGGAAGCCGAAATTCATCGGATGGGGTCAACTTGACACACTGTCGGGCGGGGCAACACAATGGCTCCGTAGATCAAGGGCTTCTGAGTAAGGTCTGCTGTCGGCGCACTCTCGCCCCGGGGGAGGTACGGGAAGAAGGCGGCAGGCGGTTACACCTGTGAGGTAAGCGCATGAAGTTAGCCAGATTGCTCCCCACCATGGCGTTGGTGGGGTTTCTCGTCGCAGCCTGTGGCGGCGGGACCAGCGGCGGCTCGAGCCCGTCGGCCACCGTGCCGTCGGACCTGAGCATCAGCGTGTTCAAAGCCGATTTCAGCTATATGCCCAACCTGAAGAACCTGGCCTCGGCGGGCCACGGCAAGGTTGGCGTGATCCTGCCTGACACCACATCCTCGACCCGGTACGTCGACTTCGACGCGCCGTACCTGACCAAGGCATTCCAGCAGGCCGGCTACAGCTCTTCAGACTTCAAGATCGACAACGCGAACGGCAACGATCAGACCGAGGTGGCGCTCGCCCAGGCTGACATCACCGCCGGCGCGACCGTGTTGATCATGGACCCGCTGAACAGCACCGTCGGCTCGCAGATCCAGCAGCTCGCGCAGCAGAAGGGTGTCAAGCTCATCAGCTACGACCGCGCCACTTTCACCGGCACCAACACCTACTACGTGAGCTTCGACAACGTCCAGGTCGGCAAGCTAATCGGCCAGGGTTTCAAGGACTGCGTCACGGCGTTGAAGGTGGCCAGCCCGCAGGTGTTCGTGCTGAACGGCGGCGAGGACTCCGACCCGAACGCCATCTCGTTCGCCCAGGGCTACAACACCGTGATCTGGGGCGACCCGACGACCCCGCAGCAGCCAGGTAAGACCAACAGCGACGGCTACAAGCTGATCGGCGACCAGGTCGCGCCAGGCTGGGACAACACCAAGGGCGGGACGATCTTCCAGCAGCAGTTCACGGCGCACCCGACCATCAACGCGACGGTGGAGGCCAACGACGGCCTGGCCAACGCGGTGATCCAGGTGCTGAAGAACAAAGGCGTCAAGGCCAACACCGTTCCGACCACCGGCCAGGACGCGACGCTACAGGGCATGGCTAATGTGCTGACCGGCTTCCAGTGCGGATCGGTCTACAAGGCCGTGTACATCGAGGCGCAAGCCGCCGTGGCTCTCGCGACCGTGCTCCGCGCAGGCGCAACGCCTCCGACGGCGCTGGTCAACGGCACCACGTCGCCGCCTTCCGGCCAGCAGGGCAACCAGCAGCCGGCCGTCCTTCTCGTGCCCATCTGGGTCAACAAGACGAACATGAAGGACACCGTTCTCAAGGACAACTTCGTCAAGACCGCTGACCTGTGCAACCAGGTCTCGCAGGCGGTCTGCACGGCTAACGGAATCTCGTAATCGACAGGCGCCGCCGCTTCCGGCGGCGGCGCCACCTCCACTCGCCTGGCGGGGTGAACTCGTCCGCGAGATAATGCAATCAACATGACGGCCGCCCTCGCCGAGCCGCACGCGAACGGCGAGGCGCTGCTTCAGATCCGCGAGCTGGACAAGCACTTCGGACCGGTCCAGGCCCTGTACCACGTGGACCTGGACGTACCCTCGGGCCAGGTCACCGCGCTCTGCGGGGACAACGGCGCCGGTAAGACCGTCCTCACCAAGACCATCTCCGGCATCTACCAGCCGGACCACGGGCAGATCCTGTGGCAGGGCCAGCCCGTCCACATTCGGAGCGCGCGCGACTCGTCCCGCCTGGGAATCGAGACCGTCTACCAGGACCTCGCACTGGCGGACAACCTGGACATCGTGCAGAACATGTTTCTCGGCCGCGAACGCCTGCGTGGTGGTCTGCTCGACGAAGACAGCATGGAGCGGACGGCAAAGGAGACGCTGGCCAGCCTGCGGGTCACGACCGTGCGCTCCATTCGACAGCCGGTCGCCTCGCTGTCAGGCGGCCAGCGGCAATCCGTGGCCGTCGCGAAGTCGGTGATGTGGGGCTCCAAGCTCGTGATCATGGCCGAGCCCACGGCGGCTCTCGGTGTCGCCCAGCCGCGGCAGGTGCTCGATCTCATCCGGCGCCTGCGGGACCGGGGGCTTGGCGTGATGGTGATCTCGCACAACCTCAACGACATCTTCGAGGTCGCGGACCGCATCGCGATCATGTACCTGGGACGCCTGGTCGTGCAGGATGACGCGGCCAACTTCGACCGCCAGAGCGTGGTCGAATACATGACGACAGGAGGTTTGGGCCGAAGCGGTGGCACGCGCACAAGGGACGCCTGAGCTGCCCGACGCTGCGGCCGACCTCACCGAGGCGCCGGAAGCGGTAGCCGAGCTTCCGCCTGGGGTCGTCGCTCAGTCGTTGGGCGACTACGCGAGGGCCTGGTGGCTGCGCATCAAAGCCGGCGAGAGCGGCGTGCTGCCGGTCATCGTCGCGCTGGTGATCATCGCCGTCGTGTTCCAGTCGATCAGCGGGGGCCTCTACCTGACGCCAGGCAACATCGTCAACCTCTTCCAGCAGAGCGCGGTGTTCATGATCCTGGCCATGGCCGAGGGCTTCGCGCTCATCCTCGGCGAGATCGACCTGTCGATCGGATACGTCGGCGCTGTGGGCGCGGCGATCACCGTGCAGCTCGTCCAGCCGGGAGGCACCTACAAGTGGCCGTGGTGGGCCGCGATCGCCGGCGGGCTGCTGTTCTGCACGATATTCGGCGCCATCCAGGGCACGCTCATCACGCGCCTGCGCCTCCCGTCCTTCATCGTGACGCTCGCGGGATTCCTGATCGCCAACGGACTGATGCTCATCGTCCTGCTGCTGGCGTTTTCCGGCTTCCCGAGCCTCTCCGGAACCGATACCGACCGGGTCACCATCTACAACCTGATGTGGGGCTCGATCGACCCGACCGTCTCGATCATCGCGGCCGCTGTGATCGTCGTCCTGCTCGGCGGCTGGCTCTGGGTGAGCGACGCGCGGCGCAGGAGCAGCGGCCTGGTCGCGCCACCGGCGAGCCTGTCTGCGATCAAGATCGCGCTCATCGCCGTCGCGGCGGCGGTGGTGGTCGCCATCTGCAACCAGAACCGGGCGGTCATCGGCATCAACGAGGGCGTCCCCTGGGTCATCCCCATCGTGCTCGGCGTGTTCGCCGCCTGGACGGTACTCCTCACGCGGACGCGCTACGGGCGCTACGTCTACGCGATCGGCGGCAACCCGGAGGCGGCCCGGCGAGCAGGCGTGAACCTGGCTCGGGTGAGGACGATCGCCTTCGCCCTGTGCGCGTTTACCGCCGGGATCGGAATGCTGCTGTTCGCCTCCTACCTCGGCGGCATGTCGAACAACGTCAACGGTGGATCGCAGGTGCTGTACGCGGTGGCCGCGGCGGTCATCGGCGGCACGAGCCTGTTCGGCGGCCGGGGCAAGCCGCTCCACGGCGTGTTGGGCGGGCTCGTGATCGGGGCGATCTACAACGGCATGTACCTGCAGTCCCTCGACGTGAAGTACCAGTTCATCGTCACCGGCCTGGTCCTGCTCGCCGCCGTGACGATCGACTCGGTCTCGCGGCGGGGCTCGACGTCGGGGAGCGTCGCCCGAATCTAAGAGATTCCCGGGACCGGCCGGACACTGCACCCTCGGATAGTCCGGACTATCCGAAGTTTTCGTTAGGCTCGAGGTCGATCGTCCGGACTATCCGGGAGAGCGCCTGAGGAGCCGCTCAGGGGGCACGTGTGGGAATGGCCCAACCTGGGTAAACGTTCTCTCGTAAAGATGGCAACTCCAAAGTCCGAACTACTGCCCGTTCTCCCGATGGACGACGTCGTCGTCCTGCCCCACATGTCGGTCACCCTCGCGGTCGAAGGCGACGGCCAGAAGGCGGCCATCGAGGCTGCCCGCCAGGGCAACCGGCTGATCCTCCTGGTCCCCCGCATCGACGGCAAGTTCGGTGCTATCGGCACGGCCGCCCGCCTGGGCGAGTCGGCTGAGCTTCCGACCGGAGCCGAAGCCTTCATGATCCGCGGCGAATACCGCGCCCGCCTGGGCAGCGGCCAGGCCGACATCGGCGGCGCCCTGTGGGTGAAGGCCGACCCCATCCTCGACCCTGAGCCTCCCACCGAGCGCTCGCTCGAGCTGGCCCGCGAGTACCGCGCCCTGCTCGAGAACCTGGTCGAGTCCCGCGGCGTGCCGCAGGTCGTCCAGTTCCTGCGCGCGGCTCGCACGCCCAGTCACCTGGCCGACCTCGCCGGCTACTCGCCTGACCTGTCGACCGAGCAGAAGCTCGAGATCCTCGAGAACACCGACCTCGAGGCGCGGCTGGCCACGCTCATCGAGTGGACCAAGGGCATCCTGGCCGAGGCGTCGCTGAAGGAGAAGATCCGCAGCGATGTCGCCGAGGGCATGGAGAAGACGCAGCGCGAGTTCCTGCTCCGCCAGCAGATGGAAGCGATCAAGAAGCAGCTGAACGAGGGCCAGACCGACGTGGTGTCGACCTACCGCGAAAGGGTCGCCAAGGCAGAGATGCCAGAGTCGGTGCTGACCGAGGTCAACCGCGAGCTCGACCGTCTGGAGCGGACCAGCGAGCAGAACCCCGAGTACGGCTGGATTCGCACGTACCTCGACTGGATGCTCGACATCCCCTGGAACGTGCGCTCAGAGGACAACTACGACCTCGTGAAGGCGCGCCAGATCCTCGACGAGGATCACACCGGCCTCAGCGACGTCAAGGACCGCATCATCGAGTTCCTCGCCGTGCGCAAGCTGCGCAACGAGCGCGGCCTCGAGGTCCTGGGCGGCCGTGACTCGGGCGCGATCATCACGCTCGTCGGCCCTCCCGGCGTCGGCAAGACGTCGCTGGGCGAGTCCGTCGCGCGCGCGTTGGGCCGGAAGTTCACCCGCGTATCGCTAGGCGGAATCCGCGACGAGGCTGACATCCGCGGTCACCGCCGCACCTACGTCGGCGCTCTGCCGGGCCGCATCGTGCGCGCGCTCAAGGACGCCGGGACGAAGAACCCCGTGATCATGCTGGACGAGATCGACAAGGTCGGCAGCGACTGGCGGGGCGACCCGTCCTCCGCGCTGCTCGAAGTCCTCGACCCGGCGCAGAACCACACCTTCCGCGACCACTACCTCGAGGTCGACCTCGACCTGTCCGAGGTGCTGTTCATCCCGACGGCGAACGTGTCGGAGACGATCCCCGCTCCGCTGCTGGACCGCATGGAGCTGATCCGCCTCGACGGCTACACCGAAGAGGAAAAGGTCGCGATCGCTCGCGATCACCTGCTCAAGCGGCAGGTCAGGCAGGCGGGACTGAAGGCCGAGGAAGTCACGGTGGACGACGCCGCGATCATGAAGGTGATCACCGACCACACCCGCGAGGCCGGGGTGCGCAACCTCGAGCGCGAGCTGGGCAAGATCACGCGAAAGATCGCAACCAAGGTCGCCACGGGTGAGCTGAAGCCACCCGTCGCGATCACGCCCGACCGCGTGCGCGAGTTCCTGGGCAAGCCGAGGTTCGACAACGAAGTCGCGGCCCGCACCGCGGTGCCGGGAGTGGCGACCGGGCTCGCCGTCACCGGAACCGGTGGCGATGTGCTCTTCGTCGAGGCAACAGCGACGGACTCCAACGGACACGGCGGTGGCGGCCTGCTGCTGACCGGTCAGCTGGGCGACGTGATGAAGGAGTCGGCGCAGATCGCTCTGTCCTACGTGCGGTCGCACGCCGATGAGCTGAACATCAGGCACGACGACATCAACAAGTCGTTCCACATCCACGTGCCCGAGGGCGCCGTGCCCAAGGACGGCCCGTCGGCCGGAGTGACGATGACTACGGCGATCGTGAGCCTGCTCACCGGACGGCCGGTGCGGAACACTGTGGGCATGACCGGAGAGGTCACGCTGCAGGGATTGGTGCTGCCGATCGGCGGCGTGAAGCAGAAGGTGCTTGCCGCTCACCGAATGGGCTTGAAGGAAGTCATCCTGCCGCAGCGCAACGAGAAGGACATCGACGACGTGCCGAAGACGGTGCGAGACGCGATGACGTTCCACCTCGCAAGCAGGGTCGAGGACGTGCTGAAATACGCGCTCGAACCCATGGCGAAGCCGAAGATCGAAGCTGCCTGAAAACAGCTGAAAGTCCTCGTTCTCGGCAGTGATCAGCGGAGCAAGCTAGGTCCGCTGCCGGAGGGCGTCGAGGTCGTTGGCGACCCGACGCCCGACGTCGAGTTCGTCGTTCTGAACTTCACGGCTCTCGATCGCATCGAGAGCCTGTTTGCCGCCATGCCTGGCCTGCGCGTGATTCAGTCGATGAGCGCCGGCGTCGACTGGCTCCTGCCCCGCGCGCCGAAGGGCGTGACCGTTTGCAGGGCCGTAGGTGTGCATGACCGTCCCGTCTCGGAATGGGTCATCGCAGCGATCCTCGCTATGCAGCGTGGCTTTCCGGAGTACATGGAATCCCAACGGCTTGGCCGGTGGAACCGGGACGCCATCCGCAGCATGGCAAGTGAAGATCTGGACGGCCAGACCGTCGTGGTGCTTGGGTATGGCTCGATCGGAAGAACGCTTGCCTCGCGCCTGACGGCATTCGGTGTCCATGTGATCGGGGTGGCGCGCCATCCACGCGAAGATGCACGACCGACCTCCGCATTGCCCGAACTGCTGCCGGGAGCCGACGTGGTCGTCGACCTCCTTCCCCTCACCCCCGCCACGGAACGCTTCGTCGATGCGGCGTTTCTGAACCAGATGAAGTCCGGCGCGCTGTTGGTCAACGCCGGCCGCGGCAAGACAGTCGACACCTCGGCGCTGCTCGACGCCCTGCGGTCGGGGCGAGTTCGCGCGGCGCTCGACGTCACCGACCCGGAGCCGCTGCCGGACGGCCACCCTCTGTGGCACGCGCCTAACGTGCTCATCACGCCGCACATAGCCGGGTCGACATCACGATGGATCGCGCGCGCGTACCGATTCGCCGGCGAGCAGATCCGCCGCTACGCCGCGGGCGAGCCGCTCCTGGGCGTCGAGACGTAGGATCCGCAAGTGCGGATCGACATCGCGGTCTTCGATGGCATGGACGAGCTGGACGCGGTCGGGCCGATGGAGGTCCTCCGGAGCGCAGAGCAGCGAGGCGCTGCCTTCGACGTGCGTCTCGTGAGCCTCGGCGCGGCGACTCAGGTGACCTGTGCGCATGGGCTGGTGGTCGTCCCGGATGGTGTCAGCCGTCGTGACGCCGACGTCCTGATCTTCCCCGGTGGCGGTTGGATCGCACGCGCCGGGCGCGGCGTCCGCGCCGAGGTCGAAGGCCGGCGCTGGATCCCGCTCATCGAAGACGCCGTCGACCGGAAGGCGATCCTCGCTTCGGTCTGCACCGGTGCGATGATCCTGGCCTCCGCCGGCGTGCTCGCCGGCCGGCGGGCGACCACCCACCACGGAGCGTGGTCGGACCTCGAGGCCGCCGGCGCGACGCTGGTCCGCGACCGGGTAGTCGACGACGGCGACCGCATCACGGCAGGCGGCGTGACGAGTGGAATCGACCTCGGACTGTGGCTGGTCGAGCGATTTGCGGGCCCCGAGATGGCGCGTGCGATCGCCGAGAATCTGGAATATCGGGTGCAGCCCAGCGCTTGCTGATGATGTGAGCCCCCGTCCTCAAGACGTCCTGCAAAGGTCCGGCACGATCGCTGTGGTGGGCGCCTCGCGAGACTCGCTCAAGGCCGGCGGTTCTGTTCCGGCCGGACTCCAGCGCCGCGGCTTCCGCATCATTCCGGTCAACCCGTACGCCGACACTCTGTTCGGCGAGCGCGTCTATCGCTCGCTTCTCGACATCCCTGACAAGGTCGATCTGGTCGACGTGTTCCGTCCGGCGGGCGATGCGCCCGAGATCGCGCGCCAGGCAGCCGCGATCGGCGCCAGAGCGCTGTGGCTCCAGCTCGACATTCGCTCCGACGAGGCCCGCCGGATCGCCGAGGCGGCGGGAATGGACTACGTGGAAGACGAGTGCACCGCCGTCGTTGCCTCGCTATATCAGATTCGGAAGACCGCCGCCTAACCCGCTACGCTCCGCGGAACAATGAGAGCGCGCTTACGCACCCCGCGTGACCGCAGCATCGAGTCGGAGCTCAAGTTCCGCGTGTCGGGGCCCCGCGACCACGAGAAGCTGCGCACTCTTCTGCGCCAGCGCGGCGCCAGGCTGATCGGCCGATACAAGGAAGACAATTACCGGTTCAACGGTCCAGGAAAATCGACCCGCAACACCACGCTCCGCCTTCGCGTGCTCGACGGCGGTCCACGTGGAGTCCTGACCGCCAAGGGACCGGCGACGTTCGAGGGTGGCGTCAAGATCCGCGAGGAGACCGAGGTGGACGTCCCCGACGTGCACGCCACGCTCGACCTCCTGCAGCAGCTTGGCTTCAGAGTCGGATGGACCTATCCCAAGCAGCGCTCGATGTGGATGCTGGACGGCGTTGCGGTCACGCTCGACGTGCTCGAGTTCGGCTGGTTCGTGGAGCTGGAGGGCCCGGCGCAGGTGCTGCCGGAGATGGCGAGCAGCATGGGACTGGATCCGGCCAACGCCCTTCGCGACAGCTACTCGGTGATGGCTCGCAAGCACCAGAATGCTAAGAAGCCGACCAAGGCGAGGGCCGTCACGGTGACCATCCCGCCGGCGAAGGCGGCCCAGGCCTAATTCGCGGATCCCGGATAGTCCGGACTATCCGAGGTTTGGGTTCGAGGTCAGGCGCGTTTGTCCGGACTAACCGGCAATTACTCGGATCGAGGAGGCGGCGCTGAGGCTGCGCCGTCGGTCCGCGCCGGCCCGACCCAGATCGTCTGGATGTTGGTGAACTCTTTGATCCCGTAGTCCGAGAGCTCGCGTCCGTACCCTGACCGCTTGACTCCGCCGAACGGGAGGCGCGCGTCCGACGCCACCATTCCGTTGATGAAAACGAGCCCGGCCTCGACCCGTTCGGCCAGCTTCTTTGCGCGCTCGACGTCCGAGGTCCAGATCGCGGAGCCAAGTCCGTAATCCGTGTCGTTGGCCACGCGCAGCGCGTCCTCGGCGTCCTTGACTCGAATCACCGCCGCCACCGGCCCGAAGGTCTCCTCGTGGTACGCGGGCATACCGGGGCGCACGTTGGCCAGAACGGTCGGCTCGAAGTAGTAGCCGTCGGCCTCGATCCGCTTGCCGCCGACCAGAGCCCTCGCGCCTAGCCGCACCGACTCGCTGACCTGCCGCTCGAGGTCTCCGACCAGGTCTTCTCGGGCAAGTGGCCCGACCTGGTTGGCGCGGTCCATGGGATTGCCGACCTTGAGCGCCGCGACCGCTTGAGCGAAGCGCTGCTCGAACTCGTCTGCCACCGGCTCTTCGACGATGAAGCGCTTGGCGGCGATGCAACTCTGACCATTGTTCTGATTGCGAGCGCGGCAGGCCACGGTCGCTGCAGTTTCGAGGTCGGCGTCCGCCAGCACGATGAAGGGGTCTGATCCCCCGAGCTCGAGGACCGTCTTCTTCAACGCTCTTCCCGCGGCCTCGGCGACCAGCGACCCCGCCGTGTCCGAGCCCGTCAGCGTGACGCCCGCGACGCGATGGTCGGAGATGATCCGCTCGACCGCCGCTGATCCGATGAGCAACGTCTGGAAGACGCCCTCGGGCAGGCCAGCCTCGCGGAACACCTCTTCGATCGCGAGCGCGGACTGAGGAACGTTCGATGAGTGCTTCAGCAGCATGACGTTGCCTGCGGTGAGAGCCGGAAGGGCGGCGCGGAACGCCTGCCAGAACGGGAAGTTCCACGGCATCACGGCTAGGATCACCCCAAGCGGCTGAAACCTCACATAGCTCTGCGTGCCCGTGCTCGTGATCGGCTCGTCCGCCAGCAGTCGCTCGCCGTTGTCCGCAAACCAGTTGGCGGTCCAGGCGCACTTGTCGATCTCGGCCTCCGCCTCGACGATCGGCTTGCCCATCTCGGAGGTGAGCAGCGCCGCGTATCGCGACCTGTCCGCGCGAAGCACGCCCGCGACGGATCGCATCAGCGCGGTCCGCATCCCCAGGCCCGCGTCCCTCCAGGCTTCCCTGTTGGACCAGGCACGGGTCAGGGCGGAGTCGATGGCGGCCTCGTCGGCTTCAGGAAAGGAGGCAAGCTCCCGACCGGTGGCCGGATCGATGGATCTCAGCACCCCCTCGAATCATGCCACGATTTGATCTGTGGCCCCTTCCCAGGTGAAGCGACGCCCAGCCCGCCCCGCCGCGGCCGCGGGAAAGTCGCCCGAGCCACCACCCCGGACGCCTGCCGACGGCCGGACAAGGGTCGTCATCGAGGCCGTTTCACCGGAGATCGACGGGGGTCGCTTCCCCGTCCGGCGAGTGGTCGGCGAGACGGTGACGGTCGAGGCCGACATCTTCGCCGACGGCCACGACTCCCTGGCCGCCGTGGTGCGGTACCGGCACGAGAGCTCGGCCGACTGGAGCGAGGTCCCCATGACGCCGCTCGTCAACGACCGCTGGCGGGGCGAGTTTTCGGTCACCGAGCTCGGCCGCTACCTCTTCACGCTCGAGGGCTGGATCGACCACTTCGAGACCTGGAACCGCCAGCTGCAGAAACGCCTGCAGGCCGGCCAGGACGTCACGGTGGAGGTTGAGGTGGGCGCCCGCATGCTCGAGGCGGCGGCGGCTCGAGCCAACGGAAGTGCAGCCGACGCCGCCGTGCTGCGACAGGCGTCAGGCGCGCTGCGCGGCACGCCGGTTCCCGTGCTCGACGGAGAGGTGGGCAGATTGATGCGCCGCTACGCCGACCGCAGCGTGGCCACCGTGCTTCCCCGAGAGGTCGCGGTCCTCGTCGAGCCGGTGAAGGCGCGGTTCAGCACCTGGTACGAGCTGTTTCCTCGCTCGCTCGGCAAACTGCGAGACATCGAAAGCGTGCTGCCGGACGTGGCCCGCATGGGCTTCGACGTCCTGTACGTACCGCCGGTCCACCCGATCGGCCGCAGCCACCGCAAAGGCGCCAACAACAGACCGGCCGGGCCGGGCGAGCCAGGCAGCCCGTGGGCCGTCGGGTCAGAAGAAGGCGGCCACAAGTCGGTGGATCCCGACCTCGGCACCCTCGCCGATTTCCAGCATCTCGTCCAGGCCGCCGCGGAGCACGGCATCGACATCGCGTTCCAATGCTCCCCCGACCATCCCTACGTGCGCGAGCACCCCGAGTGGTTTCGCCACCGCCCGGACGGCTCCATCCAGTTCGCCGAGAACCCGCCGAAGAAGTACGAGGACATCGTCCCGTTCGACTTCGAGACCGAGGCGTGGCGTGAGCTGTGGCAGGAGCTCCTCTCGATCGTGCGGTTCTGGGCCGAGCACGGCGTCCGGGTGTTTCGCGTCGACAACCCGCACACGAAGCCCTTCGCGTTCTGGGAGTGGCTCATCGACGAGGTAAGGCGCGCCTATCCCGATGTGATCCTCCTGTCCGAGGCGTTCACCCGACCCAAGGTGATGTTCCGCCTGGCCAAGCTCGGCTTCAGCCAGTCGTACACCTACTTCGCCTGGCGCAACACCGCCTATGAGCTCTATCAGTACTTCACCGAGCTCGCCCAGCCGCCGATCCGCGAGTTCTTCCGGCCGAGCCTCTGGCCGAACACCCCGGACATCCTGACCGAGTACCTCCAGACCGGCGGCCGGCCCGCCTTCCAGGCACGCCTCATCCTCGCCGCCACGCTGGGCGCGAGCTACGGCATCTACGGCCCGCCTTTCGAGCTCATGGAGAACCGGGCTCGGGAGCAGGGCTCGGAGGAGTACCTCGACTCTGAGAAGTACCAGGTCCGCAGCTGGGACCTGGCGCGGCCGGACAGCCTGCGCGAGCTGATCACGATCGTGAATCGCATCCGGCGGGAGAACCCGGCCCTCCAGACCGACCGCGGTCTGCGCTTCCACCTCACCGAGAACGACCAGCTGCTCGCGTACAGCAAGAGCACACCTGACAATTCCAACGTGATCCTCACGGTCGTCAACGTCGACCCTCACCACGTCCAGCGCGGCATGGTCAACCTGCCGCTGGACGAGCTGGGCATCGAGAAGGACCGGCCGTACCAGGCGCACGAGCTGATCAGCGGGGCCCGCTACCTGTGGAACGGGCCGCGGAACTTCGTCGAGATCAACCCGCACGCGATGCCGGGGCAGATCTTCCTTTTCCGCCGGCGCGTCCGAAGCGAGCACGACTTCGAGTACTTCCTGTGATCCAGGCTCCCTCGCTTGCGTCGCGACGTCGCAAAGCCGATCTCCTCCAGATCGAGGAGGACCCGCTCTGGTACAAGGACGCGCTGATCTACGAGATGCACGTGCGCGCTTTCATGGACAGCGACGGGGACGGGAGCGGGGACTTTCGAGGGCTGATCGAGAGGCTCCCCTACCTGCAGGAACTCGGGATCAACGCCCTGTGGCTGCTGCCTTTCTATCCGTCACCTCTGCGCGATGACGGCTACGACATCGCCGACTACACCAACGTCAACCCGATGTACGGGACTCTGGGCGACGTCTCGCAGCTCGTGCGGGAAGCCCACCAGAGGGGCATCCGGGTCATCAACGAGCTGGTCTGCAATCACACCTCGGACCAGCACCCATGGTTTCAGCGCGCGCGCCGCGCCAGGCCGGGCAGCGCACAGCGCGACTTCTACGTTTGGAGCGAAACCAACCAGCGCTACCAGGACGCGCGCATCATCTTCAAAGACACCGAGACGTCCAACTGGACCTGGGACCACGTCGCCAACGCGTACTACTGGCATCGCTTCTTCTCCCACCAGCCCGACCTGAACTTCGACAACCCCAAAGTCAAGGACGCGATCTTCAAGGTCCTCGATTTCTGGATGGACATGGGCATCGACGGCGTGCGCCTCGACGCCGTGCCCTACCTCTTTGAGCGGGAAGGGACGAACGGCGAGAACCTGCCAGAGACGCACGGGTTCCTGCGCGAGCTGCGCAAGCACGTCGACACCGGCTACCGCAACCGCATGCTGCTCGCGGAGGCGAACCAGTGGCCCGAAGACGCCGTCGCGTATTTCGGCGAGGGCGACGAGTGCAACATGTCCTTCCACTTCCCCCTCATGCCTCGACTCTTCATGTCGATCCGGATGGAGGACCGCTTTCCGATCGTCGACATCCTCGCCCAGACCCCGCCCATCCCGGACTCCGCTCAGTGGGCGCTGTTCCTCCGCAACCACGACGAGCTGACGCTCGAGATGGTCACCGACGAGGAGCGCGACTATATGTACCGCGCCTACACGCAGGACCGCCTGGCTCGGCTGAACCTGGGCATCCGGCGCCGCCTGGCGCCGCTGCTCGGCAACGACCGCCGCCGCATCGAGCTGATGAACGGACTGCTCTTCTCACTGCCGGGCACGCCCGTCCTCTACTACGGCGACGAGATCGGGATGGGCGACAACATCTTTCTCGGCGACCGCAACGGCGTCCGCACGCCGATGCAGTGGAGCGCGGATCGCAACGCCGGCTTCTCACGCGCCAACCGCCAGCGCCTGTACCTGCCGGTCATCACCGACCCCGAGTACCACTACGAGACGGTCAACGTCGAGGCGCAGCAGGGCAACCCCCACTCCATCTTCTCCTGGACCAAGCGCCTGATCGCGCTGCGCAAGCGCCATCGCGCGTTCGGGCGCGGGACGCTCGAGCTGCTGCGGCCGGAGAACCGCAAGGTGCTGGCCTACGTGAGGCGCTACGAGTCGGAGCAGATCCTGTGCGTCGCCAACCTGTCGCGCTTCTTGCAGGCGGTCGAGCTCGACCTCAGCACGTGGAAGGGCCTGGTACCGGTAGAGCTGTTCAGCAGCAACGAGATGCCGGTCATCGGCGACGCGCCCTACTTCCTCACCCTCGGGCCGCATGCTTTCTACTGGTTCGCCATGCAGCCGCGCGCGGCGGCCACCATCCAGAGCGACGGCGCCCAGGCCGCGGCGGCGCTGCCCGAGGTTCGAACCACCGGCGGCTGGGAGTCGGCGCTGGTGGGCGTCGCGAAGGAGAGGCTGGAGAACGTGCTCCTGGGCTACATCCCCCAGAGGCGCTGGTTCGGCGGCAAGGCACGGCGCATGAAGTCGGCCACGATCAATGACGTGATCAGCGTCCCCGGCGCCGAGGGCTCGTCCTACCTCACCTCGGTGGTCATCGCGTATGCGGACGGCGACCCCGACGTGTACATGCTGCCCATCGCGTACGCCAACGCGGCCGAGGCGCCGCACATCCTGGAGCGCTGGCCGCACTCGGCGATCGCGTGGGTGCGCGACCGCGGTGGCCCCTCAGCCCCTCCGGGACAGCTCCCCACGAGTGGGGAGCAACCCCGCGGGCTGCTCTACGACGCCCTGGGACCGCCGAACTTCGCGGAGGCGCTACTCGGTGCGATCGCGCGCAGGCGGCGCGCCGCGGGCGGAGCCGGCACGCTCGTCGGCTCGACCACCCGCGCCTTCGCCCGGTTGCGTGGGCCCGAGACGATCCGGCTCGAGGCCCAGCTCTCCGTGGCCGAGCAGAGCAACAACTCGGTGATCTTCGGCGAGCGCCTGATGCTGAAGGTCTTCCGCCGGCTCGAGGAGGGCGTGAACCCGGAGCTCGAGGTCGGCCGATTCCTGACCGAGAAGACGAACTTCACGCAGATCGCCCCCCTCGCGGGGAGCCTCGAGTACCGGCGCGGCAAGGGCGAGCCGGTTTCGATCGCGATCCTCCAGGGCTTCGTCCCCAACCAGGGCGACGCGTGGCAGTACACGCTGACGACTCTGGCCCACTTCCTGGGGTCTCCAGACCTGGCCGGCCTCGAGCCGCCGGCGATGCCGCGAAGCCTCGTGGAGGCGAGCCGCCAGGAGCCGGGCGAGATCGCAACGAAGACGATCGGCGGGTATCTCGACTCGGCGCGGCTCCTGGGCCGGCGCACAGCGGAGCTGCACGCGGCGCTGTCGTCCGACCCGACCGATCCGGCGTTCGCGCCGGAGCGGATTTCGCCGGGGGACCAGCGCTCGATCTACCAGTCGCTGAGCGGCCTTTCGTTGCGCGCCACCGACCTCCTGCGCACGCAGATCAACAAGCTGCCCGCAGACGCCCGCGAAGAGGGCCGCCAGGTGCTCGACCTCGAGTCGAGGATCGCGAACATCTTTCGCTCGTTCCTCGCCCGCCGGCTCAACACGACGCGCATCCGCGTCCATGGCGACTACCACCTGGGCCAGGTCCTGTACACAGGGCACGATTTCGTGATCATCGACTTCGAGGGCGAGCCGACCCGGACGCTGTACGAGCGCCGCCTCAAGCGTCTCGCCTTGCGTGACGTCGCCGGCATGCTGCGGTCTTTCTCCTACGCAAGCCAGGCGGCGCTGCGTTCGCAGGAGATCCCCGCCGAGAAGCTGCCAGGGCTGCAGGCCTGGTCGCGCTTCTGGGTGGATTCCGTTTCGGCGGTGTTTCTAAAGAGCTACCTGGCGACGGCGGGCAACGCCTCGTGGGTGCCGCAGAACCAGGACGACCTCGAGCTGCAGCTCACCACCATGCTGCTGGAGAAAGCGTTGTACGAGCTTCGCTACGAGATGAACCTTCGACCAGACTGGGTCCGCATTCCGCTTCGGGGCGTCCTCGACCTGGTGACGCCGTCATGAGCAGCATGGTCGCGAAGTCGCTGCTCAGCCCGTTCGACCTCCACCTGTTCAACGAGGGCACGCACAGCCATCTCTTCGACAAGATGGGAGCGCACCCCTCGCACGATCCCGACGGGACGTACTTTGCGGTCTGGGCGCCCAACGCAGACACCGTCAGCGTCATCGGCGATTTCAACGGCTGGGACAAGAACGCGAATGGCCTGTACCCGCGTGAGCAGTCAGGCATCTGGGAAGGCTTCATCCCGACCGTTGGTCACGGTGCGCTCTACAAGTACTACGTCCACTCCCGCGTCACGCGCAACGGCGTCGACAAAGCGGATCCCTTTGCCGCGTTCTCCGAGGCGCCGCCCCGGCGGGCGTCGGTCGTATGGGATCTCAGCTACGGCTGGGGCGACGGTGACTGGATGCAGAACCGCCGCCACGCCAACCACGTGACCGCGCCGTGGTCGGTGTACGAGGTCCACCTGGGTTCGTGGATGCGGGTCCCGGAGGAGGGCAACCGCTGGCTTTCCTACCGCGAGCTGGCGCCCCGGCTGGCCGACTACGTGTCGCGGATGGGATTCACGCACGTCGAGTTCATGCCGGTCATGGAGCACCCGCTCTACGAGTCGTGGGGCTACCAGGTCACGGGTTACTTCGCCCCGACGTCGCGCTACGGAACGCCGCAGGACTTCATGTTCCTTGTCGATTACCTGCACCAGAACGGGATCGGGGTGATCCTGGACTGGGTGCCTTCGCACTTCCCCGCGGACGAGTTCGGGCTGCAGATGTTCGATGGCACGCACCTCTTCGAGCACGCGGATCCACGCCTCGGAGTGCATCCGGACTGGGGTTCGTCGATCTTCAACTACGGACGCAACGAGGTGCGCGGCTTCCTCCTGAGCAGCGCGCTGTGCTGGCTCGATCGCTACCACGCCGACGGCCTGCGGGTCGACGCGGTCGCGTCGATGCTGTACCTCGACTACTCGCGCAAGCAGGGCGAGTGGATTCCGAACAAGTTCGGCGGGCGCGAGAACCTCGAGGCGGTGGATTTCCTGCGCCGCTTCAACATCGAGGTGTACAAGGAGCAGCCCGACGTGCAGACCATCGCCGAGGAGTCGACCGCCTGGCCGCTGGTGTCACGGCCGACCTATGTGGGCGGGCTGGGTTTCGGTATGAAGTGGGACATGGGGTGGATGCACGACACGCTCTACTACTTCGAGCGCGAGCCGGTCCATCGCAAGTTCCATCACTCCAACCTGACATTCCGGATGCTCTATGCGTTCGGCGAGAACTTCATGCTGCCGCTGTCCCACGACGAGATCGTGCACGGAAAGGGCTCGCTGATCGCCAAGATGCCCGGCGACGACTGGCAGAAGTTCGCGAACCTGCGCCTGCTGTACGGGTGGATGTAC
Organism: Candidatus Limnocylindrales bacterium; assembly: GCA_035473355.1. Classification (GTDB taxonomy): domain Bacteria; phylum Chloroflexota; class Dormibacteria; order Dormibacterales; family Dormibacteraceae; genus 40CM-4-65-16. The sequence continues at coordinate 35,540 of DATIOJ010000048.1, forward strand.
GCGCAGCCGGGCAAGAAGCTGCTGTTCATGGGCGATGAGTTCGGGCAGTGGAAGGAGTGGGATGTCGAGTCGTCGCTCGACTGGCATCTGCTGGATTACCCGGCCCACGGTGGCTTGCGGTTGTGGGTCGGCGACCTGAACCGGATCCTGCGCGAGGAGAAGGCGCTGTACGAGCTGGACTTCGATCCGGTCGGCTTTTCGTGGATCGACGTCGCGGATGCCGACAACTCCGTGGTCTCCCTGATCCGGCGCGGCCGGTCGCCTTCGGACATCCTGGTCGGCGCGTTCAACTTCACGCCGGTGCCGCGGCACAACTACCAGATCGGGATTCCCCTGGCCGGACGGTGGAACGAGATCCTGAACAGCGATGCGCCGCTGTACGGGGGAAGCGGGCAGGGCAACCTGGGCGGGGTGGAGGCGGTGCCGGTGGCGATGCACGGGCACCTGCACAGCGTGACGTTGACGCTGCCGCCGCTTGGGGCGGTGTTCTTCAAGCCCGAGTCAGGGCCGCCTGCACCTGAGCCAGAAGAGAGTCAGGACGCCGGCTGACGTCGGCTGCGGTGAAGCGTAGGAGGCGGAAGCCGGCGTTGAGGAGCTGGTTCTGACGGCGGTTGTCCTCGACCAGTCTCTCGCGGTGATTGGCGCCGTCGTATTCGATGATCAGACGGGCGTGGGGGTAGTAGAGGTCGGCCCGCCCAACGAACCGGCCTTCGAAGTTGCGTAGCTCGGACTGAACTTCGGGCCGGGGCAGGCCGGCCTTCAGGAGCAACCATCGCAGTCGGGTCTCCATCGGGGATTCAGCACGCTCGGCCAGGTCGTCGAACCGGCCGAGGCCAGACCGAAGCGCCGAGTCGGCCAGGACGAGGTATTCGACCGGAGCGAGTCGCCGCCGCAGATTGCGGAAGGTCATCTCGATGCTCGTCGCGCGCAGGCCCTGGACGCTAGAAACGTCGAAGCGCCCGTGACTAACTACCAGGCGGGCCGTGGAACGTAACCGCGATCCGGCTGGGAGCATAACCTCGACCCGGTTGCCAAAGTCGATGCCCAGGCGATAGAGCCACGCCGCGGTAAGACCAGCGAAGGCTGCGTCGGGTGGCAGGCGGTCTCGCCAGGCGACCAGGATCTGCCATGGGTCTTCGGCCAACCCCGTCCAGCAGTAGATCTCGCGTCCCAGTCGCCTCCATGACTTGCGTCTCAGCGCGTCGAGGCTGACTCCGGCCGCGCGCGCCTCATCAAGGGAAAACGGGCGTCTCTTCAGCTCCGCTGGAACGCGTGGCCTCCGACCCATTCCGGCAGCGTGCCCCTGCCGCACGCCACTGACAACTCAGGTCGTAAAGACGCCAAATTCCCCACGGATTTGGCGGTTTTGGCGCAAGAGACGCCAAATCCGACAGAAGGGTCAGGCGATCACGTACGCCCGCACCGGGAAGCTCGCCCCTCCCACCCATGCGATCGGCACCGCATGCAGCCGCCCGCCCGATTCCGGCACCTCTGCCAGTTTGGTCATGTGCTCGCAGATCGGGATCCCTGCCCCGAGCAGGATCGTGTGCGCCGGCCGCGACGGGTCGGCGGTGTCGTCGATGTTCAGCGAGTCGATGCCGACGAACAGCGCACCTGAACGCACCAGCATCTCGCACGCGTCCGCGGTCAGGAACGGGTTCGGCCCGAAGTACTCCGGCGTTCCCCAGTGCTGCGAGAAATCGGTCCGGATGAGCACGGCCCGGTAGCGGAACTCGACCCCGGTCAGCGCCTCCGCCCCGATCGCCCGATCCGCCCCTGAGCAGTCCACCACCACCGTTTCCAGGTCGGCCAGGCGCTCGAGCGGCATCGCCGCGAGGTCCACGCCACCACGGAACCGGTGCACCGGCGAGTCGACGTACGTCCCCGTGTTGCCGCACAGGTGCAGCGACGCGATGAAGAACTCAGCCTTGCCCTGGTACCGCTCGTGTGAGGCGTCGTAGTCGAAGACGACTTCCACCGACGGCTCGGGCAGGCCCGGATACGTCTTCATCCCAGCTTCAACCCGGTGACTGACCTCGATGAATCGCGCCATGCCGCAATTCTGAGACCAAGAATGAGACCAATTCGAGACTGCCCGTGAGACCGCTTCCGGCCGACGCTGCAAGACGCAACGTCCGGAATCACGCGACAGGAGGCGGCAATGAGCATTTGGTCTCGGCTGAGGATGCTGTTCAACGCCGAGGTGAGCAGCGCGCTCGACAAAGCGGAGGACCCGCGCCAGGTCCTCGAATACGCGTACAACCAGCAGCAGGAGCTGCTGATCACGCTGCGGCGGGGCCTGGTCGACGTGGCCACCGCCAAGCAGCAGCTGGAGCAGGAAGCGAAGCGTCTCGAGGCGCGCATCCCCCAGCTCGACGGGCAGGCCAGGCGGGCGGTCGAGGCCGGTCGCGACGACCTCGCCCGGGTCGCCATCGAGCGCAAGTGGCTGGCGGCCAACGAGATCGAGGGCCTCA
>DATIOJ010000049.1:0-11865 GCA_035473355.1 Candidatus Limnocylindrales bacterium
CCCATCGCGACCCCTTCGTTCTGCCTCTTGAGCACCGGGAACAGCGCTACGGCGGTACCGATGGCGGCGAGGGCGACGACGATCTCGAGGATGCCTCCGACGATGGCGCCAGTGTCCGGTCCCGCGCTCAGGATGTAATTCGCACCTTTCACCGGACCGTAGAGAGCGAGGGTCGGGATGGAGACAAACGTGAGCAGGTAGAGCACGCCGGCGGCGAGCGACGTCTTTCTATGCGGACTCATTCGCGCTCCTCGGTGGTGCCCGTCCCCCTCCTTACGAGGCCACGACCGCCCGGTACGGTGCGAGGAATGCGGTCAGAGCTGCAAGCACCTCCTGCGGAGCCTCCTCGGCCACGAAGTGCCCCGAGCCCGCGATGACCACGGTCTGCACGTTGTCGGCGACGAGCTTCATGGAGACACCAACACTCTCCATGCTGCTTCGCTCACCGCCGATCGCCAGGACGGGCATGGTCAGCCGCCTGTTCTTGCGCTCCTGGTTCTGCGCGATGCTGGCGTCGATCGCCCGGTAGAACTCGAAGCTCGCGTGGAGGGCTTCCGGGCTGGAGCTGTGAGCATCGGTGTAGTACCTGACGACGTCGTCGGGGAGTTTCTTGAAGGCCGACTGCTCGAACTCGTTGCCGTAGAAGATGTCTTCCCGTCCTGCGACCAGCTGCTCGTTCACCTTGGCGGTCCGGTTGAACGCGATGTGCCACAGCCGCTCGTTGACAGGCCCGGGGGGGAGCAGCGGCGGTGACGGAGCGATGCCGATGAGAGGAGCTTCTGCGACCACGAGACGCTCGACGCGGTCCGGGTGATCCGCGGCCAACGCATAGCTGATCACCATCCCGGTGTCGTGGCCGATGACGGCGAATCGCTTGTGGCCGAGTGCATCCATGACCGCGACCATGTCGTTGGCCTGCGCGCCGACGTCGTAGCCGCCCTTCGGCCGGCTCGACAGCCCGATGCCGCGCTGGTCGACGGCGACGACCTGGAAGTCGCGGGCCAGGGCCGGCATCACCAGCCGCCACGCGTACCAGGTCAAAGGCCAGCCGTGCACCAGCAGCAGCGGCGGGCCGTCGCCCCCGACTACCGCGTGCATGCGCACGTCACCCGCGTCGATGTACCTGCTGGTGAACGTGTTGGCGAACCCTGCCGGGAGATTTGGCGCTCCGGAGACGGAGCCAGGACCTTGCGGCGTGGGCGGGCTGCTCATGAGATTCCCCTTTTTCACAGACGGGCGGACCCTCTTTCCGGCCAAACAGCAGTGGACGCCGTGCGGGAGCCGTTGTCAAGAGTCGGGGGAAGTTACTGGCAGGACGGCCAGATCAGGTTTGGCTTCAAGCCAACGGCGTAGCGTTGAACCGTGAGCCGGGAAGTCGAGGAGATGAACCGGCGCCTGCTTCGCGCCCGGGACGCCATGGACCGCGCTTACGCCGAGCCGCTCAACGTCCGCGCCGTGGCCGCGGTGGCCCATCTCTCCCGCGCGCACTTCATTCGGAGCTTTCGCGCCGCCTTTGGGGAAACGCCGCACCGCTACCTGCAGAGGCGGCGGGTGGAGCGCTCGATGTTCCTGCTGCGAGAGACCGACCGCAGCGTCACCGACATCTGCTTCGACGTCGGCTTCACCAGCCCGGGAACTTTCAGCCGCACGTTCCGGGAGATCGTGGGCGAGACGGCGTCGCACTATCGCCTGGGACATGAGCCGATGTTGCCGCCCACCTGCATCCAGATGGCGGCCATGCGGCCGGTGGTGGCGGCGGGGGCTGTAAGGGCAGCGGCGCAATCGAGCACTTTCGGAATAGCCGAGGCAGCGGCGGCTCCATAGCATGAGGATCATCCCAATCAAATCTCGCGAAGGAGAAGACAACCGCATGATCACCAAGCTAAACGCCACTTCCATCATCGTTCTCAATAAGGACCAGGCACTCGACTTCTACGTCAACAAGGTAGGGCTGGAGAAAGGCCAGGACGTCAAGCAGGGTTCCTACCGCTGGCTGACGGTGCGCGTCCCGGGAGACCCCGGCACTGAGATCTCCCTCGAGGAGCCCGGCCCGCCGATTCACGATGAGGCCACCGCCGCGCAGCTCCGCGAGCTGGTCACCAAGGGCGCTCTGGGGGGCCTCGTCTTCCAGTCGGACGACGTGCGCGGTCTCTACGAGGCGCTCAAGGCGCGCGGCGTCACCGACTTCACCCAGGAGCCCGCCGACCGCTTCTACGGCACCGACATGGGGATCCGCGACCCCTTCGGTAACGCCATCCGGATCCTCCAGCCGAAGAAGGTTGCCCACGCGGCGAAGGCATGAGCGCGGACACCACGGTCAAAAGAAAAACGGCAATGAAGGGCACGCCGAAGCCCGCCAAGAGCACAGGCGCGACCGCGAAATTCACGGACGAGGAACTGGGCGCGATGAAGCAGCGCGTCAAGGAGCTGAAGGCCGGCAAGACCGACGGGGAAAGCGAGGTGCTCGAGAAGATCGCCGCCATGGCGGCACCGGATCGCGCCATGGCCGAGCGGCTCCACGCGATCATCAAAGCCAGCGCGCCAGACCTCTCGCCGAAGCTCTGGTACGGGATGCCTGCGTATGCCAGGGACGGCAAGCTCATCTGCCACTTCCAGGACGCGAAGAAGTTCAAGACGCGGTACGCGACGCTCGGCTTCAGCGACCAGGCGAAGCTGGACGACGGTGGCCTGTGGCCGGTCGCCTTCGCGCTGAAGGAGTTGACCGGCGCCGAAGAGGCAAAGATCCGCGCGCTCCTGAAGAAGGCGGTGGGCTGAGGACCAGGCGCCCCCGGCCCCTGGACGATCGGTCGCGGCGTCGGGCACAATCTGTCTGAGAGGCTCCGCTGGCTTTTGCCCGGCAGTGATCGGGAGGGGGTTTGAGATGTCCACGCGAGTCGGTCAGGAGCAGGTCGCACGGCACCAGGGCGTCGCGGCGGCGGACCTGCCGATCGAAGGCAAGCTGCCGTCCTTAGAAGGCGCGAATGATTGGCTCAACTCGCAGCCGTTGACGCCAAGCGGTTTGCGCGGCCATGTCGTAGTGGTGCAGTTCTGGACCTACACCTGCATCAACTGGTTGCGCACGCAGGCGCACTACCGGGCGTGGTCGCAGCGATACCGGGACTCGGGCCTGGTGACGATCGGCGTCCACACGCCCGAGTTCAAGTTCGAGCACGACCTCGACAACGTGCGATGGGCGGTTCAGGCTCGAAAGATCGATTACCCGGTCGCGATCGACAACGACTTCGAGGTCTGGCGGGCATTCGCGAATCAATACTGGCCGGCCCTCTACTTCATCGACTCCCAGGGTCGCATCCGGCATCACCGTTTCGGCGAAGGCGATTACGAGCGATCGGAGATGGTAATCCGGCAGCTGCTCGCCGATGCCGGCGTCGAAGACCTGCGGCCCGGGCTGGCTTCGGTCGAACCAAACGGCGATGAGGTCCAGGCCGATTGGGAGGACCTCGGGTCGCCGGAGAGCTACCTCGGCTACGACCAGGCCACCGGATTCGAGGCGGGCGGCCGCCGCGCGTGGGACAAATCTCATGACTACACGGCGCCCGAGCATCTCCGGCTCAACCGTTGGGGGCTCACGGGGGACTGGACCGTCCGCTCCGACGCGAGCGCGCTCAACGGCCAATCGGGTCGGGTCGCGTACCAGTTTCACGCCCGTGACGTAAATCTGGTCATGGGCCCGGCGAGGAAGGGCTCGACCGTGCGGTTCCGCGTGCTGCTCGATGGGGAGAGCGCCGCGGGTGCCCACGGCGCTGATGTCGACGCGGCCGGTAACGGCACGGTCGTGCAGCAGCGGATGTATCAGCTCATCCGGCAGTCGGGGCCGATCCGCGAACGGCGTTTCGAGATCGAGTTCCTCGACTCTGGGGCCGAAGCTTTCTGCTTCACCTTCGGATGAAAGAGCAGGATCTCGACCACTTCCGGAAGCGTCTCGAGTCGGAACGTGACGCGATCAGGTCCCGAATGGCGGAGCGCGCCCGCGACAGCCAGGAGACCGTGCGGGACGAATCTGGCGTCGGCGACTCAGCAGACGACGCGACCCGCCTCAACGACCTGGACGTCGAGGCGGACGAAGACGCCGTCGATCGCGACACGCTTGCGAAGATCGAAAGAGCGCTGCGCCGCATCCAGGACGGCACGTACGGATCGAGTGAAGTTTCCGGAAAGCCGATCCCAAGGTCGCGCCTCGAATCCGTCCCGTATGCGGCGACACTCGTCGACGAGCCACCGCCAGAACCCGAGTAGTTGAGGGTCCGAGACGACCCGATTGACCCTGACCCGCGATTCGCCGATCTCTACGCGTCGCTGCCCGAACCCGAAGACCTCTGGCCCTGGCTCGATTGGTGCCTGGAGTCTGAGCAACCCGTCCTGTACCTCGGCATCGGTGCGGGCCGCCTCGCGGCGCCGCTTTCGCGGGCAGGCGTTGAGCTGGTCGGAGTGGACGCGCACCCGCGCATGCTGGGCCACCTCAGGAGGCGCACGCCGGAGGTCGAGACGCATCAAGCATTGATCGAGAAGCTTGACCTCGGCCGGCAATTCGACCTGGTGATCGGGCCGTCGAGCATCCTCACCGCAGACGCGAACCTCGCCGCCGCGGTCCGCCATGTGCGGCCCGCGGGTCGAATCGGCATGGAGCTGATGAACCCTCGCTGGCTGCGCGCGACGTCGCACAAGGGAGTCCGCCTCAAGCGGGGAGTCGCCGGCTCGACGGTGATGGAGGTGGATTACCGTCTGCCCGATGGTTCGAAGGTCATTCAGGTTGTGACTGGATGGCGGCCGCCTCCCGCGTACACCGGCGCGCGACGCCGCCTCAGGCGATTCGGCCTCGAGCTGCTGTGGCTCGGCCCAAGGCCGGGCGCCACGCTGGACGACAGCCCCACCTACTACGTGCTCGCAGCCCGCCCGTGCTAGCCTCCATCGCCTGGCGCCGCCGACTTCGACCGACCGGCGTTGCGGCCTGATCTGGGAGCCTGAGTCTCCCTCCCGCCAGGCCATTCTTCCGCCAGCCAATCCTTGAGGGAAGGTCCGTGGAGTTATGGACTTTGTTGCTGCCCAGGCGCCAGATTACTTCCTTGATGATGGATCAACCCCGCGATCCCCAGGTCAAGACCGATCCGATTCGGATCTTGATCGCCGAGGATCAGCAGTTTGTCGCGGATGCTTTGTCGCCCTGTTGAGCCAGCAACCGGGCATGGTCGTGGTTGGCACCGTGGGCTCCGTGGTCGATTCGCCTGCCGCGGTGGCGACGCTAAAGCCCAACGTGGTCATCCTGGAGTTTCGCTTGAGCGACCGCAGCACCAAAGTCGCGAGCATGATTCAGAGTGACTCCGCTGCGAAGCTCATCTTTCTGACCAACGACGAGAACGAAAACGTGGTCCTGGCTGCGATCGAAATTGGGGTCGGTGCTGTGCTCAACATGTCGTCGCCGGCGACTGATGTGATTCAAGCCGTGCGAACTGTCGCAGAAGGCGGAACCCTTATCACGGCTCCGACCATCTCTTCCTTGCTCAGAGGCCCCCGGAAAGCGGACAAGATGAGGGACAAGCTCACCGGCCGAGAGAGGGAGGTGGTGAGTTTGATGTCCGAGGGGGTCTCCAATCGCCAGATAGCCGCCAGGATGGGAATCAGCTACACCACAGTGCGGAGCCACGTGCGAAATGCAGCGAGCAAACTTGCCGCGCACAGCAAGCTCGAAGTGCTGGTCAATGCCCAGCGACTTGATCTGGTCGACCACAAGACCGGAAACAGGATTTCGATGGCCTAGGTGCCCGGTGAAGGTCGCGCCGGCTTAGATCGCCAGCTGGCTCAGATCAGGACCATCGTTGCCGCGACCGGGGGAAATGGTGTCGATGCAATCCACCAAGGCGTACACATCGAAGGGCTTGCGGACGACTGCTGCCACCAGGCCACTGGCCTGGAGGTTCCGCGCCGCGTCTGAATTTGCCGAAACAACGACGATCGGAATCGCGGCGGTGCTCGGATCCGATCGAAGGCGCTCGATCAGCTTCGTGCCGTCCAGGACTGGCATCACCAGGTCGGTGACGACGACATCGGGAACACTGTCCGCTTTGATGATGTCGAGCGCTGCCTTGCCGTCAGCAGCCCCTACGACGAGGTGTCCTGCCGTCTCGAAGATCAGCCGGAGCAGGGTAAGCGTGCTCGGGTCGTCCTCCACAACCAGGATCGTGCTCAAAGCTGTACCAGGCGGCGGGTGGACCCCAAACCACGTGCGGTGGCTACCGCAATCACAGCGTGACAATGCGCCGGCCCCAATAACAGAATCCGTAATTTCCCGCCGCGCGACGCCCACTGGGGGATAACGTCGCCGCCGCTCGATATACGCTCAGGCGGTGGACGAAGCCCATCGAGACAGGGGCGCCCCTCCCGCCCCAGCGGAATCGGTTCGGATCGAGGCGACGAGCCTTGGCGAGGCGTGGTTGGCGATCGCGGCTGCGATTCTGTCCGGCGGTGTTGCCGGCAGCTGGGAAGGGCTGCCGATCGTGGAGGTCTTTCGGGCGACGCTCGACGTGCGCTCACCGAGCGTCGACGACCCGATCATCGCCCGGCGCGGCGACCCCGAACGCCTGGGCTGGATGCACGCGAACTTCACCGACCACTCCCGAGTAGCAGAGTTGGGTGACTCCGACAGCTACGCGACGCGCCTGTTCGACTACGCCCATACAGGCCGCGACCAGATCCGCTGGGTCATCGATCGACTGGCGGCCAATCCAGCGGCGCGTGACGCGACGATCACGACGTTCCAGCCACTGACCGACACCACCTACATCCCGTGCGTCAGCCTGCTCGACTTCTGGCTCGTCAAGGATGAGCTTCAGCTGGCCGTCTACGCTCACTCCATCGATTTCGGCACGAAGGGCTATGGCAATCTCGTCGAGCTGGCGGTGCTGCAAGCTCGCGCGGCCGGCGAGCTCGGCGCCGGGGTCGGCACGCTGACGATGACGGTGAAGTCGGCCCACATCTACGAAACCGAGCTCGGCCTCATGCGCCGGATCATCGCGACGGCATAGGCGTCGCGAAGGATTCCCGCCATCGCAAAAGTGCTCGTCGTCGACGATGACCGGATCGTCGCCGAAATGTACGGCCTGGCGCTGACTCGGGCCGGACATGAGGTCCTCATCGCCAACGACGGCCTGGCTGGCTTGCGGATGGCGTCCAGCGATCAGCCCGACTTTGTCTTTCTCGACATCCGGATGCCAAAGATGGACGGCATCGAGGTGTTGAGATCTCTCGCGTCGGGGACCGGGACCAAGAACATACCGGTCGTCATGATGTCGAACTACGACGAGGCTGGGCTTGTGAGCCAGAGCCTGAGCCTCGGCGCCAAGGAATATCTGGTCAAAGCCGGCACCAACCCGACTGACCTCGGCCGAATCGTCTCCCAGTGGGTGCGTGCGCCGGAGTAGCGGCCGAGAGTCTCGGTAGCGTCCGCAACCTCGCGGTAAGATCAAGTTGGGCTTGGCGGGAAGGACTTCGGGATCGGTGCCTGCCGGTGAGCGCGGGCAGCGGCATGAGCTCGTCGACCTCGCTTTTGATGCGATGTTCGTCCGGAGCTTTCAGGGCCGTGCCATCACATATTGGAACGACGGCGCCGAGCGACTCTACGGTTGGGCGCGCAACGAAGCGATGGGCCGGCAGCCGGCGGAGCTGTTGGGTTCCATCTATCCAATCCCACTCGAGCAGATCGAGCACGAGCTGGTAAGAGCCGGGCGCTGGGAAGGCGAGATCCTCCAGCGTCGGAGGGACGGCCAACCGATCACGGTGCTGGCCCGATGGGCCCTGCAGACGGACGCCGGCGGACAACCGCAGTCGATCCTGGAGATCAACTCCGATGTCAGCCGCGAAAGACATGCCACCGATGAGCTGTCGAGGAGCGAGGAGCGATTCGCCTTGCTCGTCTCAGCCGTTGTCGACTACGCGATCTTCATGCTCGATCTGGATGGCCACATCGCCAGCTGGAACGAAGGCGCGCAGCGAATCAAGGGCTATTCGGCGGACGAGATCATCGGTCAGCACTTCTCGGTCTTTTACCCGGCGGAGGACATCGCGACGGGGAAGCCTGGCCGGATCCTCGAACGAGCGCGTGAACAAGGAAGACACGAAGACGAAGGCTGGAGGGTTCGAAAGGACGGTTCGAGGTTTTGGGCCAGCGTTGTGGTGACCGCGCTCAGAGATCGCCAGGGCATCCTGCGCGGATTTGCCAAAGTCACGCGCGACATAACCGAGCGCCGGAACGCGGAAACGCGCCGGAACGCGGAACGTGATCGCGAGGCGGCGCAGCTTCGCGCGCAGGCTGAACAGATGGCCGGGCTCGAGCACATGAAAACGGAATTCCTCAACCTTGCGTCTCACGAGCTGCGCGGTCCGCTGGCGGTCGTTCGTGGCTACAACTGGATGCTGCGCGACGGAGTCGTAGGCAGCGAAGAGCTGCCCAGGATCGCCAAAATCGTTGAGTCGAAGCTCGTGCAGATCAACCTCCTCGTCGAGCAGATGCTCGAGGCCGCCCGCCTCGAGGCCGACCGGACGGGACTGAATCGCTCCGCCTTCGATCTCGCCGAAATCGCGTCAGAACAGGCGGCCGCCTACAGGTCCATCTCCGACGCGCATTCGTTTGCGGTGGTCAAGCCGGACCGACCCGTTCTGATCTCAGCCGACCGCGGCAGAATCACAACGGTGATCGCGAACCTGGTCGACAATGCGACCAAGTACTCGCCGGAGGCGAGTGAGGTCCGCCTGAGCGTCGGTCAGGAGGATGGCTCCGCCTTTGTCGCCGTGCGCGATTCTGGAGTTGGTATTTCTTCCGAGCACGTTCCGCTTCTTTTCCAGCGCTTCAGCCGGCTGCCGACGGAGCAGAACGTGACCACGCCGGGCACCGGCCTTGGCCTCTTCCTGTGCCAGGAGATCGCGCGGCGGCATGGCGGCCTGATCGAGGTGGAGAGCTCGCCGGGCCAGGGCAGCGTGTTCACGTTGCGGCTGCCCGCACTCGCTGCGGAAGGCGAAGAACCGTATGTCGCCGACCTCGATGGTCGCTAGGAACGAGTCGGTCGCGGTCTCCTGAGGAGTCCTTTGGTGCCGGCGCTTCGGCGTTCGCTGGCGATCCTTAGGGTCGACGCGCGATCGCCTGGTCGAGTCACGAGCTTGCGCGGCCTGCCAGGCGGGCGGCGCGTGCGCTTGAAGGCAGCCAGGTCCTCTGGAAAAATCGCCCAGACGATGCCTACCTTGATCCCGTACAGACGCTCCCTCAGCAGCAAGCGACGCACGTAGGCCTCCGATGCGTTGAGCTCGGCTGCAGCCTCGGCGACGGAAAGCAGGCGGGGACGTGCGATCGACAAATATTAGCACGCGCGCGCAACTATTTCTGCTAGAGTGGACGATGTTCATGGACTGAGGCGAGGGAACTGCGATCGCAGCTCCTCGCGGTTGCCGGCCAGCATTGGCAGTAGCTTTCTTGGCCCTTCCGCTTCGCGGTCACTCCTGAGGAGGAGACGCATGCCAGAAGTCAAAGACACAACGGACCGTTTCGTAGCCGCCTTCAACGCTCACGACGAGCGTGCGCTGAGCGCGCTGCACGCCGATGACATTAAGTTCAACGCACCCGGCGGCTTCAAGGCCACCAACGCCAAGGACGCCACCGCATACGCCACGACGTGGCTCAAGGCGTTCCCGGACGGCAAGATGAAGGTTCGCAGCGAGATCATGAGCGGACCCTGGGTCGTCCAGGAGATCCTCATGGAGGGCACCCACACGGCTCCGCTCGAGAGCCCGATGGGCCCCATCGCCCCGACCTACAAGAAAGTGGCCGGCTACGGAGTCCAGCTCCTCCGCGTCGAGAACGGAAAGATCGCTGAGGCCCGCATCTACTTCGACCAGCTCGACCAGATGAGGCAGCTCGGCCTCCTCCCGGCGCCGGCAACGGCCTAAGCGCCGACCCCTCGCACCCGGCCCCGCGTGGGACCGGGTGTTCCGCTCCTCCAATACCTTCGTGCCATGGGCCTGTTACTGAGATTGTTATGGCCGCCGGGGCAGGCTGGCGGTCTCTGTGAACGGTTCGAACGGCAGGATCCTGATGGCGAGGGATGAGGTCGATCGGTTGATCCTGATGAGGATGGACCTCGATCGCTATGAAGCCAAGCTGATCCCAGATCTCCAGCAGCAGGTATTTGCTTTGACTCGAGCCCTCAAGGGGCTGATCGCGGCTGCCGGAGACGTGAGCCTCGCCAACCGAGAGGAGGCTTTGTTGACGGCGCGGCGCGTCCTCGCCCAAGCCGGAACACGGCCGTCGCCGACCTAAAGCACAGAAGCGAGACGCGCGTTTGTAACGGTCTGGCGGAACTATCCCCTCCGCCGGGCCGTTTTGCTGCCGGCGGATCTTGCTGTGGAGGTGAACAGTGGTCTGGTTCCCAACGGTGTAGTGAACGGGGCTCGTACGATGCTTTGGTGTACAGGCCCGATCACAAGGCGATGCGAAGATGAATAGGGATCCTGATCCCGAGTGATATCGCAAGGCAATGGGATTGATCTCCGGATCGTATTCGTAACGTCGAACTTACCTCGACGATGTGGCATAGCCACCTTCTCTGCCGATTTGATGGCCGCGGTCAAGGCGGCCGATCCACACATCAAGCTCCGCGTCGCCGCGATCGACGAGCCGAACGAGGTGCGGCCCTACGGCAGCGAGGTGCGCTGGCGCATCAGGCAGGGGGAGGCCGAGAACTACAGCGCGGCAGCCGAAGCGATCAACCGCTCGGACGCCGACATCGTCAACGTGCAGCATGAGTTCGGGCTCTACGGGACGTGGACGGATGACGTCTACGACGACCACTTGCGGCCCTTCCTGCAGGCTCTGCGCAAACCGGTCGTGACCACTTTGCACACCGTGCCGCCCGAGCCAACGCCCTCGATGCGAGAGGCCCTCCGCTCCGCCGTTGAGCTCAGCACGGCGACCGTCGTGATGGCCGACGCTGCGGCGGGCATCCTCGCCTCCGAGTACGGGATCGCCGAGGCTCCTGTCGTGATACCGCATGGGATGCCCGCCATCCAGCCGCACGGCAGGTCTCGCATGAAAGAGAAGCTGGGTGTGCCGGGCCGGACGATCATCTCGACCTTCGGCCTCGTGGACCCGCGCAAGGGCATCGAGTTCATGATCGAGGCCATGCCGGCGATCGTCGCCGCGCATCCCGCTGCGCTGTACCTGGTCGCGGGCCAGACCCATCCGGAGCTGCGTCGCCACGATGGCGAGACCTACCGCAACCGGCTCGTTGCGACGGTCAAGCGGCTCGGCCTCGAGGACAACGTGTCGTTCATTGATGAATACATGGCGCAGCGGAACATCATCGAGCTGCTCCTCGCGAGCGATGTCTACGTGACGCCTTATCTCGACCCGAGACAGATCACGAGCGGCACCCTCGCGTACGCGCTTGGGGCCGGAAAGGCGATCGTCTCGACCCCGTACTTGCACGCGCTGGAAGCATTGGACGAGGGTCGCGGAATCCTCGTGCCGTTTCGAGACTCGGGCGCTCTGGCCGCGGCAATCAACTCCGTGCTGGAGCACCCGGACCGCAAGCAATCGCTCGAGCGCACCGCCTATGAATACGCGAGCGACATGTCGTGGCCGCGAACAGGTGAGCACTGGCTGGCGCTGATGCGGCTCGTCGCACTGTCGTCGCGGACGCGGTCCACTCGGTCGGCGGCTTGAGCGTGGCGCCGGCTGAAAAGCTCGCCCACCGGCTGAACAGCAACCCGATCCTGACCAGCGCGGACGTGGCCCCGTCGCAGGCCGCTCTCGAGGTGGTCTCGGTCTTCAACGCCGCCGCGGCCCAGCTCGGCGACGAGACC
>DATIOJ010000050.1:0-29095 GCA_035473355.1 Candidatus Limnocylindrales bacterium
GTAGCCGCACTGCAGGCCGTGCTCGTCCCAGAACGCTTGCTGGATCGGGTGGAGCTCGCCGTCCTTGGCCATGCCCTCGATCGTCGTGAGGTTCTTGCCTTCGGCCTGGACCGCGAACATCGTGCAGCTCTTGACTGCCTGACCGTCGACGAGGATCGTGCACGCGCCGCACTGGCTCGTGTCGCACCCGATGTGTGTGCCGGTGAGTCCCAGGTTGTCGCGTAGGTGATGCACGAGCAGCAGGCGAGGCTCCACCTCGTGCTCGTGCCGGCGGCCGTTGACGGTGGTGGCGACCCTGTGCTTCATAAGCCCTCCTGTGACCCCTCCTCAATGGCGGCGCAGCAGCGCGGCCGCGCCATCGACCAACCCAGTCGCAGACCGAACCCCTCTATTGCGCTACTTTTAGGCCGGAAATGCAACTGGAGAATTCTTTTCAGGTTGCCGCTCCGCCCGACAAAGTGTTCGCTTACCTGCTGGACGTGAACAAAGTCGTCGGGTGCGTGCCCGGGGCGGAGCTGTCCGAGGTGGTCGATCCGACCACGTTCAAGGGCAAGGTGAAGGTCAAGGTCGGGCCGATCACGGTCGCCTACAGCGGAACGGCCCGGATCAGCGACCGCAACGACGCGGAACGCACGGCGATCCTCAGCGCGGACGGCCGCGAGACGACGGGGCCCGGGTCAGCCCGCGCGTCGGCCCAGATGAAGGTCCAGGCCGCAGGCGAGGCCTCGGTGGTCCAGATCGTGACCGAGTACCACGTGGCCGGACGCGTGGCCCAGTTCGGGCGGGGCGTCATGGAGGACGTGTCGAAACGCCTGATCCAGGACATGGCCAACTGCATCCAGGCCAACCTCGAGGCGGCCGAAGACCCGCCGGCGGACGACGTAAGCGCCGCGGTCGAGCGCTCTGCGGCCGCGCCTCGCCCGATGCAGACGGCGGCTCCGGTGAGCGCCTTCGCGCTCTTCTGGCACCTGGTCAAGGTGCGGGTCGCGCGGTTGTTCGGGTCTAGGTCAGCCTAAGGTCAGCCTAGGAAGACCGCGAGCATCAGGTCGCGGTTGATCCAGATGTTCGGCTGGGTCCAGCTCTTTCCGTTCACGCCGAAGATGGTCACGGTGGCGTCGAGGATCTGGAAGAATCGCGACTTCATCAGGATCTCGGTGTGCATGTTCGGCTCGGTCGCGGTCGGGAACTCGGCGGCTCCAGTGACCATGAACGCCACGGCCTGGAACATCACGTAGCGTCGCATCGTCTCCGCAACGTGGTCAGGCGGCGGCGGCTCAGGCTCGATGGTCCGGATCCCGCCCACCCACTCCTTGTTGAAGAGGCCTTCGGGGATGCCGGTCAACGGCACGGCGCCGGGGACCAGCGGTTCGGCGCTCACGTTGCGCATGTGGAAGAGCGGCTCTGGGTCGTTGATCGTCTCGCGCAGCCGCCCACCGCGAACCTGGATCTCAGCGGATATTCGTTGGAAGGATGTCAGGACATCGACCTTGCTCCACGAGAGGTTGGCGCCGATGGAACCGGAAGTCTGGCTTGACATCAGCGGGCAAGGATAACTCGATGGCCCGCACTCTCAACCCCGACAACGACTCTCTGGCGGACAATGAATCCCGGTGGACGTCGAGGTCGCCCGAGCCCGGATTCGCGAGCGTCCCGAGCTGAACGCCTTCATCTCGGTCTCGGACGAAAAAGGACCCGGGTCGGTGGTCGCGGTCAAGGACCTGGTCGACGTCAAGGACACGGTCACGACCGCGGGCGGCATCATCCTTCCCGACGTTCCGGCGACACAAGACGCGCCGGTCATCCAGCGCATCCGTCGGTCGGGCTGCGTGGTCGTCGGCAAGGCCAACCTCCACGAGTTCGCCTACGGCGTCACCAGCGTCAACCCGCACTACGGAGCGGTGCGGAACCCGCACGACACGTCTCGGGTCGCCGGAGGATCGTCCGGCGGCTCGGCCGCTGCGGTGGCGGCGGGAATGTGCGACTGGGCTGTGGGCAGCGACACGGGCGGATCGATCCGGATCCCGGCGGGGGTCTGCGGGGTCGCGGGCTTCAAGCCGCACTTCGGAAGCATCGACATCCGCGGCGTGATCCCGCTCAGCCCTTCCCTGGACACCCTGGGCCCCATCGGGCCGGACGTGCGGGCAACGGCCCGCGCCTACGCGGCGATGTCCGGCGAGGGTGTCTCCCTCGACGAGCTGACCCGTCCGCGCTTCGCCGTCCCGGCGGCCTGGGTGCGCGACCTGGACGCGCCCACCGCCTCGACGTGGGAAAGGGTGTCGCGCGGCGTTCCCGAGATCCCCTTCCCCGGCCGTGACGACCTGTTCCAGGTTGGGCTCACGATCCTTCTCTACGAGGCGGCCGCGTACCACCGCGCCTGGGCCACCGAGTGGCCTGACAAGTACGGCGAGGACGTGCTGCGCCTGATCCGGCGCGGCTTCGAGATCCCCGAGGCCGACTACCGAGAGGCCATTGCGGCGCGATCCCGCCTCGCGGACGCTGCCCGGCGCGCCATGGAAGACGTCGACGCGCTGCTGCTGCCGGCGACGGCGATCGTCGCCCCGCCGGTCGAGGCCGGTCTCGAGGTGCGCGAGGCTCTCTCGCGCTTCACCCGCCCCTTCAACACGACCCACCAGCCGGTCGCGGTGGTGCCGGCTCCGGTCGACGGCCTGCCCGTGGGCATCCAGGTCGTTGGGAAGACGAACACCGAAACGCTGCGCGCGGCCGCGTGGTTGGAACAGGAGTGGTTATGAAGTCGAAGGATCTTTTCCCGGCGATCTTCAGCCGTCACGCCGCTGCCTACGAGCGCAGGCTCGACCAGATCATGGCTCGCGGTGAGGCGACTGGAAGGCAACGCGTCATCGATCTGGTGGAGGCGCGCCCCGGGATGCGCATCCTCGACCTTGGGTGTGGGCCCGGGACCTTGAGCAGCCGCCTCGCCAAGCTCGTGGCACCCGATGGCGACGTCGTCGGCGTCGACCTCGCGGAGGGAATGATCGAGCGCGCCCGCCTGCACCACATCCCGAACGCGCGATTCGAGGTAATGGACATCGAACAGCTGCGCTTGGAAGACGCGTCGTTCGACGCCGCGACCTGCGGCCACGGCCTGCAGTTCGTGCCGCACCTGGATCGGGCCCTCGCCGAGGCGCGACGTGTGCTGCGGGAGGGATCGCGATTTGCCGCCAGCGTTCCCGCCAGCAACATGGGCCGGTCGGCGTTCGCGGTCCTCGAAACCGTGATCGAACGCTGGCTGCCCCCTGCGCCACATGCGGTCGACGAGTCGGCAACCAGAAGGGTCGTGGCCGACCGGGAAGCCTTCTTGGAGGCGGCCCTCGCGGCCGGTTTCGCCACGGCGCGGGTCGAAGTGATCGACGAAATCGTGACCTGGGAATCGGCCGATCAACTGGTTTCCCTCTGCGCGAGCTGGTGGGAGTGCGCCGCACGCCTCGATGGAGTGGACGCGCATCGACGACAGGCATTCATCGACGATGCGACGGCGACGGCACGCCGCGAGCATCCAGGCCCCATCGAGACAACCGCGCGCAACCACGTGCTGTTTGCCGTGGCGTGAAGGGGCGCACCGCCGCGTCGATCCTAAAGTGCGCGGCCGCGCTTGCGGCCTGGCCGGCTCCTGACGGTCTACGCCAGGCGCCGTCCGGTGGGAGTCGCGGCGCGGGAGAGGCGATCCTTGATCGCCCGGCGCCCGCGCTCGAGCGCTCGCGCGCCGTCTTCTGACTTGAACCCGCTGTTGGCGCCACCGAGGAGGCTGTCGAGCTCCCACGCGAGCTGTGCAGGGTCGACGTTGGGGTCGATCTCTCCGGCCTGCTGCGCCTCGCGGACCGCGCGCTCGAGCGTGTAGGACCAGTAGCCCTTCTTCTCGAGGACCGAGTCGCGGACCGGACCGGGACGGCGGCTGTCGTACTCCTCGGCCACCGCCCAGAAAAAGCATCCACCGGGAAAGACGCCTCTCTCGAGGTACGACATCCACGAGTCGCACAGCGCCCACACCCGTCCAATGCCGCGCGGCTCGTCGAGGGCCGGGCGGATCACGACGTCGGTGAAGATGCGCGCGGCGGCCTCGATCGTCGCCAGGTGAAGCTCTTCCTTGGACCCGAAGTGAGCGAACAGTCCGCTCTTGCTCATGCCGAGGTCGTCGGCCAGCCGCTGCAGGGAGACAGCCTCCATGCCTTCCGCTGAGCCGACGCGGGCCGCGTGCTCGAGGATCGCCTGCCGCGTCCGCATCCCCTTGAGACGGCGCCCGTCGGTCGACTCAACCGCCACCTGGTCAAAAGCCACGTTCACGCTTGATTTTAGCACGAACGGTCGGTTACTATTCGAGGTGTACGACCGATCGTGCTAATTGTTTCCTTCCAGGAGGTTGGGGCCGTGGTCGAGATCGAGGCGGGGTATGGCGGGCGGCCCGGGCTGGCCACGCTGGAGTCAACCGACGCCCACCTGCTGGCGCGCCTGTTCGACCGGTTGTCGGCAGAGTCGATCTACCGCCGATTCTTCAGCCCGATCAATCGACCCGACATGTTCCAGGCATCGATCGCCCGGACCGATCACTTCAACCGCGAAGCTGTCGCCGCCGTGGCCGAGGGCGAGCTCGTCGGCGTGGCCCAGTACTCGCGGCGCCCGGACCGCCAGCAGGCGGAGCTGGCCATCGTCATCGCCGACGACTGGCAGCGCCAGGGCATAGGCACGCGCCTCATCGCCGCCCTCGCGGAGCGCGCCGTCGCCGCCGGCATCGATTCCTTCGCGGTCGACATCCAGGGCGACAACTTTGGTGCGCTGAGGCTGTTCAAGCGCTTTGCCCCGGCCGCCCGAATGACTTTCTCCGCAGGTGTCGGCGAGGGAGTGATCCCACTCACATGAGCCCCGACGCAAAGGCGCAGGTTCTGGGCCGAATCAAGCAGTTCGCGTCGTGCACCGAGGCCGACCTTCGCTTGCTGGCGACAGCATGCGACGAGGTCCGTGTGCCGGAAGGCACCTTGATCGCCGAACAGGGCGCGCTCTGCCATGAGCTCGTCATCGTCGTTTCGGGCCTGCTCGAGACCTGTCGCTCTGGTCGGGCCGCGCGCCTGGGTCCGGGGGACACCGTCGGCTGGGACGCCATGCAGAACCGCGGCGCGAACGCCGCGACGGTGAGGACAGTGTCGGCGGCGGTGCTGCTCGTGATGAGCCACCGGCAGTTTCTTGCCGCGACCTCGGTCGATCAGCCCGCGGCGCGCGAGTGCATCATGCCGGCGCCGCCGGCCATCGAGCGGCGGAAGGAAACGGCGACCCACATCCGGTAAGGGCGCCACTTCTCCGCCAGCTTCGTCATCTCTTCGATGTCCGGCGTCTGGCGCAGGCCGTAGCCCATGCGGACGGCCTCGAGCAGACGAGGTTCCTGGGTCGGGAGCTCGTCCACCGCGCTCAACGCACGCAGACGCACCAGCTGCGATCCGAACTCGCCTATCCCAGGCAGCTCCTTCAGGTTCTCGAGCGCCGCATCGCGTGGCAGCTTGCGGAGCGTGTCGGTGTCCAGCCGGCCGGCGAGGGCGGCGCGACCCAGCGCGTTGAGGTACTCGACCTTCCGCCCGAACAACCCTTTGAAGGTGGTCAGCTGGGCCAGGACGTCCGGCCCGGGAAAGCAGTAGAGCACGTGGCCGTGGATGTCGACCGCCTCGCCCAGCTCGCGGCACATGCGCTCCTTGACGCCCTGGCCCTGGCGCATCGAGATACGCGAGGAGATCAGGCACCACGCGGTCGCCTCGTACGCGTTCGACCAGTTGACGGGACGAAAGCCGGGGAACGTCTTCTGCAGCCGGCCGACCACGGGATCGCGCCGGCCGACTTCCGGCCACCCCGCTCCATCGACGTCGAGGCTCAGGATGCGGGACGTCTGGCGCTTCACCGGATCGACGTCGGCCGCCCCGTAAACCGTGCCCTGGACGTGCCCGTCCGCGAGCTGGGTCAGGCAGACGCCGGTCGGCGCCCAGTCGTGGTCGGTCAGGAACGCGAGATGGAGATGACCTTCGGTCTCGCCGCCCTCCGAGGGCGCCTCGTGCCACGCGTCGATGAAGCCGGCGCTCTCCTCGAGGGAGTAGTCGCCGACCGGCCGGAGCTCGAACTTACGCTCGGTTCCTGGCGTTGCTACGCGAGCTTGATCCGGTTGGCGCGCGGTCCCTTCTGGCTCGGCTCGATCTCAAAGCTGACCCTCTCACCGCCGGCGAGCGAGTCGAAGTTCACGCTCGAGTCAAGGCCGGTGCGATGGAAGAAGTACTCCTTTCCGTCTTCGGCCGCGATGAAGCCGAAACCGCGGTCCGAGACCAGCTTCTTGATGGTCCCTGTCGGCATCGAATACCCCCTTCTCGAAAGCTAGTCGCGAACGCACGGCCCTTTCGAGAAGATCCGACCGCGGCGAACATCACCCGACTACCGGGGACACGACTACCTTACCACCCGTCGGAGGGATAGGCCGACGCCTCAGACCGCCAGCAGTGCGACGCCGGCGAGCGTGGCCACGGCCCCGGTCAGCTTCACCGCCGCGCCGCGACGTTCGCGCATTCGCCACACGCCCCACGCCGCCACGGCCACGATCGACGTCTCCCGGACGGGGGCCACGACCGCCAGCGGTGCGAGGCTCAGCGCCCACAGCACCAGAAAGTAGCCGGCCCACATGAACACGCCGATGACCGCCGACGTGCGCCAGCCTGGAGACTCGATTGCTCCGGCCTTCCCGAGAAACCGCGACGCGATGGCCAGCGCGATGGGTAGCTCGATCGCCATCAGCGAAAAGAGCAGCCACGCATAGAACCATGGCGCAGTAAGGCGAACCCCGAGCCGGTCGACCGACGTGTAAGCGGCGATGGTGAGCCCGGTCAGAAGTGCCGGCAGCGTCGCGCGTCCACCGGCCTGGGAGATGGTGACCGCGAGGATTCCGGCCACCAGCAGCGCGACGCCGGCCAGCTGCGGTGCGGAGAGCCTTTCGCCGAGCACGATCAGCCCAAACGCCACCGCAAGCAGCGGCGCGGAGCCCCGGGCGATCGGGTACACCGCCGACAGCTCGCCGCGCTGATACGCGAGCGACAGCAGCACCAGGTAGATGGTCTCGAGCACGGACGAGAGCAGACACAGTCCAACCGCGGGTGGGCTGACCGCCGGACGACCGAAGATCGCCAGCGCGGGCAGCAGTGCGACCGTGGCCGCGACGGCGCTCGCGAGCGTGGCGCGGCGAAAGGTCTGCAGCGGGTCGCCGCCTGCCTTGACGAGCACGTTCCAGGTGGCGTGAAGCGCTGCCGCGGCAAGTGCGAGCCCGACGCCTGCCGCGATCATCCGGGCGCGCGGTGAGGTCGGGCGAGCAGTCGGCCGAGCAAGCGGTACACCTCAGGGTTGACGACCAGCCCGTTGTGTGACCCCCAGGCCGGGAGCGCTGGAATGTCTGGCCGCAGGCAGGAGCGGAAGTTCACGACCTCGTCCGATCTGGTGTAGATCGAGGTGGTCGGCACGACAGGTGGAAGCTTCAGGTCGTAGGTGAACCTGCCTTCGGGGTTCAGGCGGCGGCCGTAGAGGAGCTCGTTGGCCGTCGTCACGATGCCGACGGCGTGGTGCGTGACCGCTGCCAGGTCGGTCCAGTCGGCGAGGGGCGATCCGAGCGCGATGACCTGTTCGATGCTCTGCGGCCTGCGCTGCGACAGCACCTTCGCCAGCAGCCCCCCGCGGCTGTGCCCGATCAGGCTCACGCGCGATCCGCTCTCTCTGGCCACCTCGCCGACCCGGCGGCGCAGGCCGGCCAGCATGCGCTCCGAGTGCTGGACGTTGAAAAGGATCCCCGAGAGGTAGCTCCGGTAGCCGATCCGGCCCAGCCACGCGTCCATGACCCGGAGCGTCCAGTCGCCCGCCAGGAATCCCGGGATCAGGAGCACGGGGCGCCCGTCGCCGGCGGGAATGCCACGGCCCCGAAAGACGGGATCCCGGACCAGCGCCGCGAACTCGCGGATCGCGAGCGGGTCGGACAGCTTCACAGCTTGCGATGGTAGGTCGTCGTCCCGTTCCCGTTCACCTTCCACAATTGGACATACAGTCTGCTTAAATCTTGGGAGATGAGCCGGACCTACCGCCTCGGCCGCCGTCAGGAGGCGGTCGACCAGACCGCGCAGAGGATCCTGGTCGCGGCGCAGGGGCTGGTCGAGGCTTCACCCAGCTCCGGCCTGAGCGTCGGGGCTGTGGCCCGCGCGGCGGGGGTGACGCGCGCGACGGTCTACAACCGCTACGGCTCACGGACCGGTCTGCTGCGCGCCCTGGCGCCTCCGCGGGTACAGGAGGACGCAGGCGCCGAGGACCCTCGCGACGCGGTCCGGACCTTCCTGGGCGCCGCGACCGCCAAGTGGGCGGTCAACCCCGCCCTGCATCGCAACCTCGGTGTGGACGACCACCCCTCAGAAACTCCACGCCGGCTGGCCGAGAACCTCGCGGCCGCGGACGCGCTGCGTCCAGGCTGCTCGCTGAGGGAGGCCGAGGACGTGCTCACCGCCCTCGCGTCGTTCCCGGTCTTCGACCGCCTCCACAAGGACGGGCGGCGGACGCCCGCGGCGGTGGCGGAGATCCTGATGCGATTGGCGGGCGGAATCCTGGCGTAGGATTCCATGACGCATTGCGGCATAAAGTCGCAGACGTCGACGGCCCGGTCCACTACATAGACTTCGGCGGCTCCGGCCCGCCGGTGGTGATGGTGCACGGTCTTGCCGGCAGCGCGGTCAACTGGATCGCAGTCGGGCCCGAGATCGCAAGGACTCACCATGCACTCGCTCTCGACCTCGCCGGGTTTGGCCAGACGCCGCTGCTGGCAAGGTCCGCCACGGTCGGCGCGAACGCAACCCTCGTCCACGACTTCGTCGAGCAGGTGGTCGGTGAGCCTGTGACGTTGATCGGCAACTCGATGGGAGGCCACATCTCCATCCTCGTTGCCGCTCAGCACCCCGACGCGGTGAGCGCCATGGTGCTGGCCGACCCGGCGATTCCCGGCTCACACGTCCGCCGCCCCGAGCCCGCGATGCTCGGAGTCATCGCGGCGCTCTCGGTGCCGGGCCTGGCGCTCACGCTGGTGGACCGGCAGAGCCGCCAGCTCGGACCTGAAGGTCTCGTCGAGCGCGCACTTGCGCTCGTGTCCGCGGACTCTTCGCGCCTCGATCCCGCGGTGGTCGAGGCTCACATCCAGCTGACCCGGGAGAGGGCTCACCTGGGCCGGCAGAACGCACGGGCATTCATCCAGGCCTCGCGCTCGATCGGTCTGCGCATGGCCGACCCGCGATTCTGGTCACGTGTCGCCGCGGTCCGCTGCCCAACCCTCGTCGTGCACGGCAGCCTCGATCGCCTGATCCCGGTCGCCGCCGCGCAAGAGATGGTTCGCCGCCGCCCGGATTGGGAGCTCGTGGTACTGGATGGCGTCGGGCACGTTCCGATGCTGGAGGTGCCGGGACAGTTCATGCAGACGCTCCGAGCGTGGAGCCCGTATAGAATCGCGTTCGCGCCCGCCGCGGCCTCGTAAACGGAGCAACGCCACAAGACACCTTGGCAACGGCCTCAGAACCAGCACATAGCAGGCGCCCGGGGCGGCTGAAGGTCTCCGCGTCAGTCCTCCCCCACCTCCGCCGCATGGGCAGGTGGGACCCGATCCCACCGATGTGGCTCGAGGGGCGCTTCTACCTGGAGTTCCTGCGCTTGATCCGAGACCCTGTCTTTCGGGGCGACGACGTACCGCCCGGTCTGCGCAAACCGGTGCTCCTCATCCCGGGCTTTCTGGCCGGCGACTGGACGCTTCGCACGCAGCACGACTGGCTTCGCCGGATCGGATACCGACCCCGCCTCGCCGGCGTGGCCTTCAACGTCACGTATTCCGAGGTGATGCTGCGACCCCTCATCGACGCGTTGGTCGCGATGCATCGCAAGACCGCGTCTCGCGTATCGCTGATCGGCCACAGCCGCGGCGGCGTCCTCGCCATGGTCCTCTCCCATCGCAAGCCCGACCTGGTCGAGCAGGTGATCACGCTCGGCTCTCCGCTCAACGACCCGTTCGACGTGCACCCACTGACCATGGCGGGCGTCCACGCCGCGCATCTCCTCAACGCCGTGCGCTACGGGCATCCGGCGTCGGTCGAGATGCGATTCCTGCGGGACCTGCGGGCCGCGCCGCGCGTGCCCACGACGTCGATCTACTCGCGCTCCGACGGCGTCGTCAACTGGAAGGCGTGCCTACGACCCGACATCAACTCGATCGAGGTGCAGGGCAGCCACCTGGGGCTTGCCTTGAATCCCGAGGTGTATCGAATCCTCGCCCACATGCTGCCCGCACCGTGGCGTAGCTGACCAGCGACTAACATCGGAATCAGCGCGGGAGCTCGCCACGCCGGCGGCGGGCTGAGAGGGCGCCGGCGCGCCGACCGCAGAGTGTCACGCCTCCGAGTTCCGAGCAGATTCGCGACATCGACGACCGGAGCCAAGGAAAGGGTGGCGCGGCTAGGAGCGCATCGCTAGATGCGTGACGACGCAGCGCCGGGCCCCTTGACGCTGGCTTCAGCGCCGCAGGCGCCCGGGCGCCGAGGGCGCGAAGATGCGAGGAGCGTCGGGGGCGGGACACTCAGAACCTGAACTGGGTAATGCCAGCGGAGGGAGAACGATCAGCGACATTGCAGCCCGACAGAGCGAGGCCGACGTTTTCGGCAAGGTCGAGACGCACGGCGTCGACGCGATCCCACCGGCCGAACGTCATGGCCGTCCGCGAGAGCTGGCCTTCTTGTGGGCCGGGGCCTTCGTCAACTACGCGAGCCTCTTCACCGCGAGCCTGCTCACCACCTACTACGGGCTCGGCGTTTGGGATGGACTCGTCGCAACCGCGCTTGGCACCGTCACGGCGGCCGTCATCCTCGGCCTGCTCAGCAACACCGGACCGCGGACGGGCCTCCCGCAGATCATCTCCACGCGACGGATCTTCGGGCTGCGAGGTTCCTATCTCGGCGCAGGTCTGACCCTGTTTCTCGCGATCGGCTGGTTCGCGGTCGACTGCGTGATCGCGGCCCAGGCGGGGGCCCAGCTGATCGGTGCCGGGAATCGCTGGATCACCCTCGCCCTGGTCCTGCTCGTCGCGGCGGTCAGCATCGCGGTGGCGGTGTTCGGGCACCAGACGATCAAGGTGCTGGAAACTTATGGCGCCGTCACTTTCGCCGCGCTCTCTATGGCGCTGTTCATTCTTCTGGCGCCGCACTTCCACTGGACGCAGGGGCCGACGGTCGGCGGGTCGGATTACCTCGGCGCGTTCGTGCTGGGGTTCATGACGTGCTTCGCGCTCGTGGCCTCCTGGTACCCGTTCGCGAGCGACTACTCGCGGTACCTGCCGGCCTCGAGCTCGACGCGGGCCGTCACCCTGTGGCCAGTCGTCGGCGTCGCCGCGCCGATGGTCCTGCTCGGTCTCTTCGGCCTTCTGCTGCCGACGATCGACGCCCCCCTCGCGCAGAGCCAGGGAGTCCTTGCTGTGATCAGCGCCCACGCGCCGGGCTGGGTCGCGATCCCGTTCTTCATCTTCATCGTCGCAGGTGAGATCTGGGCCAACTATCTCGATGTCTACACCGCGGGCCTCGTGACGCTTGCGATGGGCATCCGCCTTCAGCGGTGGCAGACAGCGCTCGGCTGCGGCGTCCTCGGGGCGGCGCTTGCCACCTACGCGGTCGTGGTCAGCGACTTCCACGTCGCGTACGAGGACTTCCTGATCCTGACCTACCTCTGGGCGCCGGCCTGGGCCGCGGTGGTGCTGCTGAGCTTTTTTGTCTTCGAGGGTCGCGGCCGCCCGCGCATCGCGCTTGCCGCCTGGCTCGCCGGGACGGCCACGAGCCTGGTGTTCGTGAACTACGCGAACCTGTTCGGCAACGTGACCGTGAAGCCGGTCTTCATCAACGACGGTTTGATAGCGGCGCTGCACGGCGCCGACCTCTCGGGCGCTGTCAGCGTCGGTGTCGCCGCAGCCGTGTACTGGTTGGGCCGCCGATGGAGCGCCGCGTGAGGATTCCGGTTGCGCTGACCATCGCGGGTTCTGACTCCGGCGGCGGAGCCGGCATCCAGGCCGACCTGAAAACGTTCGCCGCCCTGCAGGTCCACGGAGCGTCGGCCATCACGGCCATCACCGCGCAGAACACGGTTGGCGTCAGCGACATCCTCGAGCTGCCTGTCGACGTCATCCGCGGCCAGATCGCCGCCGTCGTCGAGGACATCGGCGTGGATGCGGCGAAAACGGGGATGCTCTTCAGCGTCGAGATCATCACCGCGGTCGCGGACTGCGTCCGCAGGTACAACTTGAGCCGGCTCGTGGTCGACCCGGTGATGGTGGCCAAGGGCGGCGCCCGGCTTCTGCGTGACGATGCGGTGGACGCGTTGCGCCAGCAGCTCATACCGCTTGCCGCGGTCATCACGCCGAACCTCCCCGAGGCACAGGTCCTGCTCGGTCGCGACATCGCGAGCCTGGAGGATCGCCGGCAGGCGGCCCGAGACCTCGTCGCGATGGGGGCCCGCGCAGCGATCGTGAAGGGGGGCCACGCCGGCGACGCGATCGACGTCTTCTTCGACGGATCGCAGATCGTCGAGCTGCGCAGCGAGCGGATCGACACGGCCAACACTCACGGCAGCGGCTGCGTGTTCTCGGCCGCCATCGCGGCGTGGCTCGCGCGAGGCGCGGACCCGTTGCAGGCCGCGGGCGAGGCCAAGCGATTTATCACCCAGGCGATCGCGAGCTCACTCGAGATCGGCCACGGCCACGGCCCCGTGAACCCGATGTTCGCGCTCAGGGAGGATGGTTAAGCTTTTCGTCCCATGAGCAAGCGAAAGCGCGCCCCGAAGCAACCGGCAGACGAGTCCGCGGAAGACGCCGCCGTCAAAGGCGACATGGTGCATGTCACGCCGGATCTGCTTTCCGGGAGTCCCGACATCTTTGCCGGGAAGAAGGCCGATCAACCTCCGGCGGAATCGGAGCCGGCCGCCGATGAGACGCCGGCACCGGTCGCGGATGAGGCGTCCGCCGGGGAGCCGTCCGCCGAGGAACAGCCTGCGGCGGACCTCCAGGAGCCGGAAGCCTCCGAGGAAGCGTCAGGAACAATGGAGCCGCACGAGGCGAACACTGCGCTCGCCGCTGAGCCGGCTGCGCCTTCCGAGACGCCGCCCCCAACGCCGCCACCTCCCTATGTCGAAGCGGTCGGCTACCCGCCGAAGAAGCGAAGCGCGGGATCGACCGCGGCACTCGGCATAGTGCTCGTGGTCGTCGGCCTGTTCGCCCTCGCGGTCGTTCTGTCGGGCGTCGATCTGACCCAGAACGGCTGGCCGCTGTTCATCCTCATCCCCGGCCTGACGCTGCTTGTCGTCGGCTTCATCAGCTTCGGCGCGGCGGCGTCGATTCCAGGGGGCATCGTGACGATGCTCGGTCTCGTGCTCGCCTGGGCCAACAGCACCGGTGACTGGCCGGTCTGGGCTTATGCGTGGGCCCTCGTCATCCCCGGAGGCATCGGGCTCGGCATGTACCTGCAGGCCATACGTGACCGCGACACGCAGGCCCTGCGCAACGGACGCAACCTGCTTTTCGTCAGCCTGATGATCTTCTTGATCGGCTTCGTGCTTTTCGAATCGATCCTCGGCATCAGCGGCCGTGACTACTTCGGCAACGTCGGCAAGGCTGCGCTGCCTGGGCTGCTGATCATCGTCGGCGTCATCCTCCTCGTGCGCAGCATCCAGGGGAACCGCCGCCAGGCCTAGGGCGCGATTCGGGACTCGAGCTTCTCGAGGGAGACCTGGTACTCGGTCGACTGCCGATACGGCTTGAAGCCGAGCTTGCGGTTGATGGCCAGCATCGGATCGTTGGACTGGGCGTTGCCGGTGGCGATCCATTCGGCGTCGGGATGGACTTCTCGTAGGTGGAGCAGCATGGCGGCTTTGATCCATTTGCCGATGCCCCGCCCACGGGCGGAGGGCAGCACGCCAGTGAAGTTCTGATAGATGAGCCCCGGGCGGTAGGGAGCCCACTCGGTGTCGGTCATGCCTGAGATGACGCCATCTGGTTCGCGGGTCAGCACCTCGTGCGGAACCTCGTGCGTGAGGGCCACGCGCTCGTACCACTCGCGCAGCCGCTCCGGGGTGACGATGATGTCGCCCAGGTCGAGGTCCTCGAGAGGCATCGTGTTGAGGAGCGTGGTGCGCTGGGTTGAGAAGTCAGCCCACATGGCTTCAGGGAGGGGACCGTCGTAGATCTCGAGGCGGGTGCCCGGTGACCGCTGCTCGCCTTCGAGCACCCATCGCTCGACCATCGCCCAGTCGACATCGGACAGCTTGAGCCGGCTCTCGATGTCGGTGAGCTTCGGCTCTGCGCCGAGCCACTTGCTGAAGGCGTGGCCCGGCTCCTGGTGCGCACTCAAGCCAACCACCGTGCAGCCCGCCTCTCTCATGAGCTGCGCGACGACGCCCATCCAGCGAGTCGCCAGGCCCTTGCGCCTGTGGTCGCGCCGGACGTATCCGCTGGTCCAGAAAAGATGCTTGTTGGTCGCGTACTCGGGGCTCGTCGGCCTGGTCGACTCGCCGTAGAACCAGGCGATCATCTGACCGTCCCGCGACACCTCGAAGTAGTGATCGATCACGAATGGGTCCGGCTTTTTCAACCGCACCTCGACGTCGGCATCGGGTTGGATGGGATCGTCCGGATGGAGGTCCTGGTCGCGCACGCGACGCAGCTCGTGAAACCTCTTCCAGAAGTTCGCGGCGGCCGTGATCGGATCGACGCGGACAGGAACCAGCTCGCCAATCATCGTGCCTCGATAATCTCACGGAGTGGCTGGAGAGCGGCCGTTCAAAGTGGGCGTGACGATCCATCCGCAGCAGTGCACGATCCAGCAGCTGCGTGATGCCTGGCGGCATGCGGATCAGCTCGGCGTCGACAGCATCTGGTTCTGGGACCACTTCTTTCCGCTGTACGGAAACCCGAATGGCAACCACTTCGAGTGCTGGTCGTTGCTGGCGGCGGCGGCGATCGACACGCGCGCGCCACAGATCGGGCCGATGGTGACCTGCGTCGGGTATCGCAACCCGGACCTGCTGGCGGCGATCGCGGCGACGGTCGACCAGCTGTCGGGCGGCAGGCTTGTCCTCGGGCTGGGCGCCGGCTGGTTCCATCGCGACTACGCCGAGTACGGCTACGAATTCGGCGAGGCGCGCGACCGGGTGCGGCTCTTCAAGCAGGCGCTGCCGCGGATCAAGGACCGCATCCAGAAGCTCCACCCTGGGCCGGCCGGTGCAATGCCGATCCTGATCGCCGGCGGTGGTGAGCAGGTGATGCTTCGACTGGTCGCGGAGCATGCCGCCATGTGGAACTCGATCGCCTCCGTCGACGAGTACGCCCGCAAGTCAGCCCTGGTGGACGATTACTGCCGGCGCATCGGGCGCGATCCGCGCGACATCGAGCGCACGGCCAACGTCGGCGGCCTGACGCCCAAGGTGATGCGGCAGTGGCTGGACGCCGGCCTCCAGCACTTCATCCTCCGGATCGCGCATCCGTTCGACACCAGGGAGCTGGAGCGGGTGCTCAAGGAGAGGGACGCCTAGGCCCCACAACGCGCCCGGAGCTTATTTGTGGCTGGCCCACTAACAATTTGTGAATCGCGGGCATAGCATCTCGTCCACCACACCCTCTTCGCGGCGCGAGCCTCCTACCGCTTGGTCAGGAGGCTCGTCATTTTCTTGCGCGGGTGAGGCAGGCCTCCCCCGCGGGACCCCCTCCTTCCACTCGGTCCGTCTGGCGGCGTCTGGTAAGCAGCCCTGGTAACGGCCGGAGTAAATCCGGCCTACGGCTCCACCTCGTCAATTTCTTGTGCGCGGGTGAGGCAGGAAGTGTCCTCCCCGACGGGAACCCCTCCTCCCGGATAGTCCGGACTAACTCGCATGACCTCGGTGCCAAACCCCGGATAGTCAGGACTATCCGAGGTGGTCAGGCGGCCTTGACCGCGCTCACCAGCTTGTTCAGCGAGTCCTTCGCGTCCCCGAAGAACATCATCGTGTTCGGCCCGTACATGAGCTCGTTGTCGATGCCCGCGAAGCCCGGCCGCATCGACCGCTTCATGAAGATCACGTTCTTGGCCTGGTCGGCGTTGAGGATCGGCATGCCAAAGATGGGGCTCCCCGGAGTGCTTCGGGCCGCTGGGTTCACAACGTCGTTGGCGCCGACGATGAGCGCCACGTCGGCGTTCTTGAAGTCGTCGTTGACCTGGTCCATCTCCTTGAGCTGCTCATAGGGCACGTTGGCCTCGGCGAGCAGCACGTTCATGTGACCCGGCATGCGACCCGCGACCGGATGGATCGCGTACTCCACGTCGACGCCGCGCTTCTCGAGGACGTCGGCCAGCTCGCGAGCCGCATGCTGCGCCTGCGCGACGGCGAGGCCATAGCCCGGGACGATGATCACGCGCTGCGAGTATGCAAGCAACGTGCCGAGATCCTCGGCTGACGCCGACCTCACGCTCCGCGCCGGACCGCCGGCCGCGGCGGTCGCCGCGGCATGCACCTGGCCGAAGGCGCCGAACAAGACGTTGGCGAGCGAGCGCCCCATTGCGTCACTCATCAGCTTTGTGAGCAGGCTTCCGGACGCCCCGACGAGCGTGCCCGCGACGATCAGCGCGAAGTTCTTGAGCGTGAAACCGCTTGCCGCGACGGCCAGGCCGGTGCATGCGTTGAGCAGCGAGATCACGACCGGCATGTCTGCGCCCCCGATGGGCAGCACGAACGCGACGCCGAGGACCAGCGCCAACACCATCAGGGCGACAAACGAGAAAGGCACCGACGCGATGGCGAGCACGGCGATCGCAAATCCGACGATGGCGGCCGCGAGGAGTGCATTGACGACCTGCTGACGGGGGTAGGTGATCGGCGTCCCCGTCATCAGCTCCTGCAGCTTCGCGAAGGCAATCATGCTGCCGGCGAATGAGACCGAGCCGATCACGATGCTGAAGACACTCGGAAAGACCACCGCGAATGCTGGGTGGACGCCGAAGTGCAGCAGCTCGGCCACGGCGACCAGCGCGGCGGCGCCCCCGCCCACGCCATTGAAGAGGGCGACCATCTGCGGGATGGCAGTCATGCGGACCATGCGCGCGCCCACCGCGCCGATGAGCGTCCCTATCGCAATGCCGATCGCGATGATCGTGATGCCGGCCCGCGTGAGATGGAGCAGCGGCACTGTTGCACCAAGCGCGATAACCATGCCGAGCGCGGCGGTGAAGTTGCCGTTGCGCGCGCCCTTCGGCGAGCTGAGCTGCTTCAAGCCAAGGATGAACAGGACAGCGGCCAACAGATAGGCAAGCGCGATGAGCGTGTTCATTTGGGCGTGGGTGGGGCGGGCTGTTTGGCGGCCTGGCGGCCCTTGAACATCTCGAGCATGCGGTCGGTGACCACGAAACCGCCCACGACGTTGGTCGTGGCGAGGGTCACCGCAACCAGCCCGAGCGCAATCTCGACGGGCGACCGCGCACCGGCCGCGATGAGCAGCGCGCCGACCAGGATGATGCCGTGGATCGCATTCGTCCCGGACATCAGCGGTGTGTGCAGGATGGTCGGCACCTTGGAGATGACCTCGAAGCCAACGAACACGGCCAGCACGAAAAACGTGAACTCGGTCAGAAGGTCTCCGTTCATGCCGCGGAGACCATCTGCTTCGCGCGCTCGTTGACGATCTCGCCGCCGTGCGTCACGCACGCGCCCTTCGTGATCTCGTCCTGGAAGTCGAGCGCTAGCGCGCCGTTCTTGACGAGGTGCAGCAGCAGGTTGGCCACGTTTCGCGCAAAGAGCTGGCTGGTGGTGAGCGGCATGGTGGATGGGATGTTGCGAGTGCCGACGATCGTCACGCCGCCCACGTCGACCTCTTTCCCCGCCTGCGTCAGCTCGACGTTGCCGCCTGTCTCCGCGGCGAGGTCGACGATCACCGAGCCGGCCCGCATCGCCTTCACCATCTCGCCGGTGACCAGCAACGGGGCGCGCCGGCCGGGAACGGCGGCGGTCGTGATCACGACGTCCGACTTCGCGACGTGCTCGCCGATCAGCTCGCGCTGCTTGCGCAGAAACTCCTCAGACTGCTCGCGCGCGTAGCCGCCCTCGCCCTCCTGCGCCTCCAGGGGTAGCTCGACGAACGTCGCGCCGAGGGACTGCACCTCCTCCTTCACCGCGGGACGCACGTCGTACGCGGAAACGACGGCGCCAAGCCGTCGCGCCGTTGCGATCGCCTGCAGCCCCGCGACCCCTGCGCCCATGACCAGGACCCGAGTCGGCGCGATGGTGCCGGCCGCGGTCATCATCATCGGAAAGAGCTTGCCGATGCGGTCGGCCGCCATGAGGACCGCCTTGTAGCCGGCGGCGGAGGCCTGCGACGACAGCGCGTCCATCGACTGGGCGCGCGAGATGCGGGGCAACAGCTCGAGGCTGAACGCCGTGATGCCGTGCTCGGCCAGCGACTTGACCACATCGCCCTGGGTGGCGGGCTGGAGAAAACTGATCAGCACCGCCCCTTTCTTGAGCACCGCGATCTCGCTGTCCCGAGGCGCCTGCACTTTCAGCACCGCGTCGGCGTCGTGGAGCATGGTGCCGGCCCGGTTCGCGACTGCGGCTCCGGCCTTTGCGTACATATCGTCGGACAGGTTGGCCGCCGCCCCCGCCCCCGCCTCGACGGTGACCTCGAGGCCCGCCGCGACCAGCATCTTCGCCGTGTCGGGAACGAGCGCAACGCGGCGCTCACCCTGCTCGATCTCCTTCGGCGTGGCCACCTTCACGACCTGTCGACTCTAAGGAATCGAAGCGTGAACGTGCAGGCGCGTAGAATCCATAACTCGCTCCAGAAGTGCTCGAACCCATCGTCAACGACCTCACCATCCAGGCGGCCACCGTCAACGGATCCGGAAGCCAGACCGCAAACCTGGTCCTGACCAGAGCGATCTTTCGCATGGGAATTCCGGTGGCGCCAAAGAACGTGTTTCCCTCCAACATCGAAGGCCTGCCCACGTGGTACCAGCTCCGCATCACGCCGGAGGGCCACATGGCCAGGTCGGACAAGGTCGACATCCTGATCGCCTTCAACGCGGCGACATGGCGGGAGGACCTGAAGACCGTTCGGGCCGGGGGCGTCGTGATCCACGAGGAGGCGTTTTCGACCGCCGACGCCCGCACCGACCTCGTCTACTACGCCGTCCCCTTCGCCAAGCTCGCGAAGTCGAAGATCCAGAGCGACACGCTGCGCAAGCAGCTGGCCAACATGATCTACGTCGGCGTGGTGGCCGGCCTGCTCGGCATCCCCTGGGATGCGGTCGACCACGCCGTAAAGCGGCAGTTCCTGGCCAAGCCGAAGGCGGTGCCCGTCAACCTGGACGCCATCAAGGTCGGCTACGACTACTGGCAGGACAGCTTCTCGAAGCAGGACCCCTACCGGCTCGAGCCGATGACCGGAGTCGTCGAGGGCAAGATGCTGGTCGAGGGCAACCAGGCGGCCGCTCTCGGCGCGCTGATGGGCGGCGTCACGGTCGTCGCGTGGTACCCCATAACGCCATCCTCGTCAGTGTGCGAGTACCTGATCGCTTACTCGGACCGCTTCCGGGTCGACCCCAAGACCGGCGAGAAGCTGATCTCGGTCGTGCAGGCAGAGGATGAGCTCGCCGCGGTCGGCATGGCGATCGGGGCGGGCTGGGCCGGGGCGCGCGCCATGACGTCGACCTCGGGGCCGGGCATCTCGCTGATGGCCGAGTTCTCGGGTCTTGCGTACTACGCCGAGGTCCCGGTCGTTATCTTCGACATCCAGCGAATCGGGCCGTCGACCGGGTTGCCGACGCGCACCTCGCAGGCCGACATCGGCTTCGTCTACACGCTCTCCCACGGCGACACCAAGCACCTGGTGCTGCTTCCGGGCACGGTCGAGGAGTGCTACGAGTTCGCGCGCGACGCGTTCGACTACTCCGATCGCTTCCAGACGCCCGTCTTTGTCCTCTCCGACCTCGACCTGGGCATGAACCTCTGGATGACCCCTGAGTTCAAGTACCCCGAGGCGAATTTCGATCGCGGCAAGGTGCTCTCGAAGGATGACCTCGAGCGGCTGGCCGGCGAGTGGGGCCGCTACCGCGACGTGGACCACGACGGGGTCACCTACCGGACGCTTCCCGGGACGGACCATCCCGCGGCCGGCTACTTCACGCGCGGCTCAGGTCACGACGAGATGGCGCGCTACACCGAAGGCGCGGAGGCGTATGCCCGGAACATGGACCGGCTTTCCCGCAAGCTCGAGACTGCCCGGCAAGCGCTGCCCGCTCCGGTGGTCGATGAGTCGGGCCGCAAGGTGGGGCTGATCGCTTTCGGGTCCACGCACTCCGCCGTCATCGAGGCGCGCGAGTCGGTCGAGGTCGACTACATGCGGGTTCGTGCTTTGCCGTTGAGTGACGATGTAGCCAGCTTCGTTGCGCGCCACGAGCGCGTCTACGTGGTCGAGCAGAACCGCGATGGACAGCTCTTCGACCTGATCCGCCTGGCCCTGCCGGCCGAGCTGGTCGAGCGCGTCAGATCGATCCGCCACTACAACGGGCAGCCGATCCCGGCCGCCGCGATCACGGAACCATTGCTGAACAGGGAGGCGGTCCCCGCATGAGCACGACGGTGAACCGAGTTGGGCTTCCGCGCGACGCCTACAAAGGCGCGGCCACCACGCTGTGCGCGGGCTGCGGGCACAACTCGATCACCAACCACATGATCAAGGCCCTCTACGAGCTCGGCGTCGAGCCGCACAAGCTCGCGAAGATGTCTGGCATCGGGTGCTCGTCCAAGACGCCCGCGTACTTCGTCGAGACCGCGCACGGCTTCAACGGAGTGCATGGGCGCATGCCCGCTCTGACCACGGGCGCGCACCTGGCGGACCGCGAGCTGATCATGCTCGGCGTATCGGGTGACGGCGACACGGCCTCGATCGGACTCGGCCAGTTCATGCACATGATCCGGCGCAACGTCGACTGCACCTACATCATCGAAGACAACGGAACCTACGGCCTGACCAAGGGCCAGTTCTCCGCGACCGCGGACCTCGGCTCCATGCAGAAGAAGGGCGCCGTCAACACGTTCCAGCCCATCGACCCGTGCGCGGTAGCCCTCGCCCTGGGCTGCTCCTTCGTCGCGCGCTCGTTCAGCGGCGACGGGAAGCAGGTCGTTCCGCTGATCAAGGCGGCAATCGCCCACCGCGGCACCGCGATCCTCGACATCATCTCTCCCTGCGTGACCTTCAACGACCACGACGGATCGACCAAGAGCTACAGCTGGGTCAAGGACCACGAGGAGTCGATCGCCGACGTCTCGTTCATCCCGTTCTTCGAAGAGGTGCACGTCGACTACGAGCCCGGCACGGTTCGCGACGTGCAGCTGCACGACGGCTCTCACATCGTGCTCAAGAAGCTGGGCGAGGACCACGACCCGACCGATCGCCGAGCCGCGATTCGCGTGATCGAGGAGGGCCGCTCGGAAGGCCACCTCGTGACCGGGCTGCTTTACGTCGACACCAAGATGGACGACTTCGCCACCACCGAGCACATCCCCCAGGAGCCGCTCCGAGACCTTGGCGAAGACAAGCTGCGCATGTCGCGCGATGAATTCGCCGGCTTCATGGCCGAGTTCGCCTGAAAAAGAAGACGAGCCCCTCCGTCGCACCTCGGCGAGACCGCCCCAAGCGCGGGGAGGAGCTGCAGGCCAAGATCGCGAAGGGCACGCGCCTGGTTGCCCGCCGGGACCCGGCCATGGCGAAGCTCATCAAGCGCGTCGGTGCCATGAGCTTCCGGCCCGGCAGCGACGACAGCTTCGGGGCGCTCGTGCGATCGATCATGTATCAGCAGCTCGCGGGTGCTGCCGCGACGGCAATCCACGGCCGTTTCCTCAACCTGTTCTCGGATGGCCTGTCGCCCACGGCAGTGCTGGCGCTGCCCGAAGGCGTGATGCGAAGCGCGGGTCTCAGCGGCTCGAAGACGGCCGCCGTCGCCGACCTCGCGCGGAAGGTCGTCGACGGGACTGTCCCGCTCCAAGATGTCGAGTCGCTGTCCGACGAGGAGCTTGAGGCGCGGTTGGTCCAGGTGCGCGGCATAGGTCCCTGGACGGCGCAGATGTTCATGATGTTTCAGCTGCAGCGTCTCGACATCTGGCCCGTGGCGGACTACGGCGTGCGCAAAGGCTGGACCATGATCCACCGCAAGCGGGAGCTCATCACGCCCAGGGCGCTCGAAGCGGAAGGCGAGAAATTCCGGCCGTACCGCACGATCGCGGCCTGGTACTGCTGGCGAGCCGTCGAAACGGTCGTACCCGGCTAGCGGCCGTACTTTCGGCGGAGCTTTTCGATCGCGACGTCCGTCATCGGCGGCCATCCGTACGCGTCGAGAAAGGTGCGCGCGAAACCCCGGCCGTAGTTGTACTGCAGCGTCCACACGCCCGCGGCAAGATCGTCTTCGGGATTGCCGAGGCCAGAGCGGCCGACGTCGACCAGGCCGCTGAACACCCCCTCGTGCACCAGAACGTTCGGGAGGCAGTAGTCGCCGTGGATCAGGACGTTGCCGCGCTTCCTGGTCCCGAACGGGCAGTCGTCCGCCGGGGTCGCGTGCAGAACCCGGAGGACCGCGCCGAGCTCCCCCGCGACCTGCCCCGGGGCCCAGCCGACCGAAGCGTGGAACATCGGGACGCCGGGGACCGCGTGGGTCACCAACCAGTCGTCGCCCGAGGCGTGAAGGAAACCGACGACCTCCGGAACCGGCCAGCGGCCCGCCAGCCACGCGAGCCGGTCCCTCTCCCCGTCCAGCCGGGCGGCTCGCTTGACGAAGACTGAACGTTGCTCCCCGGTCAGCCGCCAGACCGTCCCCGCCCAGCTCATCCACGCGAACTCTTCCTTGACCTCGCCACCCCCGAGGGCGGCGTCCGCCGCAGCGCGAACTGAGGGTGGAAGCGATAAAGATTTCACTTCACGACTGCCGCTAGCATTTTGCCCCGGGGGTGGTGTGGTGATCGCTTTACCCGATACCGCTGAGGCGTTGAAGAGCGCGACGTGGCAGGACGTCGCGCCATTTTACGAAGAGCTGCAGGCGCGTCCGCTGAGCCCAGGCAGCGCGGAATCGTGGCTCGCGGACTGGTCTCGACTCGAATCACTGCTCGCCGAGGCCGCCGCGCTTGCGAACTTCGCCTACTGCGCCAACACGGCCGACCGCGATGCCGAGGCCGCGCATCTGAGGTTCGGCAGCGAGATCGAACCGAAGGCCGACGAGCGACGGGCGGGGCTGCAGCGAAGGCTGGTCGACCTCGGCTACGTCAGGCCAGGCCTCGAGCCGGTGATTCGCAAGTTCCGCAACCAGATCGAGCTCTTCCACGAGGCCAACGTCCCGCTGTTCGCCCAGCTGGCCAAGCTTTCCGCCGAATGGGCGAAGGCCGTCGGCGCCATGACCGTCGACTGGGCCGGCCAGGAGAAGACGCCGGCTCAAATGTGGCCGTTTCTTGAGAGCAACGACCGGTCTGTGCGAGAGCAGGCGTTCCGCTCGATGTTCCGTCCCTACATCGAGCAGCGCGACGCGCTCGCGGCTCTCTTCGACCGAATGTACGACCTCCGCCAGCAGGTCGCCAGGAACTCGGGGTTCGAGAATTACCGCGACTACTCGCATCGGGAGAAGAACCGATTCGACTACACGCCCGCCGACTGCTTCCGCTTCCATGAGGCAGTCGAAGAGGTGGTGCGCCCTGCCGTCCAGCGGCTGCTCGAGGTCCGGCGCTCGCACCTCGGCGTGGATCGGCTGCGACCGTGGGACAACTGGGTCGATCCCAAGGGCAGGCCGCCGCTCGAGCCGTACTCGGACGTCGGCGAGTTCGTCTCGCGCACCGGCGGCCTGTTTGCGTACGTCGAGCCGGACTTCAGCCGCTACTTCCGGACGATGGCAGACGCGGGCCTGCTCGATCTCGACAACCGCAAGGGCAAGGCGCCAGGAGGCTTCTGTGACTCGCTTCCGGTCCGCAATCTGCCGCTGATCTTCATGAACGCGGTGGGCATCGACGAGGACGTTCGGACGCTGCTCCACGAGGCAGGACACTCCTTTCACGTTTTCGAGACCTCGAGCCTGCCGCTGATCTTTCAGCGCCATCCCGGCGCCGAGATGGCCGAGGTGGCATCGATGTCGATGGAGCTGCTGGCGTCCCCGTACATCGATCGAGGACACGGCGGTTACTACTCGGAGGCGGACGCGCATCGGGCGCGGCGGGCGCTGCTCGAGCGCGCCGTGCACTTTTTCACTCACTGCGCGTCAGTCGACGCTTTCCAGCAGTGGATCTACACCAACCCCGACGGCCGAGACGCCGACGCCCGCGACCAGAAATGGCTCGAGCTCAGGCGCCGGTTCGAGGGCGACTCGGTGGACTGGAGCGGGCTCGACGCGGAGCGCATCGCGCGCTGGTACTTCCAGCCTCACCTGTTCGAGTATCCGTTCTACTACATCGAGTACGGCATCGCGCAGCTGGGTGCGCTGCAGGTGTGGCGCAACAGCCTGTCGGACCGCCACGACGCCGTGAGCAGGTACCGCGCTGCGCTTGCGCTGGGCGCCACCAGGTCGTTGCCCGAGCTCTATCGGACGGCCGGCGCGCGGCTGAT
Organism: Candidatus Limnocylindrales bacterium; assembly: GCA_035473355.1. Taxonomy (GTDB): domain Bacteria; phylum Chloroflexota; class Dormibacteria; order Dormibacterales; family Dormibacteraceae; genus 40CM-4-65-16. The sequence goes on from DATIOJ010000050.1 coordinate 24,677, forward strand.
CTTCGACGCCGAAGGGATGGGCGAGCTGATCGACCTGGTGGAGGAGACGCTCTCGAACCTCGACCCGTAGTAGTTCAGATATTGCGGAGGTTGCGGAGCGGCTTCTTAGGGCCGAACCGCGGAGCGGCTATGCCGGCGGCCGTGATCAGGCGGACGACCCTCGCGCGATGCCCGCGGTACGGTTCGAGCAGCTCGAGCATTCGCTCGTCGCTGGACCGAGCTGTGCCCTCGAGGGCAAAGCCGATCGAGTGCGGGAGGTGATAGTCACCGACGGGCACCGCATCGGCGTCGCCCAGCGCGATCATGGCGACCTTGGCCGCCGTCCACGGCCCCACTCCGGGAAACGCCAACAACCTGCGGTAGGCGGCTCCTAGATCCATCGCGCACGTTTCCTCGACACGCTTGACGCTGCGCGCGATGCGGATGATCACCTCTGCCCGCCGCCGCTCGATGCCATACCGGTGGAACTGCCAGTACGGCGTTCGCGCGAGCACGTCGGGCGCGGGCGGCAGCTTGAGCGGTACGGGCCCCGGCGCCGGAGCGCCGAGTGCATTGACAAGGTGGTGGTAGGAGTCGCGCGCCTCGACGGTCGTGACCTGCTGGAGGATGACCGTCGGCACCATCGCCTCGAAGACGGCGTGCGTGCGCGGCATGCGGATGCCCCGGATGTCGCGATGCAGCCGCGCGATCAGCGGGTGAGCGGGCGTGAACCCGGAGTCGTCGTCATCCTGCCCGCACAGCGCGGGTGCGTGCGTCGCGGCCCACTGCGCGCCTGGCCCCCATGCTTCGACATCGATCGAGCCGTTGCGGCGGCGCAGGCGGATCGTGGCCGCACCGGCCGGCGTGCGCGTGGCTCGCCAGATGTCCCCGTCGTACTGCCTCAGCGAGGGACCTGAACCGAGCGCGCCAAGGGTCAGCCAGAGGTCAAGCGGACGGCTCGGTACAAAGGAAACCTGAACTTCCGGGACCACGTGGATCGCCGACAGATTACTGGCTGAGCGGCACCGAGAAGGTGAACGTGCTGCCGGCGCCGATCTTCGAGTCGACCGTCAGATCGCCATCGTGCATCCGGGCAATCTCGCGTGAGAGCCAAAGGCCGAGACCGGTGCCCTGGACGTGCGTCGACGTCTCGATCCGGCCGAATCGCGTGAACAGCGTCGCTTGGTCTTCCGTCGAGATACCGACGCCGCCGTCGCGCACCGCGACGAACGCCCTGTCTGTGTCCCTTCGCACGTCCACCGTGATGTCGGTGCCGGAGGGCGAGTACTTCGCGGCGTTGCTGAGCAGGTTGCGGACGACGATCTGAAAACGGTCCGGATCGACGCTGGCCTCGATTGACTCCACGGGCATGTCGACCTTCAGGTCGTGCCCGGCGAGAATCATTCGCACGCCTTCGATGGCGGAGTCGGTGAGCTCGACGATGTCGGATCGAGTTCGCTTGAGGGCAAGCCGGCCTTCCTCGAGTCGCGATGCCTCGATCATCTGCTCGATCATCCAGTTGACCTCGTCTGACTTCGAGATCAGAAGCGGTAGCACCGACCGGATCTTGGGGGCGAGCTCCCCGAGCGCGCCTGACTCGAGCATCGTCAGGTAGCCCTTGATCACGGTCATCGGTCCCCGCAGCTCGTGGGAGGCGATGTTCAAGAAGTCGGTCTTGGCGCGTTCCAGAGCAGCGATCTTCGAGCTCAGCGTGACCCTGTCGAGGCCCGCCGACAGGCTCGTCGCGTACTGGCTGAGCCGGGTGAGCTCCTCGTCACCGAAGATCGGGGTGAGCCGGTCTGAGCGAATGACCATGGCGCCGCGTCCCTGTCGCAGGTCGAGCGGTACGACGATCGTGGCGCCTTCTCGCCGCGGAGCGCGGTCCTCGCCCGCGGGACTCAGGAACTTGCCGCGGACCGCGACCTGATCGGCATCCGCAACGCTCAGGCCGCGGCTGGCCAGCACTGAGCCGCCCGCGTCGAGGATGAATGCCGCATCCCCGCCGACGAGGCGTTCGGCCCACCCGAGCGCCTTCTCCGCCAGCGTCACGCGGTCCGGGCTGTACAGCAGGAGGTCGTGCAGGGCGCTGCGGAACTGTTCCTCCTCGGGCTGGCGCCAGATTCGGCGCAGCCAGACCGGCGGGAAGAATGCTACGTAGAGAATCGGCACGATGGCCAGCGCGAGGAGATCCATCACCAGCGAGATCGCGTCGTTGAGCGCGCCCGCGACGGTCCCGAAAACGATGACGAACAGCAGGCCGGCGTAGCCGATGCTGATCGCGCGGAGTCGGGCCATCTCCACCGCCGGCCGGCCCCGAGCCGCCAGCCAGAACGTAATGATCGGGTCGAGCACGCAGTAGGCCCAGATCCCGATCACGCCGACGACCTCTAGGGTCTGGAGCGGCGAGTGCAGGCTCTCCGGATTGCCGGGCAGCTGCAGCACGATGCCGGCCAGCCCCAGCACGATGATCGCCGCCGCGACCGCGCGCCTGGTCAGCGCGCTGAGCGGCACGAACGAGTCTCGGAACATCAGCAGGCCGTATCCCGAGAGCAGGAACACGATCAGCGCAACGTCCGTGGCGAGGTGGCCCGCCAGACCACCGCCGTAGATGGCGGGCGAGATCAGCACGTCGACGGCCAGGGACGCGATTCCCAGGGCCAGGTACGCGTGCCGCCGGTCAGGCTGGTGCGCCCAGCTGACCGCAGTACGGATCGCAAGGGCCGCGAAGGCGACCTCGATCGCCAGCGCGAGGACAACGAGGAGGTTGGACACTGCCGGCAGAATAGCCTACACGACGATTTTTCAAGGACAACCGGTTTGCGCATCGGGTGAGTTACCCGACAAACCGACGGCGAACGCGCCGGAAATCTAAAGCCCGGGCGTCAGCTCGATCCCGTTCGGATCGCTCCGTGGCGTGTCCACGCGCCGTACCTCGAACCTTCGAACACCGCGAACGTCGGGGGCCACCGGAGCGGCGCCCCTGCCCTCGAGCACGTTGATACCGAGATGGTGGTGGTAGCCGTCCCAGCTCAGGAAGCGCATCACGTGGCCCGCCTCGGCCGTGAGCTCCATGCCCAGCGATTCGTAGAACGCCTGGCTGGCGTCGAGGTCGCTGACGTTCAGGTGCATGTGCCCCAGCACTGTTCCGGGCGAGAACTTCGGCTGGGGCAGGGCGGCGATCTTCAGCAGGCGTTCGAAGTCGAGGTGCTCGGTTCCGATGCTCAGCCGTCCGTTGGGGTAGAGCCACTCGCTGCGCGGACGATCGGCGTAGACCTCGATGCCGTTTCCCTCCGGGTCGTCGAAGTAAAGGGCCTGGCTGACGAGATGGTCGGCCGTGCCGGTCAGCGGCAACCGCTCTTCGAGCGTTCTTTGCAGGAATCCTCCGAGCTCCCTCTCGTCGGGGAGAAGGATCGCGAAGTGGTAGAGTCCTGCAGTGTGGCGCGGCCGCTCGCGCCCTCCGTCCAGTGCCGACAACCGGAGCAGCGGCGAGCCGTTGGCGCCAAAGACCGCGTGCTGCTGGTCGGCCTCGATCGACTGAAGGCCGAACCGGTCATAAAATGCGCTTTCTCGCTCGAGATCGAGGACCTTGAGCTCGACCGCGCCAAGCGGCCACTCTCCGCCCATCAGAAACAGCTCGAGGTGTCGCCCCCGGGCTTGCCTGCGACCCGAATCGTCACCAGCACGGCGACGTCGGACGGGTTGGACGACATTGCGTTTTGCACCGTGATGTCGGCTAGTCCTTCGTGGTCGTCCGCGGAAAGCTGCTGGGCGAGCTGATGGGACTGGTACTGCAGGGCGCGGCATCCGCTGTGGGTGCGGTCGTAAATCTTCTTCGAGTCGGCCGGCAGCTCGGTCAATGCGTACTGGAGCGCGCGCCCGCTTGGCACCTGAAACGTCACCTTCATGACCTCGACGATGATGTAATCCGCGGTGCTGCATTGCACCGCGACGCGGCCGGAGAAAGTCCCGATCGTGTACTCGCCGGTTTGAGCGACCCGCTCATGATGCGCGTCCCACGTGCCTATGTAGGCACCGAAGTCCTGCAGGCCCGGCTGTTCGGGCTTCCCGTCGGGACATGCAACCGACGTGGATTCAGCGACCGGCGCTGGAGAGGTTCGCGCGACGGGCGTCACGGTGCAAGCCGCGAGCAGGAGACACGTGATGGCGAGCGCGCCTGCAGGGACTCGCATGGACCGCAGAAGAATCGTAGGCCGCATCCAGGGCGCCGGCGGTCATGACCCCACGATCAGAGTCCAGTCGCGGGTTCCGAGTTCAAGACAGGAGATTGGCTGGGGAGGAAGGATTCGAACCTTCAACCTTCTGATCCAGAGTGATCTGCCCTATGGCGGACGGCCAAATTGAACGTCACTGCCGCGTCTGACTCATGGATTACGCGGCAGCATCGCGCCTGATACCGGAACGGTAAAACGGCGCTAAGAC